>CALJAA010000011.1 GCA_938028465.1 uncultured Granulosicoccaceae bacterium | reverse complement strand
AGCAGTGATAATCGCGACACCATTTTAGCAACGGTTGAGCAAGTCGCTGCAGAAGTGTTTATCCCACTAACCGTTGGTGGGGGGGTGCGTGCAGTCGAAGATGTGCGTCGCTTACTGAACGCTGGTGCAGATAAGGTCGGTATCAATACAGCAGCGGTCACTAATCCTGATTTAGTTGATGAGTCCAGCGCCAAGGTTGGAGCGCAATGTATTGTTGTGGCTATCGATGCTAAATCTGTACATCAAGAAGGTGAGGTACCCCGTTGGGAAATCTTTACTCACGGTGGCCGCAAGCCCACAGGCTTAGATGCTGTGGAGTGGGCAATCAATATGGCAGAGCGTGGAGCAGGCGAATTACTGCTGACCAGCATGGACAAGGACGGTACTAAGAGTGGTTTTAATTTACCACTAACCCGTGCGATTTCAGATGCGGTGGAAATCCCAGTTATCGCGTCCGGTGGTGTCGGTAATTTGCAGCACTTAGCAGATGGCGTAATCGAAGGAGGCGCAGATGCGGTGCTGGCTGCCAGCATATTTCATTTTGGTGAATACACGATTGGTGAGGCTAAGCAGTTCATGGCCGACCAAGGCATTGAGGTCAGGCTCTAATCACGCCATCACTGGCGAAAAAACGTCGCTTGTAGTCATAGAGCGTGTGACGCCGTTATCAATTAAGTCGTTCTCGGGTGTGTGATTACTTGGCTGCCACCCAAGCACCGCGTGTTAGAATGGTGCAACTTTGAACACTATCGAAAACAATCCATGTTACCTGCGGTGCAATTCAACGCTGATGGCTTAGTCCCTGTCATCGCGCAGTGTGCTGATACCCATCAAGTGCTGATGTTTGCGTGGATGAATGAGGCTGCATTACAAGCAACGGTTGATCGTGGCGAGGCGGTTTATTTTTCACGCTCTCGTAATAAACTTTGGCATAAGGGCGAGGAGTCTGGCCATGTGCAAAAAGTGCGGGAGCTGAGGCTCGATTGCGATGGTGATGTGTTGTTAATGTCGGTTGAACAGAAAGGTGGTATTGCGTGTCATACCGGTAGAGCTAACTGTTTTTACCGTAAATTGGAGAGCGATACCTGGGTAGAAGATGGCCCAATCCTGCGCGATCCGGCTGAAATCTATAAAAAAGGTAAAACCAGCGAGTTGCCTGATAATGACTAACGACGCGGTTTTAAGCCGACTTGCCGCCCAAATTGAGGCTCGCAAGCAGTCAAATACCGAAAACTCCTACGTTGCGGGCTTGTTTGCAGCGGGAGAAGACGCCATATTACAAAAGGTAGGGGAAGAATCCGTAGAGTTTCTACTTGCTGCCAAAAGCGATGATACGAAGCACCTAGTGGCTGAGGCCGCCGATGTTTGGTTTCATATGCTGGTGTTAATGAGTCACAAAGGCCTCGGCCCTGATGACATACTAGAAGAACTAATTAGCCGCGAAGGCGTTTCCGGAATAGCCGAAAAAGCTGCCCGCGGTAATGATTAAATATGATTTTAAAGACGATTAACGTCGAGGAGTGTAGTTACCATGATGCCAAGTGTGCCGCAGTTACTAATTGTACTGGCCATTGTTGTTTTGATTTTTGGCGCAAAGCGGCTTAAAAATTTAGGCGGTGATCTAGGTGGTGCTGTTAAGGGTTTTAAAGAAGCTGTTAAAGAAGAAGGCGATGAAGCCAAAGCTCAGCTAGAAGACGCTGCAGAAAAGGCCGACATGAAAGAGTCTGTGCAAGATTCTGAAAAAACCAATACCTAGTTAATCAACCTTACTACTCTAGATAATGTTTGATGTAGGATTTGCAGAAGTCATGATAATCGGCGTGGTCGCGCTGATTGTTATTGGTCCTGAGCGATTGCCTGATGTTGCCCGCAAGGTAGGGCGTTGGGTGTCGAAAATCCAACGTTTCGTAAAAGGTGTGCGTAGCGATGTATCGCGCGAACTCGAATCAGGCGAGCTCAAAGCGTTGATCGGTGATCAAAAAGAACAGATAAACGAGTTGCGCGGCATGGTCAAAGACGCTCAAAAAGATATTGAAAAATCGACATCTTCAGCGCTTAAGGATGCAGAATCTAATTTTTCAGAAATGCAGAAGAGTGTTAAAGAAAGTGGTGGTGAACTCACAAAGGGCGCAGGCGAGAAAGCCTCTGATTCCACATCTTCGCAAAGTAGCAACTAACTCCCGATGGCACTAGCAGACGAACTCGGCGGCGAACAAGGTTTTCTATCTCACCTTGTAGAACTTCGTGATCGCCTGCTTAAAATGGTGTTGGCTGTTTGCCTATTATTTATTCCATTCTTTATTATTCGCCAAGAATTGTTTGATTGGTTGGCGTCGCCATTGTCGCGATTTTTGCCCGATGCTTCTTCATTGCAAGCAATTGATGTGGCAAGTACGTTTTTCATACCGTTCAAGGTGGCGTTTTTTGCTAGTTTGTTTTTAGCTATGCCTGTTATCTTGTTTCAAGTATGGGCGTTTGTAGCGCCAGGTTTGTATAAGCATGAAAAACGATTAGCAGGCCCCTTGTTTGTTTCTAGTGTGTTGCTTTTTTATGTGGGCGCAGCATTTGCTTACTACGTAGTTTTACCCCTAGTGTTTAAGTTTTTTATTGCGGTTGCGCCAGACGCCGTCGAGTTTGCACCAGATATTGCACGTTATCTTAGCTTCGTACTAACCATATTTTTTGCATTTGGCATTGCATTTCAGGTGCCAATCGTAACTGTCTTGGTTGTCATGCTAGGCATGACTACACCAGAAGATCTTGTAAAAATGCGCCCATACGTGTTTGTGGCAGCGTTTGTTGTTGGTATGTTTTTAACCCCGCCAGATATTATTTCGCAAACTTTATTAGCGCTACCCATGTGGGCCTTATTTGAAGTGGGTATTGTTTTTTCCCGCCACGTTAAGGTTCGTGTTGAGGAGGCTAGCGAAGCACGTGATGCAATGTATGAAGCAGAAGCGGAAGCTGATGAGGCCTTTGCCGAAGAGAGTAAAGATGTGCCGGGCGCCTATAAAAACAGCCTCACTGAACATCTGGATGATGCTACCGCTAAGTCTTCTAAGCCTGATGATCTTGGGCCCTAACCCTGCCCAGGCATGTCATGAACCCAAAAACAAAGGCACCACGCCGTAATACATTGTTAGTTATTATGGACGGTATGGGTGTTAATCCATCCAAGCAAAACAATGCGGTTGCCATGGCTAGTACGCCTAACCTTGATCGCATTTACGCCTCACACAATAGTTGCCTTCTCGAAGCATCTGGCCGAGCCGTTGGCTTGCCTGACGGGCAAATGGGCAATTCAGAAGTCGGTCATCTAAGTATCGGCGCTGGCACAATCCTCAGACAAGATTTAGTTAAGATTGCCGATGCAATAAGCGATAGCAGCTTTTTTGAAAACGCAGTATTAACTGCCGCTGTGAAACGTGCCAAAGCAGCTGACCGCCCAATCCATCTTTTAGGTTTGGTGTCTGATGGTGGCGTGCACAGTCATCTTGATCATCTGCTTGCGCTTATTGAGATGTGTCGCTTAAATAACGTTAAACCCATCGTGCACATGATTACAGATGGGCGCGATACACCGCAATATAGCGCTAGTGGTTATCTTGGCGAGCTATCAATGGCACTTGATAATGCAGGCGGTGCGATTGAAACAGTGATTGGCCGCTACTACGCACTCGATAGAGATAATCGATGGGAGCGTGTACAGCAGGCCTATAATGCCATCATGCGCGGCCAAGGTCGTGAAGCGACCTCACCCGAGCATGCTTTGCAATTGGCTCGCGAGAATGGTGAAACCGATGAGTTTTTACTGCCAACTGTTCTTGACGGCTATCAAGCCCCAAATGCTGGCGATGAATTTATCTTTTTTAATTTTCGCAATGATCGCCCGCGTGAACTTAGCGAAGCATTAGCTGATGAAGACTTTAGTGAATTTGATCGCGGTGATTGCGCGACAATTTCATTAACTACGATGACTCGCTACAAGTCCAGTTACTCGTTTCCGATTGCGTTCGCTAAAGATGAAGCGGGTGAGACTCTTGGCAAGGTTGTGTCGGATGCTGGAATCGAACAATTGCGTTGTGCTGAAACTGAAAAGTACCCACACGTTACGTTCTTTTTTAATGGAGGCCAAGATGAACCTCTACCGGGTGAATCGCGATTGATGGCTAATTCACCCAATGTGGCAACTTACGATCTGCAGCCTGAAATGAGTGCGGATGAGGTCACCACTGGTATTGAAGCTGCACTAGGTGAGGATCGATATGGTTTGGTAGTCGTTAATTTTGCCAATGCTGATATGGTTGGCCATACCGGTGTGCCCGAAGCCGTTATTAAATCAGTAGAAGTCGTCGATGAAATGGTAGGTCGGCTATGGGAAGCGGCCATTGCCAATGATTATTCCATCGTACTTACTGCAGATCACGGCAATGCGGATATGTTGGTTGACCCAATTACTGGCGCGCCCCATACGCAACATACTACTTTTCCAGTGCCTTGCGTTGTGCATGATAGCGTTAATTGGAAGCTACGTTGTGGACATGGTTTGCCGGCGCTGGCACCGACAATTTTGGAGCTGATGGGTTTAGCTCAACCGAGTGATATGCAAGGGCAATCGCTATTGCTTGAACAAATCTAGCGTTTGTCGATCTCGCTTTGCTGAATCTAACTTCACTACCTTATCTAAGGCTTGTCTTTTCGCGATGCGCTTGACTTAGCGGTCTCATGGCAGCGATTCCAATCAATGGTCCGAGGCCTAAAATACAAAACATGATTGGCCAACCCAGTAATTGAGCTAGATGTGGTGTGATTTGCACGATCACGATCGTCAGTGCAAAACCCAATGCCGTTTGAAAGGTCATTAAGCTGCCTGCTTTGTCGGCCGGGCAGTAGTCAGCAATTAGTGCGGAAAATTGTGCTGAATCTGCGATCACTGATGCACCCCAAATAACCACGATTGCACTAAGTAACCACGGGTTTCCATTAAAAAAGATTGCAGCTGTTAGTGCGGAGGCTCCACTGATGGTCATTGCGATGATAGTGATACGAGCTTTGCCATAACGGTCAGCCAGTACCCCAGCAATAGGGCAGGCAAATGCGCCACTGGCAATCGCAACAAAGGTCACAAGTTTAGCCGTGAGCTCCGCATCGCTATTAACCATGTTTAGGCTAAACGCTGCTGTTAGTGCCACGCTTATCCATGCCCACATACCGTAGAGTTCCCAAACGTGTCCAAGGTAGCCTGCAAAGGCTGACCGTATTGATTTATTTTGCCAAGAAAGTTTAATAGCGTCTGGTTGAAACCGGCTGGCTTGCGCGTGGTGTGGGCCAAGTTTGGTTTGGCTAATCAGCAATGCTGCCAATAACGCAAAAGCCGTTGCCATTAGTGTTGTTACACGCCAATCAGTACCGCCAATATAGGCGAGTAGATGCGGAAGGGCTGCGCCCATCGTTAGGCCGCCAACCAATAATCCCACTAGTAGGCCACGATCATTGGTGCCCCAACCTACGGCTATTTTCATACCAACTGGATATACGCCGGCTAAACAAAAGCCTGTTACAAACCTGAGCGCGATGGCCCACTCGCTATCAGGGGCTAGCAACACTAAGCAGGCGTTACTGATCGCCGCAAAGGTTGCTGACAGTCCAAATACCCATCGTGGATCGATACGGTCTGGCAAGCCCATTATGGCGGAGAGCAGTGCTCCGATAACAAAGCCTGCGGATACGCTTGATGCTAGAGCGGCTTTAAAGCTGGTGCCTAAGTCCACCTCTTTGCTCATATCGCCAAGAATTGCCGACGACACAAACCATAGGCTCATGCCGGCTATTTCGGCAAGCACAAGTAGTGTGATGGATCGTTGCTTTAGTGTCACGATATGTAGGACCTGTCAGGGATGCTAAGCATACTGTGATTGTTGTTAAACGGGTTGGTTCCAGTGCTGCTCGGTGTACTCTAGATGCTCAGTATGCGATTATTGAGCTTATGCAGACCCCCAACAACACGCTTTCCGCAAGTATCCAAAGCCAAGGGTATGTGGCTGATGATCAATTGATCGCCAGCTTGCAGTTGATGTCGAGCCTACAAAAGCCCTTGTTGATAGAAGGTGAGGCAGGCGTTGGCAAAACAGATGTGGCGCGTTGTTTGGCTCGCGCACATAACGCTGAATTGATTCGTTTGCAATGCTACGAAGGGTTAGATGCGCAACACGCGCTCTACGACTGGGACTACAAGAGGCAGCTCTTAGCAATCCAGCTGGGTAACGCACAATCTACACAACAATCCAGTGGTACCCCTGATTCGTCCACGCTATATGATGAATCCTTTTTGTTAAAGCGCCCTCTGTTTAAAGCCATAACATCCAATGAGCCCGTTGTGTTGTTGATTGATGAAGTTGATCGCGCCGACGAAGAGTTTGAAGCGTTGTTGCTTGAAGTGTTGGCGGATTTTCAAATAACCGTACCGGAGCTTGGTACGTTTACTTCAGTGACCCAGCCATGGGTGATCCTAACGTCAAATGGTGTAAGAGAGCTCAGCGATGCGTTAAGAAGACGATGTCTATACCACTACATTGATTACCCCAGTAAAGATAAGGAGATGGAAATACTGGTAGCGCGTATTCCTAGTATTGATTTGCGCCTCGCGAATCAAGTGGTTGACTATGTACAACATTTGCGTAGCAGTACTCTGCGAAAAACGCCCGGTATAGCAGAAACTCTCGACTGGGCAGCGGCATTGCTCGGCGTTGGAGTTAAAGATCTTCAAAACGATGAAGAGCTGGTTTCGTCCACGATGGGTTGTTTGTTAAAAACGCATGAGGACTTAAAGCTGATGGAGTCAATGAAGGCTGAAGCTGAAGCGCAGTTGTTAGAGCCCTAGCGATGGCTTACGTTATTAGCGAGCTCACACTACGCGAGCGCTTAGTTGATTTTGCCGAATTTTTACGCACTAAACGTTATTCCTGCAGTATCGATACTATATTAGATATGGCTGTTGTTGCCAGTGCGGGGTCGATGTCATCACCAATTACTTTTAAGCATGCTTGTAAACCTTGCGTTTGCCAAACCCCTGACCAATGGCAGCGGTTCGATAACTTGTTTGATCTTTACTGGCGTCCTCTTGATGCGGTTGGCGATGAGTTGGGCGATGCAACGGCCGGTTCGAGCAATGGCTCTACCATCAGTGCACAGAATCGTTTGGTGGGTTTTTCGGCTGCGTCCAGTGATAAAGAAACAGCTAACAGTGAAACCGGTGCAGGCGATCTCAAAACGTTATCGCTAGCTGATTTTAGGTTTGTATTTGATCGTAAACAAATGCAGCAGATAGAGCAGCTAGTGGATAGCTTGGTTAAACAAATTAGAAAACAACGTCGGCGTCGTACGCGTAATTCTAATAAAACGGGTTCGATTGATATGCGTCGATCGCTGCGTAGTGCGTTGCAATATGAGGGTAGGGTTGCACAACTAGCGTATAAGCAGCCAGTAAGACGATTGCCTTCAATGGTTTTGTTGCTTGACGTTAGTCAGTCCATGGAAGTCTATTCAAAATTGTTTTTGCGCTTTACTCGGCAATTGATGACCGAGTTTGATCAAGCGCATGCTTTTGCCTTCAATACAAGGCTATTTGAAATTGGCAAAGGCTATAGCCATTTAAAAGAAGAAGATTTTGAACGAATTATGAATCACCATGGCAAGGGTTGGTTGGGCGGTACGCAAATAGCGGGTAGCTTCGAGCAATTTAATGCAGAGCACCTTCAACGTTTAGTCAGTAGCAAAACCACAGTCGTTGTATTTAGTGATGGGCATGATACGGCTAAGCCTGACATGTTAGTACCTCAGATTCAAAAACTACATCGCCGTGCTAAAAAGGTTATCTGGGTAAATCCGTTGCTGGGTCGTGAACCAGAGGGCACGCCTGATCCAAAAATGGCACATGTGCTGCCGTGGATAACCGCCTACTGTAGCGGGCATAATCTGCGAGCACTCAAGTTGTTGGAGCAACATTTAATTCGATAAATCAAGGTATACCAGCAACTAAAAAATATACTGGGAGAATGTTGTGGACGTTAAATTTATTTCACCGATATTAAATGTGACTAACATCGTTGAATCGTTTAGCTGGTTTGAATCTTTTGGTTGGCACAAGGTCTTTGAGTGGGGCGAGCCTGTAGGGTTTGGAGCGGTGGCGTCGGGCGAGGCTCAACTATTTTTGTGTGAAGGTTGTCAAGGTGGTAATGGCAAAGGGCCCAATACAGGAACCTTCGACTCAGAGGGCGGCGAAACTGGTGATAAGGGTGTCTGGATGTCGATCTTTGTTGATAATGTTGATGAGATACATCAGGCTTGCTTGGATAAGAAGCTTGAAATTATGTATGGCCCGGCGGATATGTCATGGGGCGTGCGCGAGATGCACGTACGGCACCCTGACGGGCATGTGTTTCGAGTGGGTACTTCGATTCCTAAAAAGGATGAATAGCCGTTGCGAATAAAATTGGTGTAAAGTGCGAGGCACAAAAAGTTTGTGCCTCGCATATTGAGTTGGCTGTTAGAGCAATTTACTCAGATAGGCTAATTGCTAGTCAGGCGCTTTTGTAAATCTTAAGTAAGGGAACACCGCGTTAAACGAACCAAACTTTTCTTTGGCATCTTCATCGCTAACGGTTGGAGGGATGATCACATCCTCACCGACTTGCCAGTTGGCTGGGGTTGCAACGCCTTTACTTCCGGTTAATTGCAAACCATCTAGTGCCCGTAAAATTTCGGCAAAATTTCTTCCAACAGTCATTGGGTAAGTCATGCTCAGCTTTAATTGTTTATCAGGGCCAATGATAAACACCGAGCGCACGGTAGCACTGTGTGCTGGTGTTCTTCCATCTGGCATATAGGCTTCCGCTGGGAGCATGTCATATAACTTAGATACAGCTAGTTCACTATCGGCAATTATCGGGAAGCCTGCCTCGGCCTTAGAGAACGTTTCGATATCATTCTTCCATTTTTTATGATCCTCTGCGCTGTCTACAGATACACCAATCACTTTGGTGTTGCGCTTAGCCCATTCGTCGGCCAGTTGAGAAACGGCACCAAACTCGGTGGTGCACACGGGTGTGAAGTCTTTTGGGTGAGAAAACATAATTGCCCAGCTATCGCCGATCCAATCATGAAAGCTGATAGTGCCTTGGTCGGTTTCTGCAGTGAAGTCTGGCACCGTGTCGTTGATTCTGATACTCATATAAATCTCCTAAAGGACGGGTAATCTGTATTGATTATGCAGGCGTTTATGTGTTGTTGCAATGTGGCTGCAAGCCACTGTTTATGAGGTTTTGAACTAAGTTAGGTTTGGTTTGTCCATCGCTAGTGTTACGTAGTGTAACGCAGCCCACTCGCGAGCATGATTCTTGCTCCACTCGAATACTCTTTAGATAAGAAGACAACTCATGAAATACCTAATTCTCAGTATCGCACTCTTTGCTAGTACCGCCTCGTTTGCTGGTGATATTGATATCGGTAAGGCTGGCGCTACAGTTTGTGCGGGCTGCCACGGCATGGACGGAAAATCTGTTGCGCCCGGGTTTCCCAATTTGGCTGGACAAGATCTAACGTATCTCAAAAATCAACTAAAGAACTTTCGTGATAAAACCCGCACAGGCGGTCAATCGGCCATTATGACTGGGATGGCTGCTGGTTTAAGTGATGAAGATATTAACAATCTCGCTATGTACTTTTCTTCTTTAAAGCCATAACCCACAGCCGTAGTACATTACGTTGCTTTACCCACTACAGGAGTAGTTGGTGCATTTTATCCACGTTTTGTAAATTAAATGTATTTTGACTTATCGTGTTAATGATTTCTCCGTGATATTGTTTAGCTGACATCATCATGGAGAAAGGCAATGGCATTAGAAGATACAGTGTGTACTTTGGTTCCCTACTTCACTGTTCAAGATGGAAAGCTCGACGAATTTAAAGCACTCGGTGAGCAAATGGTAGAGCGCACTAAATCAGAAGCTGATGTCACGTTTTATGGGTTTAGTTTCAGCGGGCAGCGAGCTCACTGTAGAGAGGGCTATACTAGTGCAGCTGGAATTCTAAATCATTTAGGCAATGTTGACGAGCTTCTGCAGGCAGCGCTAAAAATTGCCAGCCTGGATTTACTGGAAGTACATGCGCCTGCATCTGAAATTGCAGCACTTCAAGAACCACTAAAAGATCTATCCCCAACTTACTTTACGATGGAAACGGGCTTTCGGCGGTAGGTGTCATTTTCGCGTAAGCATGTCATCGCGCGTAGTTATGTCATCCCCGCGTAGGCGGGGATCCAGCATACGATAAACGTTATTCGTATGCGTGGATTCCCGCCTGCGCGGGAATGACAGGTGATACCCAGCACATCGACTTCTAATCTCGTTGGTCGATTTTAACCAGGTCCTGCATAACGCCATCCATTCCACCGAATACAGTGATTCGATCGATGTTGGTCGTTACTTTTTCTAACGCTTCTAGCTCTTTCAAGCGAACCAGCAGCGGATTATCTGCCATCAGTTTTGCTGTATTCATTAGTGAGCGAGTTGCAGCGGTTTCTTCTCTACGACGAATGTTGTTCGCTTGCGCGTTTTTCTCAGCCAGTACTACTTGGTTAAGAATATCTTTCATCTCACCGGGGAGGATGATGTCTTTCACACCAATACTACCCATCTCGATACCAATGCCTTTCAAGCTAGCGTCGACACCTTCGCTGATCATACTATCCAGCGCAGTTTTGTTAACAAGCAATTCATCAAGCGTGCGAGTACCCACTGCTTGTCGTAGCGCTAGCTGCAGTTCACGGTACAAGTAGGTGTCTAATCGTTGCACAGAGTTTTCCAGCATAATGGGATCAACTACTTTATAAGTTGCCGACAAGTTAACTCGTAGGCTCACACGATCTTTGGTCAAGATTTCTTGGCCGCTAACATCAACGATTTCCCAACGAGTATCCACTGTGTTCAGTCGCAGTTTTCGTGCGAACTTCCAGAACATGTGAAAACCAGGTTGCAGTACTTCTTGCAACACTTCGTTCTCGTATAGCATAGCGACTTGCTGTTCACCAACAAGCGTGCTGATTGTTGCACCTAGCAATTCGCTACCGCGTCGCAGTCGTTGGTTGCGGCTAAGCAGATTTGCGACATCACTATCAACGCGTAGCGTTTGATCAAGGTCAATAACCTCAATGCGTACATCAGCTAAGTCTTTCCAGTAGTAGTGCTGTGTACCTGGTGCTAGTAGGTCACTCAATTTGTCATTGATGTACACCAATGCTGCTTGAGTATCCAATAGATTAGCCACGTCAAAGTATCGCTCTACCAATTCTGGCTGTGTCGCCGCTAACGTATCCATGTGCACATAATCGCACTTTTGATCAACAGTGCTAAACACGCGAATCTCATCGCGATTCCATAATGGATACGTCCAGTAAACACCTGGCTGTAGTACCGCTTGCACAGTTTGATCTTTCATACGAAACGCGCGTTGGTACGGCGCCACGACAGTTTTATTCATTAAAAAATTTAGATTGACCATGTTTTCTCTCCTTGTTGGTCTGTTTTCTACACAGCATCAACCCCTGTTAATGCCATTGCAATATCGGGTAGGCCCCGCAGAACACAAGTGGATGCTGTCGTGGTGCATAGCGGAAGCAAGTGTTAATAGGCGGTGAATGAGAGCAGGTGTGCTACACGTTTTACGCATAACTCATTTGCAAGCAAACACAGCGCGTCGCTATCTTGATCGTGCTATGTACTTTGAACAGCATGCAAACTCATGCACTGCTGTTGAAATAGTGTTTCGCTGAATGCAACATCGTTGCAATCAGTTTCTTCACACATCAACGGGGGCTTTCCCGTTCGGCCTTTCGGCCGTTAATAGAGCTTTCGCTCAAAGGGTCCGTGAAAGGGACTTAAAAGTTAAGGACTCGAACCTTAAACACCAGAATGTGTATCCTGTGCTCTGCCAATTGAGCTACCTTTTGGTGCGTGTGGGCCACAGTTAGTATCTGCATACGTAATCGATACGCGTAAACGTCGAGAACGCACAGGGCCGACCTATAGAATCGGTGCCGTTGATACCAGTGCTAGCTCACATGCCTATTTTTCCGAGGCAAAAAAAAGCCCCGGCCGGATAATCCAACCAGGGCTTTTGTAAACTGGCTGGCCGGGTAGCCAGCACAATGTGCTTAGCTACAAATTAGTTTTTCATCATTTTTACGTGATGCTACGAGTAACAAGGTCGGGCCGGGTATCGGCTGACTCATACGCGCACAGATCCATTGCTCTTCAATACGAGTGCAAGCAAGGGCAGCAGCAAACTGTGAAAACCGCGCTGTTACATTTGCTTGAATTCGTCTTTGTTTGTTTAGCAAAAACATCTTTTTGTCTGCGTTAGTTCTTGTTAGTCGGGGCGCGCAATTATATAGAGTAAAGTAGGGGTGTCAACCGTAAATTGAAATTAATTTCGCCAGTATGGCTGCCAACGTTATTATTTTGAGAGCGTGTAGTGTTTTTCAAAGCAATCTCGCATTGTTTGAATTTTTTTTAACTGAGTTAAACTTGTTTCTTAATAACATCATGTACGTTTACGACCGTTATCAATAATAGGAATCCAACTAATGCTAATGGCAGCCAAATCAATTATCGTGCTTGTTGCGTTACTGCATATCTACATCATGGTTCTGGAAATGTTTCTTTGGACAAGCCGTGGGCCTAAGATATTTAGAAGCTTTCCTCATGATTTGTTTGAACCCACGAAAGCGATGGCGGCTAACCAAGGGCTGTACAACGGTTTTTTGGCGGCAGGGCTGATTTGGTCCTTATTAATTAGTGATCCGCTATGGCAAAAGAACGTGGCACTCTTTTTTCTAAGCTGTGTGCTGGTGGCAGGGCTGTTTGGCGCCGTAACAGCTGAGCGAAAAATACTCTTTGTTCAGTCGGTGCCAGCGCTATTGGGCTTGGTTGCTGTCTTTCTGAGTTAGAGTCAAATAACACGCCAAGCGCTGCCTCTGTCACACTTTTCTCCAGTTAAGTGGGGGTTGGCGGCCTACTCTTTGCGTAATAGCTGTAATTCTTTGTTAAGCCCAGCTGTATGAGCTATCCATCACTAACAAAGCACTGCATTTGTGCATAATTCGCCCTGAGTATGTGTTTTGATTGAACTGAGTACCGAATATGAGTATTGAGCAAATCTTTGTTCTGGCGATTGTCCAGGGCTTAACGGAGTTTCTACCCGTCAGCTCGTCTGGCCATTTGATGCTGATCCCGGCGTTAACAGGTTGGCCGGATCAGGGCATCGTGACCGATGTCATGGTACATGTAGGTTCGTTGTTTGCTGTTATTGTCTACTTTTGGCGTGATGTACTCAACTTGTTAAAAGGCACAGTCGATTTGCTTCAACGCAATATGACGGATAACGCGAGAATGGCAGGCTACATTGCCTTAGCAACGATACCGGCTTTAGCGGTTGGCGCTGCACTCAAACTGACTGGTGCATACGAACTAATCAGAAGTGTAAAGGTGGTGGCCTGGAATGCAGTGATTTTTGGCATATTGCTTTGGGTAGCTGATGTAGTAGGCAAACGCAGTAAAATCATGGAAGACATGAAACTATCGCCAGCAATGATTATTGGCGGTGCACAAGCACTGGCGCTCATCCCGGGCACTAGCCGATCTGGCATCACGATGACAGCTGCACGCCTTCTAGGTTTTGAGCGGGCAGAAGCCGCTCGATTTTCATTTTTGTTAGGCATTCCAGCGATCGCTGCCGCGGGTGCTTTTACCGCTATTGAAGTTGTACAGTTGGGTGAGAGTATTCCTGCGGATGCATTGTGGGCTGCATTACTAACCTTCTTCGCGGCACTTGCAGCTATTGCTATACTGATGGCGGTAGTGAAGCGAATGGGCTTCTTTATCTTTATGGTGTATCGCTTATTGCTTGCAGCGGTGTTGTTTGCGCTGATCTACGATTGGATCCCTGGCTTCTCACTTCCAACTGATGTCTAATGACTTATATTGGTCGGTGATGAATGGCTTCCCGCATCTCCGCTTTTACAGCTATCCCCGGGTATGCGGGCTAGGTGCCTCACGGGGTGGGTCCATTTTTAATCTTGTCTGGATTTCCATTCTAGTTTGCAAAATACAATAATTAGCGGTAGTTACGTGATACAAGTTGCGTTATATAGGGAATATCCAATAAAAATCGCTGATTAGAACGATCAGCAAAGAATGCGGAACGATCTGCATGCTCAGGCGGGAACGCTATCCGATTACAAGCCTCATAGTTAGCACAACTGAACTAGGAGAACAGTAATGCCGCAATTATTTTCACAGAAATTCCACGCGTACATCGATTACCCCGTCGCTTTAGGTTTGATTGCCATGCCATTTATTCTTGGTATTGGTGCGAGCAACCCGATTGCTATGTGGTTGTCAGTAGTTACAGGTGTAGCCGCTTTTGTACTTACCTTTCTTACCGATCATGAAACGGGTGTTATTAAAGTATTACCGTATAAGTTCCACTTAGCGGTGGATTTCATGGTGGGTGCCGCGTTTGTTGTGTTGCCACTTGTATTGGGTTTTAAAGGCTTGGATCTTTACTACTACATCGTTTTAGGGGTAACAGTACTTGCTGTGGTCGGCTTGCACAAGCCTACAACTGCCGTAATGGCAACAGCTTAATAAGTCAATTGCTTAGCTATAAACGGCTATTAAGAATTAATCCTGTTTGTATATGGCGCTATATGAGAATACTGTTTCTTGATAGCGCCATAGCCATTAAATATCAGTAACAAGGCAGCCCACTATAACGTCAGTGAGTAACCGCCAGTTTGCCTCATTTTTTTTTTACGTTCACTGTTTACTTGAATCAAATAAAGTTCTTCTTTTTGTTTAACATAACTTTCACTACTAATCCCACTAAGCCGGTCGTTAATATGCCTAGGTGTGGTGCTAAAAAATTAATCAAATAGCATAAATGCTACAGGCAGTGAGCTGTATCGATTTTAATCCATTAAGGCGCGGTTGCTAGTGTGTGGGGCTTACGGCAAAATAAGCGCTGCTTATTCACAACCTTCTAACCAAATTATGTCGATTGGTATGTCCCATGACTCCCTGCATGCCCCGACGTTGTCCTCTTTCGTGGATGACTGCTTGGTGCAAGCAAAGAGGCAAGTCAGTCAAGCTTCGGCTCCACGAGTAGTTATCTCACCTTATCGTTTTAACCCGTTGGGGGCGCATGTCGATCATCAAGGTGGGCCGGTCCTTGCTCGTTGCCTTGATCAATATACCTTATTGTGTTTCTGGCCTACTATGGATGCTACCAGTACGGTTCATTGCTGCATAAATGGTAGCAATTGGGAGACGGCGGTCTTTACCTCGGCTGAATTACAAGACAATTATGGCTGGGATGCCATGGCTAGAGCATCGTTTGCAGCGCTTGCAAATTATCAAACGTTGGATAAGGGAATCGAGGCGGTTGTGTTTGGTACCTTGATTAGTGGTGGCTTGAGTTCGTCTTCATCGGTTATTCTTGCCTACTTATCAGCGCTGGCTGATGTTAACGGTTTTTCGTTAACCGCAGAGGAGCTCGTTGAGTTGTCCCGTCGTGTCGAAAACGATTATCGGGGTTTGAATAATGGCATTCAAGATCAAATGTCGATAGCCTTTGCAAGGCAAAATCATTTAACCGTGCTCGATGTAAACAAAGTGGAAGCGCAGCTTGTTGTTGATCCACCGAATATTTCTGAAGTGTGCTTCTTGATGTGCTACTCAGGCGTGTCTCGCGATCTGGCCGGTTCCCCTTTCAATACTAGAGTTTCTGAATGTCAGCAAGCGGCTCGTCTGCTTGATGTTAATGCCAATCGCTTAGGTGATGTTCCCGAGCAGCACCGCAGTGAAGCAGCACTTGCACAGTTGCCCGATCTATTGAAGCGTAGAGCTAGCCATGTTTATTCTGAAATTTCCCGTGTGCAATTAGGTGCTGCCGCTTGGCAGCGGGGAGACTGGAGTACATTTGGGCAACTTATGAAAGCTTCATGTCAAAGCTCTATTAATGATTATGAAAGTGGTAGTGAGTGGCTTATCGCCTTGCATGAAATCGCCAATACACTTCCAGGTGTTTACGGTAATCGCTTTAGTGGTGGTGGGTATGGTGGTTGTTTGTTTATGCTATGTGATGCAAAGCAATTGGATGAAATCGCGGAGTCGCTAATGAATCAATACATTGATCAATATCCAGAACTCAAATCAGAAGCCCGGGTATTGATCGCAAAATCTGAGAGTACGGTGAGAATCGTTCAGCCGTGAGCAATATAATCGCGAAACAAGGTGTTGATAGAGCGGTGTTGCTTGCTGCAGGGCGGGGGTCAAGGTTGCAGCCTTACACGGATACAATACCCAAACCCCTGCTGGTGCATCGTGGCAAGCCAACCTTGGACTATATGCTCGATTCGCTGCAACTAGCTGGCGTTAATGACATCGTATTAGTAACGCATCATCTGAGTGAGCAAATCGAACAATACGCTCAGGTACGTGCAGCCAGTCATCAGCAGCGGATTCGATGTGTTTATCAAGCTCAATTGTGTGGCACTGCTCATGCCTTGCAGACGGTGATAGATCAAACCCCTGACATCGTTGAGGCCCCGTTTATTCTCAGTGCAACCGACTATCTTATTCCTAGACGTTTTTTTTCTGAATTACTTAATTTTCATGCAGAGCAGTCGTCGGCATTGACAGTTAGTTTGAAGCACTTGGATGTAGATGAGATGGCTGGGCGTTCGAGCATTAGATTTCGTGACGATGACAGTATTGCAGAGATAGTTGAGAAACCTAAGGCAGGCACAGCGCCGAGCAGTATTGGGGCTAATTTGACTTTCGTCCTGCCATCACAAATCACACCTTATCTGCAAGATGTGCCGATATCTAAGCGCGGCGAACAGGAGGTACAGCATGCAATCAACCAGTGGCTATCAGATGGAGGACAGGCCAGGGGCCTTGTGCAAGCCGTGCCCCCTGAATGGCGAGCGCCGGCTTAAAAAGTTAAATCTATTTTAGTTAGATCGACTCAGTTACAGCGGCAGTAGCGATATCGCCTGTATTAGGCGTGCCTATTGGTTCTATCAGTAGTATGTGAGTTTCTTCAGTTGCTGACGTGCGGTGCTCAACACCTTTCGGAATAACGTACATCTCACCAGCGCCCAATTTTATATCTTCGTCACGAAAGTGCAGCGTTAGCTCACCGGAGATGACAAGGAAAAAATCATCGGTATCTTCGTGTGTATGCCAATTGAAATCGCCTTGCGCTTTTACGACCATCACATCATGGCCATTAAAATTGGCTACCGACTTAGGACTCCAGTGTTCAGTGAACTTTGTTAGTTTTTCTTTTAGGTTTATCGCTTGTCTGCTCATTTCATTCCTTAGGTAATTGTTTGCAACCGGTGCCTATATAAGTACATGATATGCGTGCGCACTTCTATTACTTGGAGATAGATTGATAATTTGCAAGCGCTTAGCAAGTAATTAGTTCTCTTGCTTACTTACATTGAAACCTCGGTGCTCGCTTTTCGTTAAAAGCCAATACACCTTCACGGCGATCTTCTGTTGGTACCGTTACATTGTATGCCTTAATCTCAAACTCCATCCCGTCCGCTAAGCTCATGTCTAGGCCCTGATGTATTGCACGCTTGGCTTGGCGAACGGCAATAGGTGCGTTGTTTGCGATCGCTGTTGCGGCATCTAATGTGTGTTGCATTAGTGCATTGAGGGGAAAGGTATCATTGGCTAATCCCCAGTCAACGGCGTCGTTTGCACTAAACACTCGACCAGTCAGTATGAGTTCCTTGGCTCGGCGTTCGCCAACAGCGCGCGCCAATGTTTGAGTGCCGCCAGCTCCGGGGATGATGCCTAGCTTGACTTCAGTTTGTGCAAAGCGAGCTGTGTCGGCTACATAGATGAAATCAAGAGCAGCGGCTAATTCGCAACCGCCGCCGTAGGCAGCACCGTTGATTGCGCCTATTACCGGCAATGGGCAATTAACTATCGCACGCGCCATTCGCTCGTAAATCAGATGCTGAGCCTGCCACTGTTCATCGCTCATGCCGTTGCGTTCTTTCAAATCACCACCAGCACAAAATGCTTTCCGCCCTGCGCCTGTTAGCACTGCCACTCGTATTTGGCCCGGATTGTCTGCAAGGCCTTCGAACACGGATATTAAATCCAGCGCCATTTGGGTGTTGAATGCGTTAGCCACATGAGGTCGATTTAATGTGACAACCAGAACGTGCGCATTGTGGTGTTCAATTGTTAGCGTTTCGATATTTGATCTCATAGGATAAATTGACTATTGATTCGTATCTGTTCGATCAACTGAATTGTGATTAAACGACTGAAACTGCCGTTTTCCATGTGCCTTTGATTGAACAGAATACCGTATTCTGGTGATAATGCAGCTTGAAGTTAATTCGATCTGGTTGGGAGAGTAGAGTGTCATCTATATCGGTAAGTCCGATCACACCAGCAATTGGTGCAGAGTTACCAAGTGATGTGCTACTTCAACCCTTTCGGCTCGGGCATTTAACGCTAAAAAATCGCATCATCAGTACAGCGCATGCGCCTGCCTTTGCAGAGGATGGTCATCCTAAAGATCGTTACCGCTTGTATCACGAAGAAAAAGCCAAAGGCGGTACGTCGCTAACAATTATTGGTGGTTCTACTAATGTATCGGTGGATAGCCCGTCGGTGTTTGGCCAGCTTTACGCCGGTGACGATAGTATTGTGCCTTGGTTTAAGCGTTTAACTGATGGTGTTAAAGCACAAGGTGTGGCTGTTATGTGCCAGCTGACTCATATGGGTCGTCGTACGGGTTGGGATGATGCTAATTGGCTTCCGGTAGTGGGTCCGTCTGGTATTCGTGAACGTGCACACCGATCGGTGCCCAAGGTTGCAGAGCTTGCCGATCTTGATCGGATCGTTGAAGATTTTACAGCTGCGGCTTTGCGTTGTAAGGCAGGCGGTTTTGACGGTGTAGAGATACTGTCGCATTCTCACTTGTTAGGGCAGTTTTTATCGCCGCTCGTTAATCAACGTACTGATCAATATGGCGGCTCTTTGGATAATCGCTTACGTCTAACGCTTGATGTGTTAACAGCGGTACGTAAAGCTGTAGGCAAACGCTTTATTATTGGTATTCGTTTAACCGGCGATGAAGGTTTGCCCGGCGGCATAACGGTAGCCGATTCGATCGCAGTTGCCAAGCAACTTGAAGCAGGTACCTTAGTTGATTACCTCAATATATTAGTTGGCGCGCCCTACGATGACTTGGGCTTAGCGGGCTGGGTGTCCCCGATGGGCATGCCCGCTGCCACAGGGCTTGAGGTATGTAAACAAATAAAGGAGCATACATCGCTACCTATCATGCACGCCGGTGGAATAAACGATGTCGCCACAGCGCGTCATGCACTAAACGATAACGCTATCGATTTGGTTGGCATGACACGGGCTCAAATTGCTGATCCGTATTTAGTCACAAAAATAAGCACAAATCTGGAGGATCGTATTCGTCCTTGCGTAGGCTTAGGTTATTGTGTGGATAGAGTGAATCAGGGCAAGGATGCAGTATGTGGTCATAATGTGGCGAGTGGTCGTGAGGCTATGTTTTCGCATTATCAGCGTAAAGCTAATCAGCCTAAAACGGTGGTTGTTATCGGTGGCGGCCCGGCGGGTATGGAAGCTTCGCGTTTGGCTGCAGAGCAAGGCCACACCGTGCATTTATTTGAAGCAGCATCTCGTTTGGGTGGTCAGCTCAATCTAGCTAGCAAAGGCGTTGTTCGCAAACAAATCGCCGGAATCAGTGACTGGTTGATTCAAGAAATTGATCGGCTTGATATCACCGTTAATCTCAATACCTATGCAGAACCAAAAGACATACTGGCGTTAAAACCGGAATTAGTACTTGTTGCAACAGGTGGCTTACCGGAAGAGCCCAGCTTCATTGGCCATCAATTTGTCACGTCATCGTGGGATGTATTGTCAGGGAATGCTCAGGTCGCCGGTAAAATACTGCTGTGGGATGAGCTGGGTCAGCATGCGGGAGGTGTTACGGCTGATCATCTATCTGAAACTGCAAATGAACTTGTCTTTACTACGCCGGACACGCAACCTTTGTGTGATCTTGGTGCAACAACGCAACCGGTCATGCTAAAAAGTTTGTATCAAAAAGAGGTGCGGTTCATTACTAATTCGATCATAGCTAAGATAGAAAAAAAGGGTAATCGACTAGAGGTAACATTACTCAATACGCTTACGGGCCAAGCTAATTCTCATACGGTTGATGAGGTGGTTATTGAAAATGGTACGCAGCCCAATGCTGAGGTCTACGATGCTTTAACACCACTAAGTCATAATTTGGGAGAGCAAGATGTTCGTGCCTTAGCGAAAGGCAGATTGGTATTGCCCGAATCCAATAGCGATGGTCAATTTATGCTTGTTCGTATAGGCGATGCAGTTGCATCAAGAAACATGCATGCCGCCATGTTAGATGCAAATCGAATCATGCAGCTATCAAATTTATGATTAATCTAGACGTAAGCTTTTCGCAAAGTGACGGCGTTGAAATTGCTGGTGATGAAGACGCTCTGCAAGAGCTGCGCGCTGGCCTGAAGTGGTGTGCAGAGAATGGTTTCGACTTTGAATTGCCTGTTGCATCCAGTCTTGATCCCTCGCCTTATGAAAAATTGCTGTCCCGTATTGTAATTTCTATGAACGATATGGATAACGTATTCTCAATCGTGGGAGATGCGCTTGTCATTCAAGGCGATGACAATTTTTTGTTAAATGTGCGATCCAACATACCTTGGGACGCAGTAGATTCACATTCCGGATTGAGCTGCCATGTACACTATGACCGCAGCAGCTTTAGTGACTATCTGGATGAGGATTCACTTGATGTCCTTTTAACGAAAAAGCGCCGTGCTTAATCTGTTTTCAATTATTTATAGCTAGCTTGGAATGTACTTGAAGTAGCCTGAGTGAGTTGCTCAAGAGAGTCCATTCATTTTATAACCACAACGATCTAACAGCCAATGACAACAGTAGCGTTAATAGGAGGTAGTGGTGGTATCGGCCACGCCATGGTAGGTGCTTTATCTAATATGGGCAGTATTTCTGCTATTCATGCAAGCTATTTTAATTCGCCTGCATCCAGCTCTTTGGGTAACATCAGCAGTTTCGGCTCCAATACTAGTGTGAGTTGGTCGCAACTGGATGCTAGCAATGACGCTGCGGTAAGTGCTTGGATGAAGCATGTCGGGCAGATTGATTGGTTAATTAACTGTGCAGGATTTTTACATGACCCAAGTAAAGGTCCAGAAAAATCTATTTCGCAATTTGATACCGAGCACTTTAATCGCAGTATGCAAATAAATACTTTGCCTACGTTGTTGCTGGCTAAGCATGCGCATCGAAACTTAAAGCAATCTAACGATCCGGTATTTGCAACCGTATCGGCAAGAGTGGGTAGTATTAGCGATAACCAGTTAGGCGGCTGGTATAGCTACCGAGCATCCAAGGCAGCGCTTAACATGGCGTTAAAAACGCTCTCTATTGAATACCAACGAATCGCACCATCGATAAAAGTATTGGCCCTGCATCCGGGCACCACGGATACGGCCCTTTCCAAACCGTTTCAAAACAATGTTCCCGCGGGTAAGTTATTCAGCCCAGAAAAAACAGCATCACTGTTAGTTGCTCAACTAAGCGATGCTAAACACCATCATAGCGGGCGGTTTATCGCTTTTGATGGCAGAGAGATACCGTGGTAGCTTTTTCTAAAGGGGCCTCTAGTGTCTTGATGCAGGCTAAGCCGTTGAAAAATGGCAATAATATTTTTTTAGGCGCCATTCATTGATATTTGATTGTAATGGGATAATAATCCCACTATGAGCTCGGGTCACACACTCCAGCTGGCCAAAGCGGTTCAAGGAATATTACGACCGCTTGTCAGAATACTGATTCGATTTGAGTTCACTCATGCCGAGCTAACTGAACTTGTCCGGCAAGCCTACGTTGCAGAGGCCTACAAGAGCCACAACATCGAAGGTCAGGACATGACGGTGTCGCGGGCAGCAGTGCTAACAGGCTTAAGTAGAAAGGAAGTCTTACGCCTCAAAACACTGTTGGACGAGAAAGAGTTGAGCATTAAGCGAGCACCCAATAGGGCGCAGCGAGTTGTTCAAGGATGGCTGCGAGACTCTGACTACCAGGACGGCAGTGGACAACCTAAAGTGTTGCCAATTAAAGGGAAGCAGGGAAGCTTCCTGTCTTTGGTATCGCGTTACAGCGGCGATATCACGTACGGCGCCATTCTCGAAGAGCTAAATAAAGTCGGCGTGACACGCCAGCCCAATTCCACCACCGTAGAGCTCATCAACAGAGCTTATGTCCCGCATCAAGATGACGTCGAACAGATGCGAATTGCATCGCAGTGCGCGGCAGATTTACTCAACACCAGCGTTAAAAATATAGAATCAGGGGATGAAGCTACGAGACGCTTCCAACGGCAAGTTGTATACAGCCATGTGGAAGATGAAGTAGCCGAAACCTTCAACGAATTCTCAACTGAAAAAGCGAAAAGTTTGATGGACGAACTTAATCAATTTCTCGCAGTGGGTAGAGTAAAAACGACAGGCAAGCGTACAAAAAATACGAAGCGTGTGGGTATGGGGATCTATTACATTGAAGAGCCAATGACGCAGAAAGGCGAAAAGGGTTTAAAGGATACTAAGTCTTGAATATTCAACATCGCATAAAATCATTGGTTGCCAGTGCCTTATGCGCATTCAGCAGCACTACCTTCACACCTATTTTATTTGTGTTGGTGCTATTACTCAGCGCTTGCGATCCTAACGATGATGGCGGTGTAATCGGCACAGGTATCATGGATGGCGGAATTATCGGTACCGGTATTGTTGTGCGTGGTACCGCAAGTGAAAACAGGCAATTTGCGCGTGCAGAGGTGGATGCACGCCCACCGTCACTGATTCGTTCAACTGGTCTGATTGCAGCTGATGGTCAATTTACTATAGATACAGCCCTTACGGATAGCACTTGGTTGCTGCGTACCGATCTTGGTAACAATCAATATCGATTCGGTATAGCCTTCAATGAAAGTAACGCGCATGTACATAGCTACACCGATGCCGCTTTGCGCAATTGGTTTTTACGAGAGCATTCAGTTCAAGATCTAAATGTGTTTTTCGAAGGCGATACCAATCTGCGATACCCAACAGAACAAGAATACAAGGCCAATGCCTTACAACTGCTGGCGTACGTGAGGCCTGCGTTAAATGCTTATGGCTTAGAGCCAAACGACGTTTTGGATAATACCTTTCGTACTGACAATGCCGGAATTGATCAATATCTAGATGACAACCCGTTAGTGCTTAGTAATGATTCGATCACGATTCTATTGACCGAACCTGACATTAAATTTCAAAGCACCAATAGGTCCGGCTTGTCGTTAAGTCAGCAATTTGATCCAGCAGATTTTGTCGCACCAAGCGTTCCTGAAGGCTTGCAAGCTTTGGGTAGCGATGTCGATGAGATCATATTGATATGGGAGCCAGCAGCTGACAACACGGCCGTTGTGGAGTATCAAGTTTATCGTGACGGTGCTCCTCTTGGGAGAACAGCCTTCCCAGTTTATATTGATCAAGGGGTGCAAGCTGGTGGGGCCCACCAGTATGAAATTACTGCTTTTGATCTGGAAGGCAATGAATCTGCACCTAGTATCGCAGCCGTCGGTATGCCGCTGTTGGGTGTTCCGGCTGAGATCATGCGACCTGCCGCTCCGTCAAATTTAACCGAAAACTTGGCCACGCCGAGCAGAGTTGAACTGAGTTGGAGCCAAAACCCCGTTGCAGGTGTTGTAGCCTTTAATGTCTATCGTGGTGATGATGGCGCTACGCCTACCTTATTAGTGAAGGTAGCCGGCGATGAATTAACCGATGCAACCGTAACCGGTGATACTAACTACACGTATGAAGTCAGAGCGGTTGGTCCCACTGGCGTTGAGTCAGATGCTAGCGCAAGCATAACGGTGTTAACTACGGGCATAGTGATCGTCACACCAATTAATAATTCGGGTGTGCCAGCATTATTCTGGAAAGTGGGCTGGTTTTCATTTAACGAATGGCGCGACGGTTGAGTTTAACAATGCCATCATTCGGCAGGCTGGCGAAGTCAGGGATGAAGATACAGCGGTTGGCTTAAATCCATTCGGCGCAGCCGTGTTTGCCAACGATGCACAAATATCGTTTACTAATGTGACGTTGAGCGAGAATACCGGCCCGGGTTTGCACCTGACTAGCGACGATGTATCAATAAATAATTTTGAACGTGTCAGGTTAAGTGATAACGCATTGCCCGCTCGTATTGGCTTGTCTCATTTGAATGCCTTTGGGTCTAGCCCAGCAATCAGCGGTAATGTTGAAAACCGCATTGCAGTAGAAAACGGTACCTCAGCTAACGATGTTGTTTGGCACAACGTTGGGGTGGATTATCGTATTGATGGCCTTTATGAATTTACCGCTGGCACTGTTGCGATAAATCCTGGTGTGTCGATTAGAGCTGCATCTGGGTCGGAGCTTAGTTTTACAGGCACTTCCATTATCAGAGCTATAGGTGCCCCAGGAAGCCGAATAGAAATGACCGGTCTAGACTCACTCCCAGGGCAATGGGCAGGGGTAACAGTGCAATCAGATCAACAGAACATTTTTGATTATGTCTTACTTCAGCATGCAGGAAGCGCATCGGTGGTATCGAATGACCTTAATCAAAATGGTGCACTAAGAGTGTATTGTAGCGAGCCGTCGCCTGCCCGATTAAGCTTAAGTCACACTCGTTTTCAAGATAGCGGTAGTTGGGGTTTGTTTATATCCGAAACTAACTGCACCGTTAACATTGGTAACGAAGTAGAGTATTTTGATAACGCCCTAGGTGATAGCAATCGGTAGTACTGG
Source organism: uncultured Granulosicoccaceae bacterium (assembly GCA_938028465.1). Lineage (GTDB taxonomy): Bacteria > Pseudomonadota > Gammaproteobacteria > Granulosicoccales > Granulosicoccaceae > Granulosicoccus. The sequence goes on along the minus strand of CALJAA010000011.1, from coordinate 48,699 downwards.
CAATGCTTTGCTAAGCGATATATCGATAAGCACTGCCATTACGTTCGACCATGCCCATGCCTGGGTAAGGTAAGTGATAGCCGATGATTTTTTGTTTGTCGCCTGCCATTCTATCCAGTAGTTTCAACCGAGTGCTCACTGCAAGCTCCGGATTTTGATCCATCGCTGTTCGCCACTTAGGTTGCTCAATGGCGATATATTGATTTGTTAATGCATCGCCTAATAGCATGATCGATTCGGATCCTCCATGAATTGCAAACGATGTGTGTCCAGGTGTATGCCCGGCAGTATCAACCGCTTCTACGTTTGGTAGAACTTCTTGGCCGTAGTCAAAAAGAGTGAGCTTGTCTTTTAATAGTGGTAGGCGATTTTGCGCACCAACAACAAATGCTTTACGGTTGTCGGGTGTATTGCTAAGCGTGTTGTCGTCTAGCCAATAATCCCATTCTTTTGTATGTAAGTGATATTGAGCATTCGCAAACAAGGGTTCGTCAAAGTCGTCAATCAAGCCCCAGAGATGGTCAGGGTGTGCATGAGTGAATACCACGTCAGTCACATCAGCCGGGTCAATGCCCCGAGCTTCAAGCTCTTCATATAGCTTGCCGGTTGTCGGCATAAAATTGGGGCCTGCTCCAACATCGAAGATAATGGTCTTGTCTTGTTGTTGCAGTAGGGTGATGTTGCAATCTTGTGATAAGCGTTCTGGCCCGATGCCATGGCTTTTCAAATAGTCGTCTCGCACGTCAGGATTAATTAACTCTTCCGGTAGGACCATAGAAACGGGTAGGTGTATAACGCCATCACTGATAACCTGTATAGCGTTGTCGCCGAGTGTTAATGTCGAAGATTCGTCAGAGACTACTATGGATGGAATGAGCCCGGTAGCGATACCAGCGCCGCACGTGGCAGCTGTTAAAAACTCACGGCGTTTTTTGTTTTCGATGGTTGGATTATTGTTTGATTCGGTCATTAGCCTTCCTTTCATCTACAGCTTGTTACGTTTTGGAGAATGCGAAGGGTGACCCTTCAATTAAATAGGATAAGCCTAAACGCGCCCCTGCCATGATGCTAATGATGGCCAGCGGTGCTGAAATTGCCAACAAAGAAAACGCGGATAAGCCCTGGCCAATGGTGCAGCCTGATGCAAACACACCTCCAGTACCCATCAGTAACCCGCCTGCCAAATGACGAGAGAGTTCTCTGGCATCGTCGCATGCCTCCCAGCGGATATTTCGTTCCGCAAAGGACACGGCAAATGCCCCTAGTATTACGCCTACGACTAAACCCACTCCGTAGTCCGGTATGCCTTTAGCGAATAGTGCTTGGAAGATCAGCTCGCCAGGCGGCAACACAAAAGATCCCGCCTCCAATTGCACGGGATCAAATTGAAAACCTTGCAGTGTTGATGTTGCAAACCAGCCAAACGCAATACAGCAACCGATTGTGATGCCCGTAAAAATAGCGGCAGATTGTTTCATGAACCCTGATCGAAAAATCCAGATTACAAAAAAGGCTAGTGCTAACGCTAAAGCAATCGAAGCTACGAATGAAGGTGCACCAAAGGCGATCAGTACATCGTGTGCAGATTGGCTTAGTGGTAGCGAAAAAGCAAAGTGTTGGTTAGACCATTCTCTGAACACGCTCATCGTGCCACGTTGTGTTGATAAGGCCATCAATCCCATGGCGACGACGATCACCAGGGAGCGCAAACTACCGCTGCCTAAACGTACTAAGGCACCGAATCCACAGGTGCCTACTAAGGCCATGCCAAAGCCGAATAATAATCCTCCTATAATTATATTAACGACATTAATTTGTGGTGATAAATAGAAGCTTTGTTCTAAATCGATAGTGCCGTTATACCAAAGTAACTGAGTTGCCAGCAGTGCCGTGACTGCAGCCAGGGCCCATGTTCGTAAGCCTGTGGAATCTTCTGAGTACCAGTGTCGCTCGAGTGAGGTGAGTGTGCAAAAGTTACTGCGCCTAGCGACTACACCTAACACAATGCCGCATAGCAAACCCGCGATTGGTACGGCCCATGCGGATTCGAGTAATTCGGACATTGTAAACCTAGGCTATTTTATAGAACTGGGCGGGCGGACTGATTGACAGAACATGTTGTATAACGATTCAACAACGGCTTCGGCTTCTTTGTTGGCAATACGATAGTAGATGGAGCGGCCTTCTCGTCTGTTTTCAACTAAGCCATCAATGCGTAATCTTGCGAGTTGTTGTGAAACAGTGGCCTGTGGTAAATCCATTGTTTGCTCTATTTCGGTCACGCTCATTTCGCCTTCATTTAATAGGCACATGATTAACAGACGTGTTTCGTGCGACAACGCTTTTAGCAAATCACTCGCTGCGCGTGCTTGCACCATTAGTGCTTCCATTTCAGCAGCAGGTAGATCTTTTTTTAGTTTGGGTAGTGCCATGCCGAATTGCCTTTATTTCGATTGCGACTGCGTTGGTAGTTTGTTGAATAGATCGCTGAGTAGAAACCAGAAAAATTCATCACTGTTATAACCAACCAATCGATCAATTTCTTTGTTGTTTTCAATGAGTATAAAAGTAGGCGTCATTGTACGTGAGGTGATATCGATGTCTGCGTATTTTTCTGGCAGTTTGTCTCCTAGTGTGTGCCTGCTTAACGGGGCGCGTTTGCCTTCAGTGGTTTTTGGGTAGATGTCAGCGATTTCACGATCAAACTTACGACAGTAGGGGCAATCTTCACTTTCAATCATCAGTAGTTCGGTTGTTGTGCCGTTGTTATTTGCCGCGCTATGGCTAGCGCCAGCAAAACCCAATGCAAGTGAAAACAGCTGCAATGTTGCTTTTTTTAATCGATTACGTTTTTGAATTCCAAAGTGGGTCAATGGACTAAGAAGCCTATTCTGCGGGCAATTTAACGCTTAAATGCTAGTATATAAAATATATAGTAAAAATCATATTGATTATTTTATGGTTGTTGGTTAGAGTCTCAAACAGATGCGGCAGTAGTGCTGCTCGGTTAACCCGTTGGAGAGCATTCAATGCGAGTACAGCTAAAAACGTTACTTTTAGGTGCCTTGTTAGGTTGTAGTACTGCGCTATACGCCGGTACCATCGCGCCAGGTGATGTAAAAATCGAGGGTCTGGCGATAGCCGATTCCCTCACCGGTGTAGCGGGTGACGCTGCAGAAGGGCGCAAAATATTCGCCAATCGCAAGCAAGGTAACTGCTTGGCTTGTCATGCAAACAGTGAAATGAGCGAACATCTTTTCCATGGCGGTGTTGGTCCATCGCTCGATGGTGCTGGTGCCCGCTGGCAGCCAGAAATGCTACGTACCATAGTGGTTAACGCTAAAGCGGTATTCACCGAAGAAACGGTCATGCCGGGTTTTTACTCCTTAGAAGTAGGTGAAAACGTACGTGAAGACCTCATCGGTAAAACCATATTAACGGCGCAACAGGTCGAAGACGTGGTGGCTTACCTTGCAACTCTAAAATAGAACACCTTTTCATTTATCCATACTGATCTATTCATACAGATCTAAATGAGTAACGGAGATTCAATTATGAACCCGACGCGACGACAGTTCCTAACTGGTAGTGCAATTATTGCTGCCGGTGGCCTCAGTACACTGGGCCTACCAGCGTTTGCAGCTGCAGAAGATGTGACTAAAGCGCTAGCCGATTTTGTTGGCGATAGTGAAACGAAAACGGGCAAGCTAACGCTAAAAACACCTGAAATTGCAGAAAACGGTAACACTGTGCCCATATCAGTCAGCGTGGAAAGCGATATGACCGAAGAGTCTTACGTTGAGTCCGTCATGGTGCTAGCCGAAGATAATCCTCTTCCTAACGTGATTACGTTTAATTTTACGCCTGCCAGCGGCAAAGCAGAGGCCTCAACTCGCATGCGCTTAGCAAAAACACAGAATGTTATCGCAGTAGCCAAAATGAGCGATGGGACGGTCTACACCGATACCAAAAACATCAAAGTCACTATTGGCGGCTGCGGCGGCTAGATTGGGAGCACACTATGTCTAAACCACGAATTAAAGTACCAAAGAAAGCTGCTGCAGGCGACATCATCAGCATCAAAACCTTGGTGACCCATCAGATGGAATCGGGTCAGCGCAAAGACAAAGAAGGTAATGTTATTCCACGCAAAATACTCAATAAATTTGCTTGTGAATTTAACGGTAATCCGGTGTTTTCCGCAGACATCGATGCAGCAATTTCGTCTAATCCGTTTTTGCAGTTCAGCGCGCGTGTAGCCGAATCCGGTACATTCAAATTTACCTGGACAGATGACGACGGTAGCGTGATCGAAGCTGAAAAAACGATTGAAGTGTCATAAGTATCTGCCCACTTGGAGCTAGGCCATGATGAAAACAAAAATATACAACACGCTTTTGGTAGCTGGCATAACGGCAGTTAGCTTGAGCACGGTGTCGGTAACTGCGGCACCTGTTGATGAAACTTTAATTATCGATGAAGAGATCGAAATTACAACGCGTGCGGCTCCACCTGAAGGGCATCCGCTCAAAGAAGTGATTTCCGGCTGGCATTACCGCACACCTGAAACTCGTGAACTCGAAACTGACACCTTTCAAAATCCGGGTTACCTGGGTGTTGAACAAGGCGAAGAAATCTGGAACACAGCTGAAGGCACTGAAGGAAAGTCGTGCGCTAGCTGTCATGGTGATGCCTCAGAGAGTATGGCAAATGTCGGTGCGACATTTCCTAAGTGGCATGCAAAGATGAACAAGCCTGTGAATGTTGAATTGCAGATCAACTACTGCCGTACTGAAAATATGGGTGCAGAGCCTTACAAGTTTGATAAGAGCGGCCAAAAACCACTCACTGCCTATATTAAAAATCAATCATTGGGGAAACCTGTCGAGCTAGATTTAGCGGCTGGTGATATGCAGGCCTGGTTTGATAAAGGTAAAGAGACTTACTACAAGCGCACTGGCCAACTTAATTTATCGTGCGCCTCGTGCCATGAAAAAAATAACGGCAATTACATCCGTGCGGATCATTTAAGCCAGGGTAACGTTAATGGTTTTCCAACCTATCGTCTAAAGCAAAACAAGCTTATCTCACTGCACAATCGCTTTCGAGGTTGCATTCGCGATACCCGCGCTGAATTTCCGGCGGCCTTTAGTGATGAGCTAATGGGGTTGGAGGTTTATGTCACTTGGCGTGGTACCGGCCTGTCGGTTGAAACACCTGCAGTTCGTCAATAGTAGTCTTAAAAGGAGTATGCACTCGTGTTTACTAGGCGCGACTTCTTACAATATTCCGCCATTGCTGCGGCAATAACAGGTTTTAGCGGCAACCTAACTAAGGTTGCCGCACAGCAAAGCCTGACTCAGCAAGATCTACTTAAGTTCGATAGCCGCGGCAAACTTACGCTGCTGCATCTCACTGATATCCATGCTCAACTCAAGCCGGTCTACTTCAGGCCGCCGTCCGAGAATTTCGGTGTTGGCGCGTTCGAAGGGATACCTCCGCATTTAGTTGGCGAAAAATTTCTTGATCATTTTGGCATTGCACGTGGTAGCGCACTGTCTTATGCGCATACCATGGTCGATTACGTTAATTTGGCGAAAAGCTATGGTCGTTTGGGCGGGCTAGACCGTACCGCCACACTGATAAAAGCCATTCGCTCTGAGCGTGGCGACGATAATGTGATACTGCTTGATGGTGGTGATACATGGCAAGGATCCTACACTGCCTTAAAAACGGACGCGCAGGATATGGTTGATTGCATGGGTTTGCTAAAACCTGATGCAATGGTTGGCCATTGGGAGTTCACTCTGGGTGTCGATCGTGTGATGGAGCTTATTGATCAGCTTGAGTATCCGTTCTTAGCTAGTAACATTGTTGATAACGATTGGGAAGAGCCCGTATTTGAGAGTACGCGCATGGTTGAGCGAGGTGGTTCGAAGGTGGCCATCATTGGGCAGGCGATGCCATATACCCCTATTGCTAACCCCCGTTGGATGATGCCGGATTGGTCGTTTGGAATCAGAGCAGAAGCTCTTCAAGATAATGTTAATGCTGCACGCGAGGCCGGTGCTGAGGTTGTCGTGCTGTTATCGCACAATGGTTTTGATGTTGATCAAAAACTTGCAACGGTGGTGGATGGTATTGACGTGATCCTTACAGGGCACACGCATGATGCTGTACCCGAAGCACTCAATATTGATAATACCTTGGTGCTGTCTTCTGGTTCGCATGGCAAATATCTTGGTCGAATTGATCTTGAGGTAAAGGGTGGCAAGGTGGTTGATTACAATTCAACCTTGATACCTGTTTTTGCCGATGTGATAGAGCCTGATAAAGAAATGGCCAGTATGATCCAATCGCATCGTGAGCCACACGAAAAAGAACTCAAGCGCGTATTAGCTAAAAATGAGTCATTGCTCTACCGGCGTGGCAATTTTAATGGCACATGGGACGATCTACTCTGCGCAGGCATGATGGAAGAGCGTGATGCTGAATTATCGTTTAGCCCAGGATTTCGATGGGGAGCAACATTACTACCAGGTGATAATGTCACTGTGGAAGATCTCTACAATCAAACGGCGATGAGCTACCCCAGTGTTTATCGCTTAGAGTTTACGGGCCAACGCATTCATGAAATCCTCGAAGATGTTTGCGATAACCTGTTTAATAAGGATCCCTTCTTCCAACAAGGCGGCGATATGGTGCGTGTCGGTGGTATGGGTTATAACTGCGCACCAAACGAGAATATGGGCTCGCGAATAACTGACATGACATTGCTTTCAACAGGTGCGCCAATTGATCCAGCACGCAACTATGTAGTAGCAGGTTGGGCATCAGTTAATGAAGGTGTAGAAGGCCCGGCAATTTTTGATTTGATGCAAGATTGGTTAGGTAAGCAAACTAGCATTGATGTACAGCCCAACCAATCGGTTAAATTTACTGGCGTAATCTAGCTCTGTAAGTGCTTCGCGCATTGCAAAGCTGCGCCTAAATACATAGTAAAATACGAATATATTAGGATTAATTAACATGACTGACTTTGATAATGATCCAAAGCCAATAAAGACAACAGCTAACGAGCTGAATAAAGATGTCATCAAAAACACGGTGAGCAGGCGCTCTGCCATTAAGAGTGGTCTGGCATTGATGGGTGGTACCGCAATTGCTGCATCTACAGGCAAGATCGCTAATGCGAATACACCTGATCCGCTTATTACCGAGGTTCAAGATTGGAATCGTTACCTTGGCGATGGTGTTGATGCTCGCCCTTATGGTATGCCGTCGCAGTTTGAAAAAGATGCTGTGCGACGTGATGTTGCATGGTTAACTGCCGATGCAAAGTCATCCGTTAACTTTACGCCGCTGCATAAGCTAGAAGGCGTGATTACGCCTAATGGCTTGTGCTTTGAGCGGCACCACGGTGGTATAGCGGAGATCAACCCAACTGATCATCGTTTAATGATTAATGGCTTGGTTGATACGCCGTTGGTTTTTACACTTGAAGATCTGAAGCGATTTCCTCGTGAGAACAAAGTTTATTTTCTTGAATGTGCTGCCAATTCAGGCATGGAGTGGCGAGGCGCACAATTAAACGGTTGTCAATTTACCCATGGAATGGTGCATAACGTAATGTACACGGGTGTGCCTTTAAAATATTTGCTTGCTGAGGCAGGTGTTAAAACGGCAGGCAAGTGGGTGTTGCCAGAAGGTGGGGATGCATCGCATATGACCCGCTCGATTCCGCTAGAAAAGTGTTTAGATGATTGCTTAGTTGCTACTCATATGAACGGTGAAGCCCTACGCCCTGAGCAAGGTTACCCCATGCGCTTGGTGGTGCCCGGCTGGGAAGGCAATATGTGGGTCAAATGGTTACGCCGAATCGAAATAGGTGATAAGCCATGGCATCAGCGTGAGGAGACTTCCAAATACACCGACTTACTTGAAGATGGTTTGGCTCGACGCTTTACTTGGGTAATGGATGTTAAGTCAGTCATTACAAACCCTAGCCCACAAGCGCCGATTAATCACGGTAAAGGCCACACTGTACTCAGCGGCTTAGCTTGGTCAGGGCACGGGAAGGTAAAGAGGGTTGATGTATCTATTGATGGTGGTCGTAACTGGAAACCTGCCAGGCTTGATGGGCCATCGTGGTCGCGCTCTGTGCATCGGTTTTATTACGACTTCAATTGGGATGGCAGCGAGATGTTTTTGCAAAGCCGAGCCGTGGATGAGTTTGGTCATGTGCAACCGACTAAGGATGCTTTGCGTGCAGAGCGAGGTGTTAATTCGATTTATCACAACAACAGTATTCAAACCTGGCATATCAAACCCGATGGTTCCGCTGAAAATGTTGAGGTGTCCTGATGAGCAAATTAAAACAGCCATTCGGTTTTGCTATTTTCAAAGCAGCGCCTTTGTTGCTATTAATTTTTGGTTCAAATGCACTTTTTGCTAATGATGTCGAGAAAGGCGAAAAACTCTATAGGCAATGTGCAGGTTGTCATCAGGTTGGGCCGGGTGCTAGCCATGCGTTTGGTCCTCAGCTTAATGGTGTGATGGAGAGGGTTGCGGCCAAGGTTGAAGGCTATGACTTCTCCAGTGCATTTACTGATGCGATGGCGCCAGATGTTAAATGGAATGCGAGTAGTTTGTCTGCATTTCTAGAATCCCCTATGACTAATATACCGGGCACCAAAATGGCATTCCCGGGAGTTAAGAGTGAAGATGACAGGGCGTCGATCATCGCTTACCTTGCAGCGGTCGATGTTGACGGTAAGCTTGCCACTACTGCTGAGGCTGCCATTAGCGCCGATGAAAGCAATACTGAAAAGCAACCGCGTGTATTAGCCGCCGATGTGGAAATTCCTACACATGGAGTATTTCATTTAGGTCGTGTCGCACTTGCAGAAGAGGTGGCTGCATGGGATATCGATGTGCGTCCAGATGGTGAGGGCCTGCCCAAAGGCTCGGGTGACGCTGTTGCCGGTGGCATCATCTACGATGCGCAGTGTGCGGCATGTCATGGTGATTTTGGTGAAGGTACCGGGCGTTGGCCTGTATTGGCAGGTGGGTTGGGAACACTGACAGACGAACGGCCTGAAAAAACCATTGGCTCATACTGGCCGTACTTATCAACGGTATACGACTATGTGCGACGCGCGATGCCATTTGGCAATGCACGATCCCTTAGCGATGATGATGTTTATTCGGTGACGGCCTATCTGATGTATCTTAATGATTTAGTAGACGAAGACTTCGAACTCACTTCGGATAATTTTGTTGAATTTAGATTGCCGAATGAAGAAAACTTTATAACGGATAATCGATCAGAAGAGCCTTATTTCAGTGGGGCCGTTGAGCCTTGCATGACAGATTGTATTCCGGGTGTCGCGACGGTTAGCCAGCGAGCGAGAGTGTTGGACGTAACCCCCGATCAAAACTAAAGGGAATCATAGTGAGTACTTTTAAATACGTGTTACTGACTTGTGGATTTCTGCTCGTCACATTTGTGGTAAACGCGGATGAGCTTACTGATCGTATTGAAGAGATCATGGCAGCACCAGTTGATCAGGATTACGCCGCCTATTTAGCTGAAGGGTGTACCAGTTGCCATCAAGCAAAGCAGGGCACAGGTACGCCTGTTATAGCCGGCATGGCTAAACAACACATTGTTATTTCATTACTGCTTTATCAAAACGGTACACGAGTTAACGCTGCCATGAAGTCAATTGCCATCGGTTTAGGCGATGAAGAAATTGCATCCTTAGCAGAGTATTTTTCACAGTTAGTTGAATCACAGTAGATTTAAAAAGGAGAGATAGATGAATATCAATCGAAGAAAATTTACACAATTAGTGGGAGCCGCAACAGTAGCGGCTGCAGTGCCCTACAGTATTCGTGCTCAATCAAAGCCAAGTGTCGTTGTGGTTGGTGGCGGTGCTGGTGGTGCCACCGCGGCGCGCCTTGTCGCTAAAAATTCTGATGGTGCGGTAGATATCACATTGATCCAAGACACACCTACCTATACCAGTTGCTTCTTCTCGAATCTTTATCTCGGTGGGTTTCGTGATTTTGATTCTATTACCCACAGTTATGATGATCTGGTGAGTAATTACGGTATTAAATTAGTGACAGGGTTGGCCACTGGTGTTGATCGTGCGGCTCGTACCGTCACCATAGCGGACGGTAGCACCGTAGGATACGATCGATTAATTATTGCGCCAGGTATTGAATTTAAATTTGATAGCGTGCCAGGTTATACCGAGGCAGATGTAGAGATAGCGCCACACGCGTGGAAGGCTGGCTCGCAAACCGCTATCCTGAAGGAAAAGCTGGATGCGTTAGAAGACGGCCAGAATATTATTATGGTAGCGCCACCTAACCCTTATCGTTGTCCCCCAGGGCCCTACGAACGTGTATCGATGATGGCGCATTTGCTCAAATCAAAAGGGTTTACAAAAAGTACGATAACGATTCTTGATGTTAAACCCAAGTTCTCAAAACAAGGCTTGTTTCAAGCCGGTTGGGAAAAACATTATCCTGGCATGATCGAATGGATTGCACCAGAAGTGCATGGTGGAATAATTAAAGTTGATGCTAAGGCCGGCACGGTTGAAACTGATTTAGATACATTCGAAGGCGCGTTGCTTAATATTATCCCGGGTCAAACGGCAGGTGATATTGCTCACGCGGCGGGTTTAACTGATGATTCCGGTTTTTGCCCAGTTGATGCCACAACTATGCGTTCAAAAGTTGATGAAAACATCTTTGTGGTGGGTGATGCGTGTATTGCTGGAGATATGCCAAAGTCGGGATTCTCTGCTAATAGCCAAGGTAAAGTGGCGGCGATGAACGTACGAGCTGACTTACTTAAGAGTAAGGTATTCCCGGCTAAGTTTAGCAATACATGCTGGAGTTTGATCGCGACGGGTGACGGCGTAAAAGTGGGTGCTCAATATGTGCCGATAGACGGCAAAATCACGGCAATCGCAGAATCTAAATTCTTATCAAAAAGTGATGAATCTGAGCAAGATCGTCTAGCGACTGCAATGGAAGCTGACGGATGGTATGAAGCTATGACTAGCTCGATGTTTCAGTAAACAAATGTTATGGCGCATCGCGTTAGCGACATTTTTCGTCGCTAACGCTTTGTAGCCATTGTCCAGTTTTATGGTTTTTTTGAAGTTCCATTAGCTAATCGGTCTTATAGTAATAACAAGGCTATTAATATGCATGTATTGAATAGATCGGTAGTTTTCCTTTTATGCGCTTATTTTTGTACTTTAGCGAGTGCGGATGAAGCCATGTCGAATGGCGATAGCTTCTTAGCAGAAGTTGCCGATAGCGTTAACAATATCAGCACTGAGCAGCTTCAGTCTCTAATCGATGCAACTGATAATCTTGTACTGATCGATGTAAGGATGGAGGGTGAAATCGCCAGCCTAGGCGGCACGATTGATTCTGGCCGTACTGATCTTAATATCAATCGGGGTTGGTTGGAGTTCAGGATTGGAGATGCGGTGCCGCAGCTCGATACACCCATCGTTGTGTTTTGTGGAATAAATCAAAGAAGCCCGCTCGCTGCAGCCACGCTTTCGAGAATGGGATACACAAACGTTACAAACTACGCTGACGGCGTATTTGCCTGGCGAGATGCTGGGCTACCGATGACATTTGCCGATGAAGCGCCTGGCACTATGTTGTTTAGAAAGCCTGTGCAAGTGACACCGAATGTTTACAGCGCTATTGGTGCAACAGCGCCTGCAACCTATGAAAATTCTGGACATAACAACAATCTCTCTTTCATTCTTACATCTGAAGGTGTTGTTGTTATTAACGCCGGTGATAATGCGTTGCTCGCCCAGGCGTTGCATACGGAAATAAAAGCCCTTACTGATCAGCCAGTACGATATGTCGTGCTAGAAAATGGTCAAGGGCATGCGATGCTCGGCACTGGGTATTGGCAACAGCAAGGAGCCAAGGTCATTGCCCATACCGATGCCGCCGAGGAAATGATTCACTACGGTGAAGAAATTCTCGCCCGAATGCAGCGGCGTAATCGTGATAAAGCGATGGGCACGGAAGTGTCTGCACCCGATGAAGTGTTTGAAGATGAATATGTCATCGAGATGGGTGGTGTGCGCATTGAGCTAAAAAACTTAGGCCCGGCGCATAGCCCTGGTGATATCGTGGCATGGCTACCTGAGCAGAAGCTTGTGATTAGTGGTGACCTAGCGTTTCATCAACGCTTACTGCCTGTGTTTGAACATACAGTAACAGCCGACTGGGTGGAAACCTGGGATGCCTTTGCAGGCTTAGGTGCTGAGATTGTTATACCAGGGCATGGCGAGCCAACCAATATGACTGAGGTTACGACCTATACCTTAGGTTATCTAACTTACATGCGCGATCAAGTTGCACAGTTGCTTGAGGAGGGTGGGTCGCTGATTGAGGCGTATCAAATTGATCAAAGCGCTTATCAGCACCTAGATACGTTCGAGCAGCTATCGGGTTTGAATGCCGATAGAATATTTAAAGAGATGGAGTTTGAGTAGGTGATTTTTTCCGGTTATTGTGTCGCCTGCTGTTGGTGAAATTCTGGGAGTAGGCGTATGGTCAATGTCTAACGTGACTGGACGGGTGTTACCTCCGGAATTGAATCAACTTGAACCCATTTTTGCGCCTAAGGGGGCAACACTCTTCAGCGCCGGGGATGTACACGCTGGTAGTTGCTAAATGTTATATCGTTGTGCCCTTGGTGACAAAGTCACGATTCTAAAGAACGTGCCAGCTGTAAACTACTCTTTTAGTCGTTAGAAAGGAAAGCAATATGAGTTTGGTGAAAAACGTAGGTTCAACTGATCAAGCTATTCGTATAGTTGCGGGCTTGGTGCTGATCGGTTTGGCATTCTTGAAGTTAGGTGGATTTGCTTCTACTGCTGGCATAGTCTCTACGGTGGTGGGCGTGGTGTTAATCGCGACGGCAGTGATTAATTTCTGCCCAGCGTATCGATTACTCGGTCTGAGAACAACCAAGTCAACTAACTAGAAATTTAACTTAGGCTAATGGGCGGCGTTAGTAACTCGCTGCCCAGCATAGTTTTCAGCCTGTGCCATAATCCAAGCAGCTCTCTAATAAGTGGTTGCGCTGTGGCATGAAAATAAAATATTACAAAGGTGCGTTTTACGGCGGTTTGATTGGCGCGATCGTTTGGTTTTTTATGGGTTTCATGGGGTTGCCGCTGTTCCTAAGCTATATGGCTAACCTCTGGGTTGTTAAACCGATTGTGCAGCTTTTTGAACTTGGCTCGGTCGGCGCTTTGGCGACCATGTTTTTCGTGTGTGTAGTATCGTTCGCGATTTATGGCCTGTTAATTAACATGGTGTTTAATAAGCTTCGCGGGTTACGAAAGTAAGTACAACAGTAGGTACAAACGACGAAGGTTAATTAAGTATTCTCTTTGACTCTAAGTAGGCCTTTTCCTTTTCGTTCTCTGTCAGCTCAATCGCTTTAAACAACGCTTGTTGCGCTTCCGCCGTCTTCTCTGCACGTTGAAAGATATCTGCGCATGCCGCGTAATATGGTTGATAGGTTTTCATCTCGGGGTGCTGACCAACTTCATTCAGCATCGACAGAGCGACCTCTGGTGATTCTGTATAGGATACTGCTACCGCTAAATTAAGCTGCACAACTGGTGTTGGGCTGATATTGTGAAGCAGGCGATACAGCGCCGCTATTTGTGGCCAGTCTGTTTCTTGCCATGTGGTGGCTTCGGTGTGTAGCGCGCTAACGGATGCTTGTAGCTGATATGGGCCCACTTGGCCACGGGGTAAAATTGATTGAATAAGGGCTCTTCCTTCGTTTGCTCTTGCTTGATCCCATAGCGTTCTGTCTTGATCTTCTAGTGAAATAAATTCACCTGTGAATGATTGCCTAGCTAGCCGGCGCGAATCATGTAAAAGCATCAATGCAAGTAGTCCGCCGGCTTCGCAATGTTCAGGTAAGAGCTCATGAGTAATGCGTGCAAGCCGTATTGCCTCTTCAGATAATTCTTGGCGCGTTAGGTTGCTGCCACTGCTCGCTGAATAGCCTTCGTTAAATATTAAATAGATTACCGCAAGGATGGCTGCAATGCGTTCTTCTATTACTGCATTATCTGGAACACCATAAGGGATGCCCGCTAATGCAATTTTTTGTTTGGCACGCGTTAGCCTTTTTGCTAGGGTGCTTGGCTTATCGATAAAAGCGCTAGCAATTTCATCGTTGCTAAGCCCTGCTATCGTGCGTAGTGTTAACGCCACCTGTGATTTTTGATCAAGCGCAGGGTGGCAACATGTAAACATGAGTTCTAATCGTTTATCGGGGATGATTTGCATGGTGTCTGGCTCGTCAGCATCAAGCTGTTCGAGTTCCTGCAAGTAACTTATATCGGGTTGTAGTTCGGTAAAGCGTTTGTTGCGCCTAAACCGATCAATTGCTTTGCGCCTGGCATTGGTTAACAACCATGCTGCTGGAGATTGCGGTAGGCCATTGTGCTGCCAGTTGGTCAGTGCGTCAGTAACGGCATCTTGTAGAACATCCTCTGCTAATTGTAAATCTCCAAAGCCAGCAACTAGGCTAGCCAGTAACCGCCCCCACTCTTCGCGAACAGTTAGTTCGATTGTTTGTTCGAGTTGGGCTGGGGGCGATGACATAGCGACAAGTATTGCTGAATGTTACTGATCGAAAACCATGATCGGGCGAACTTCAATCCGGCCATGTTGGGCAGTAGGAATTTTCGATGCATAGACAATGGCTTCATCCAGGTCTTTGCATTCCAATAGATAATACCCTCCTAGGGTTTCTTTGGTCTCTGCAAATGGTCCATCGGTAGTTTCAACTTTGCCCGTTTCCATTGTCACTGTAGTGGCTGTGTCGATTGATTGCAGAGCATCGCCTGCCACAAATGCTCCTTTTTGTTTTGCTTCTTCAGTGAAGTCCATATAGGCCTGCATGTACGCACCAAATTCAGGCGTGCCGGGTGCCGGGCTGGAGCCAGGTGCTGAATAGATAAGACAAATGTATTGCATGGTTGATCTCCTAGTTTTTAATTGGTTGTTTGAAGGTCAAGCCATGTGGTTTCTTGCCTTCTAACTAACAGACGAACAGAGGGCCTTAAAAAGGACAAAGTGCTTCAATTATGCTAATCCTGTTCTCTAATTCTGCGTTAATCGTTGAATTAATGTACCTGAAGTGCCTAATCAGTTCTGATTGGGTGCGATGTCGTATGCAGATAACAATAACGATTTATCGCTCTGATACCAACCGAGTATTGTTGTATCCAGTAATTGCTGGGTATTTAATGTCTAGAAAACGACCATTCAAGCGACCTCAGACACGCTAAATAGTACGTCTTGCTTAGTGTAATGCTGCGAAAACGATTAAACTCCGCCTATCGTTTTAATGCTTGCTAAATCCATGTCGTTTCCTTTCCCTTGTTTCAGTATCGCTAGATCTAACCCCGCTGCAGATCGTGTTTCGTGCTCAACAATACGTGGGGCTAAATAGACATGGAAAGCTTTTTCGTAGAGTGGCTTAGTTTGCTTGGCCGTTGGGTACATATGATCACGGGTATCGCCTGGATCGGTGCCTCATTTTATTTTGTATGGCTCGACAATCATCTGCAGCCTGTTGCAGAACAGGCAGATATCGACAAAGGTGTTGGTGGCGAAATCTGGTCTGTACATGGGGGTGGTTTTTATCATGCTCAAAAATACAAAGTCTCCCCTGAAGAATTGCCCGAAAAACTGCATTGGTTTAAGTGGGAAGCCTATACCACTTGGATCACCGGCATGTTCATGTTGGCGCTTATCTACTGGTATGGAGCAGAGCTCTATCTAATCGATCCACAGATTGCGGATCTGAGCAAGCCGGTCGCAATTCTGATTGGAATGGCGACGATTGTTGTTGGTTGGATTGCTTACGATCAGCTTTGCCGTTCGGCAATAGGCCAAAACGAATCACTAATGGGCTTGGTCATGTTTGTGTTGCTAAGCTTTGCTGCTTGGGGTTTGTGCCAATTGTTCAGTGGGCGAGGCGCTTTTATACATTTTGGTGCGATGCTTGGCACCATCATGGTAGCCAATGTTGCCATGGTGATCATTCCGGGCCAGCGTGATTTAGTCACGGCAAAAGAAGAAGGGCGGGAACCTGACCCTATTCACGGTATACGCGGCAAGCAGCGATCGGTACACAACACGTATTTTACCCTGCCAGTACTGTTTGTGATGATCAGCAATCACTATGCAATGACGTACGGCCATGAATACAACTGGTTAATATTGGTTGGCTTATCTTTAGCGGGCGCTTTGATTCGAGTGTATTTTGTTAAGCGTCATTTTGGTAAAGCTAGCCTGCTACCGATAATTATTGCTGCAGCGTTAATTGCGGGTGTAGCGGCATTGACCGTGCCTAAACAAAATGTTGCCACTGCTACTGCGGGTTCAACCGATACCGAATCAGTGCCAATCGTTGCAAGCTTTGCGCAAGTTAAAACGATCATGGAGCAACGTTGTGTCAGTTGCCACGCTGAGTCTCCAGCGCATCCAGGCTTTGCGGCTCCTCCAATGGGCGTTAAGTTAGAAACGAGCGACGATATTGTTAATAACGCACAACGTATCTATCAGCAATCGGTTGCGAGTAAAGCCATGCCACTGGGTAATCTAACGAAGATGTTGGATGAAGAGCGTGCGTTGATTGGCCAATGGATTAGTGACGGTGCAAAGGCAGAATAAGCTATGAATATCACTACGCCTAGCCAGATGAGTGAAGAAGAATTCGTTAACACTTTCGCTGCTATCTATGAGCACTCACCTTGGGTGGCGGAACGAACTTGGCGCAATGGCGTTGAAATTGATGGAGTCGATGGCTTAGTTGTGCTATTTGAACAAGCTTTTTTAACTGCCAGTAAAGAAGAGCAACTACAAGTCATACTGGCGCACCCTGATCTTGCGGGCAAAGCTGCGATTAAAGGTGAGCTAACCCAAGATTCGACTAACGAGCAGGCGAGTGCGGGCATTGATCAATGCACACCTGATGAGTTGACTCAGTTTGAGAGTTTTAATAATCGCTATAAAGAACAATTTAATTTTCCGTTTATTAAGGCGGTAAAGGGCAGTAATCGATTTGAAATTCTTGCAGCGTTTGAAAAGCGCTTGAAGAATGACGCTGATACTGAGTTTCAAACTGCGCTACATGAAATTAACAAGATTGCTCGATTCCGGTTGCAAAGCATCCTGGGCGCGTAATGGCTGTATCCAGGAGGGGTATGGGTAACAGATCACACGCTAGGTGTGTGGTTATTTTAAAATTTTTAGGGTACGACCAACGAGGAGAATTCAATGGCTGATAATCAAGCCGGGATGAATATAGAAGATATGAGAAACCCGGATCATTTTCCGGGGCTGGGCAAAGGTATACCGCTGGGACTCCAGCATGTACTAGCAATGTTTGCCTCTAACGTAACGCCTTCAATTATCGTTGGTGGTGCAGCGGGTCTGGCCTTTGGGTCTCCAGATCTTGGGTATCTCATCCAGATGGCCATGCTATTTGCCGGTGTAGCAACACTATTTCAGACTATCGGCTTAGGGCCCATCGGTGCACGCATGCCAATCATGCAAGGCACAAGCTTTGCGTTTGTTGGTGTTTTGGCAGGTATTGCTGCAACCATGGGCTTAAATGTAGCATTGTCCGCTTGTATCATCGGTGGCGTGATTCACTTTTTCCTGGGTGCCGTAATTCAAAGAATACGCTGGCTCTTTCCACCACTGGTTACGGGGCTTGTGATCCTCTCTATTGGTCTGTATCTAATCCCGGTTGCGATTAAATACGCAGCTGGTGGTGCAGCTGACTTTCAGATGAATGCAGATAGTTTTGGCTCTCTTAAGCATTGGTCGGTTGCTTTGACTGTGATCATCGTATCCTTAGGGTTGAAGTTCTTTTCCAAAGGGCTGCTATCCAGCGCTGCAATACTGATCGGTTTGTTAGCCGGTTATGCTCTGGCTTTCGCATTGGGTATGGTTAACTTAGATAACGTCTCTAAAGCCGGTTGGCTTGCGACGGTTAAACCACTGCCTTATGGTTTTGAATTTAATCTTGGTGCCGTGTTTGCGGTGACATTGGTATCGATCGTGTCGGCAATCGAGACGGTAGGTGATGTATCTGCAACTGCTAAAGCGGGTGCTGGGCGTGATGCCACTGACAAAGAGATTGCTGGCGCAACTTATGCCGACGGTCTCGGTACCGCGGTAGCTGGCGTTTTTGGTGGTTTGCCAAACACATCGTTTTCTCAAAATGTCGGTATTGTCGGTATGACAGGCATCATGTCGCGTCACGTTGTCACTATTGCAGGCCTTATCATGGTTGTGTGTGGATTGGTGCCAAAGATTGGCGCAGTCATCGCGTCTATGCCTCTACCTGTATTAGGCGGTGGTGTTATCGTCATGTTTGGTATGGTGGCCGCAGCCGGTCTTAACATGCTGAGCGAGGTAAACATGACTCGCCGTACGATGATCATCATCGCGGTGTCTTTGGCTTTTGGTCTTGGCTTAAACCTTGTCCCAACGGCAGTTCAGTATTTGCCTGGTACAGTTAAAGTGCTTGCAACTTCTGCAGTAGCACCAACTGCGATTATGGCGATATTATTGAACCTAATTTTGCCTCAGGACATGGAAGAGTAGTAGCGTCTGTCTCGCGTGGGTAGTCATCCCCGCCTGCGCAGTCATCCCCGCGTAGGTGGGGATCAATAGTGTCATTCCCGCATAGCCGGGAATCCATTCTACGGTTGAAAATGGATCCCCGCCTGCGCGGGGATGACGCGCTTAGTGCGCAACCTTAATCAACGCATCCGTATCAAAGCCATTCTCTTTGGCAATTTTCAATAGTGCTTCATAACGCTTGGCATCCATCTGTGGTGTCCGCGAGAGTACCCACATGTAGCTTCTATCAGGCCCAGATACTAGGGCGTACTCATAGTTTTCTTTATCCAACTCGTACACGATGTAACTTCCATAGAACGGACCAAAGAATGACACCTTTAAATGAGCTACGTCGCTAGAGCCAATAAATTTCGCTTTTCCCACTGCGTCATCTCGTTTACCCGTTTTAGTCGACACACCGCTATTGCTAACTTTTACACTGCCGTTTTCATTGAGTGAGTAGGTAGCCGTGACGCCTTGTAAGCCACGTTCAAATTTGTGATCAAGCCTAGCTATCTCGTACCACTTGCCTAGATACCGATCGAGCTCAAAGCCAGCAACCGGCGTGATGCCGCGAGGTGTGCCGGTACTGCTGCAGGCGGAAAGCAGTGTGATCAACAAAATCGTAGCGGTTGAATAGCGTCGATGCCTTCGACTTAATGGCGTCATTTTGAATCCTCGGTTAATTTTTATTGATTTATCCGCGATGTTATACGTGGATGCTACGTATTTGGATGTTCAGATGGTTAGTATATGTGTTTCGATCAATTGCTCGCATCTATAGCAGCAGCTGATCGAAGGGCGCGGCGTTTTACTACTGGCGCTTAGCATTCCAAAAGAAAGCACTCTCTGGCTCGATGGCCTTTGATTTGAATCTCGCCGCGTGAAACTGCGGCAAAGCGCTGTGGCAATAAGGCATATGTTTCCGCCGAGATTTGTATTCGATTTGCGATACCTTCTGATTCCATTCTACTTGCAACGTTTACCGTATTGCCCCATAAGTCGTAAGAAAATTTCTGCTTGCCGATAACACCTGCTACTACGGCGCCTGAATGAATGCCAATTCTAAGCTGTAAATCTAGATCGTGTTTTTTCGTAAAATTGTTAAATCCTTCTTGCATCGCTATTGCTAGATCAACTATTTTTTCTGCATGATCGTCCTCGCCGCCTAACCCAGTTGCGACCATGTAGGCATCGCCAATGGTCTTTATTTTTTCTGCGCCTAACTCCTTTACGCTTTCATCAAAGCGTGTAAAAAGATCATTTAACAGTGAAACTAAATCTCGCGCGGTTAGATTGCGAGACAAATTAGTGAATCCGGCAATATCAGCAAATAGCACTGACACCTGATCGTGGTTATCCGCTAGTGGTTCTTCATTTGATTTCAAACGAGTGGAAATTCTTGCTGGCAATACATTGAGTAGTAGCGATTCTGCTCGGTCATATTCTATCTTTATTGCGTCTTCTGCCCGTTGAACAGCTAGATCGTAAGACACTATAATCATAGTGACTATTAATGCGAGGACAATTAAGTTCATCATCAAAAACAGTGAGCTCAACGTAGATGAAATGACATATATCGAACCGTTTGCAATGGCAAGCAGTGCAACAGTGCCAATTCCGAGGACTAATAGAATGCCGATTAATCCCCGAGCTGCTCGGGAAAGCATCGGATAGAGAGGGATAAAGGCGATGCTGATAAATACAAGTAACCAGAAACCAGAATTAAAGCCCAAATAGAGAGTTGCTAGCGCGGCATGCAACGGTACTTCAATAAGGATGCAGCCATAGACAGCCCAGTTGAGATTGTATTTATACAGCTGCCAGGTTGCAAAGCTAAATAGCGCGAAACTAAAAATATTAAAAAATGCTAGCACTGGAAAATCCAGAACCCAGAATAGAATCAAAAAGCCAGCGTGTGAGATAACACCCAAAGGTAATCCTATCCAGAGTGCGGCTAGTATTCGTGTTTGATCACCTATAAACTCTGTAGCTAAGCTGCTAGTGTTGCTCCAAAACCTCAAAACATGCCCTTTGATCGTTGATTTATTGTTTTTTCGAGCCTCTAGTAACCTGCGTGGTCACTATGCGTTGAGTATATCGGAATTGAATGATTCTGGATCAATCGCGTAGAAAGCGACTATTCGCTTACTGCACGTGAATGGCTAAAGCATCAAGTGCTTCTAGAGAGCTGGAGAGTTTTCTGGTGGCTCTAGTTTTTTGCGAGTGTGAAGGTTACAGTTTCTGGCGGTAAGCATTGTTTATCATCACACGCTTGTAGCTGTAGTTTATACACTGGTGCTTCACCATTATCACTGTTTAGTGGGGCGCTAATCTTAAAATTGCCTTCAAACAACGATAGCTTTGTTTTTTCAAAACTCAATGATTGGCTAATGGCTTTAGGGTATAAAGTGCCTGATGCTGGTTGTTCATTTGCTAACAATAACTGTGTTGGTATTAAATATTCTTGATTGGGTTTATCTGAATTAATATGCCAGCCTGGTGCTATCTTCAATGTGATGTCCAACATGCCATTATTACGTGCTGCAAAGGCTGCAACACGGCCACGAGCCGCGTATTGTTGTGGCCCGATTTCACCGTTTAGGTGTTCGTTAGCGCCAAGTAAAAAGTAGAAAAACCCAGCCGGTGATTCAGCTACTGATCCGGACAAGGCTACAATTTGCTCGTTGGCTCTTTCGTCAAAGCGCGGTTCGCCGGTGCGTTTGAACAATTTTGCCAACACTCGCATTGCTACTGAGTTACCAGTGGGTTGGGCATTGTCGTGAATGTCTTTTGGTCGTATTGCGAGTTTTGCGCCTGCTACTCGTTCGCCACCCATAAAGTATGCACCGTTTGCCGTATCCCAAAAACGATTGTGCATTTCGTCGGTTAGCACTGCCGCTTTATCTAGCCACCGTTGATCGCCCGTCGCATCGTATAGAGCGATTAAGCCTTCAGCAAAGAAGGCATAGTCGGGTTGTGTGCCTTCTATGGATGTTTTGCCTTCGTAGTAACTTCGGTACAGGCCATTGTCTTTTGTCACCATGAGGTCCCATAGCGAATTAGCAGTGGCAATAGCGGCGGTGAGATAGTCGTCTCGGCTTAGCGCAGTGCTACCTTCTGCCAACGCTGAGATCATCATGCCATTCCAGCTGGTAAGAGACTTACTATCAAGTAGCGGCTTTTCCCTTGATTGACGCGCTTCTAGCAAAATACCCGACCATTTATCGAGTTTGTTGAGCAACGCTTCATTGCTGAGTTGATTGAGCTCCGCTATTTCGGCCAATGGGCGATCCATATGAATGATACTTTCGCCTTCGAAGCTTCCTTCGCCAGTGATGTTCCATATGTCTTTTGCAAGCTCGGCATCTTTACCGAGTAGCTCGTCTAATTCTTCAGGCGTCCAGACAAAAAAGCGACCTTCTTCGCCTTCTGAGTCTGCGTCCGTGGCTGAATAAAACAACTTATTGTCAGCCCGCATTTCACGCAAGACATAGTCGAGTATTCGAGTGGCGGTACGTTGATGGTTAATATCAGCTGTGAGTTGCCAAGCTTGCGAATAGTTTCTGGCTAGGGCTGCTTGGTTGTAGAGCATTTTCTCAAAATGCGGTACCAGCCATTGGCTGTCCACTGAATAACGATGAAAACCTCCTGCAATATGGTCATGTATGCCGCCGTTTGCCATAAAGCTCAAGGTGCTTACGGCAATGTTTTGGGCATCAGCATTGCTTCGTCTCGCCTGGTCTAGCAGAAAGTAGAGTGTTGATTCGCGTGGAAACTTAGGTGCGTCACCAAAGCCACCGTTGTTTTCATCAAAGCCAGCAATTGCCTGTGAGAGCGCGGCTTTGATTTCGGTGTCGCCAAAGGCATTGGCTGCCACGGTCGTGCTATTTACTTTGTTCATTGCGGCTGATATCTGATCAGCTTGCTCCATCAATACGCCTTTGTCGGTGCGCCATAAATCGTTAATTCGGGTAAGTAATTGATCAAAACGTTCAACTGGAAAATAAGTACCACCGTAAAATGGTCGGCCTTGCTCATCTAACCAGCTCGACATGGGCCAACCCCCGCTACCAGTGATCATCATGACTGCAGTCATGTACATGGCATCGATGTCGGGTAGTTGTTCTCTATCGACCTTAATCGCAATATAGTTATCGTTAAGAAGCTTAGCGATGTCTAGATCTTCAAAGCTTTCGCGTTCCATGACGTGGCACCAATGGCAAGTGGCATAACCGATTGACAGAAACACCGGCTTGTTTTGATCTTTGGCTGCTTGAAAGGCTTCGTCACCCCAAGGGTACCAATTGACGGGGTTATGGGCGTGTTGTATTAAATAGGGTGAGGCTTCGAGTATTAAGCGGTTGGTAAAGATGGGAGATCCATCTTCTAATAAGTGCTCAGTTCGGGGCTGGTAATTTGGCCCCATATCTTTTAGGGCTTTTAGCAGGCCGTCGGTCAAGATTGGATTTTCGTCTAATGCGACGATTTTAGTCTCCTCCGCTGCTGTGCTGATGGATGGGCTGACAATGCCGCCGATTAGCATGATGTAGAAGGATAAGATGGAAATGAGGCGGGGACATGCATTGCCGCGGCTCACTGTCGAAAGTGTTGCTGAGAACCTCATTGGCATCAATATCCTTAGGTTATGTGAGTCATTTGTTAGAATTCTGGCAGAATGGTTCCCAGCCATTTGCAACTTCGGTAATTTAATGGGTAGTTAATCAATATGATTAACCCAAAGTGCACCGTTCTGCTCTCAAACCCATGTCGATCTTTCTAAGTTATGACCAATAACCGTAATCTTGTTGCTGCGTGCTTGTCGATAGCGGTCTTTGGGTTTTCCTTTGGCATGACCTACCCCTTGCTTTCATTAATATTAGAGCAACGGGGTGTGAGCCCGCAGATGATTGGGCTAAATTCCGCGATGATGCCGATTGGTATTTTGATGTTCTCGTCTGCCATTCCGTTTGTATGTCGCACCTTAGGAGCTAAGCGAGTTGCCATCATCGCTGCCGTACTGACTGCGGTGCTGATGATCTCATTTAACATATTCACCTCGCTAGAGTCTTGGTTTGTATTGCGATTAATCATGGGTGCAACCACATCGTTACTGTTTGTATTAAGTGAGGCTTGGATTGTCAGCTCAGCGGATGAGAGCTCACGTGGCAAAGTGGTTGCTATCTATGCAAGTGTCTTGTCTTTAAGTTTTGCTGCGGGCCCTGCCATCGTTAGCCAAACCGGTGTGGATGGATGGCTACCTTTTGTTATCGGATCAGTGGTATTAATGTTGGGAGTGGTACCTTTATTATTTATTGATGAAGGTGAAGCGTCGGAGCATGATCAGCCTGCTTCAGATGGAATATTTGCTTTTGTGCCCAAAGCACCATTATTACTAGCGTGTGTGTTTGCATTCGCGATATTTGATGCCGCTACCTTGTCACTGTTGCCCATTTATGCGATGCATAGCGGCAGAAGTTTTGAAGTGGCGGCGATGGCACTAACCGCATTGATAGCGGGCAATATCGTGTTGCAACTACCTATAGGTTACCTTAGCGATAAATACTCCAAACGCCTAGTGATGTTAGGTTGCGCTGTTATCACGACTATTACGTTGTTGATGTTGCCTTTTACAATAAACAGCTGGGGTATGTGGCCGGTCCTTATTATTTGTGGTGCGGCTGGGTACGGTATTTATACGGTGGCGTTGGCTGATTTAGGTGATAGGTTTGAAGGCCAAGAACTCATTGCTGGTTCGTCGGCCTTTGCCACGATGTGGGGGTTAGGTGCGCTGTGTGGGTCGTTAATTGGTGGTTGGGCGATGGCAGGTTTTGGTGCTGATGGCTTACCAATAAGTATGGCTGTTGTGTATGCGCTATTAGGATTGGGGTTGTGTTGGCGGATACGGGTGGCTGCTAAGTCAACTTAGCCTTTATGTGTTGATTGGCGGGGTTAGCTGCCGTTTCTGCTGGCATATTAATTGAGTAGTACCGAATAAGGATTTAATTGGGAGCTCAGGAGTTGCTCGCTTATCTTCAAAACGGACACATGATGTTCTTGCGCTCACAGAACCGCACCAAAATAGCCAATGATAGGGCAATCCATGCCTCTACCTTGGGTATTGCTGCAGTGGGTTTGATATTAACATTTCCTGTATCAGCTCAACGTTATACGCCGGTAGGCCTATGCGCGATCACCAATGACAGTGCGTATGAAAGTATCACTCTGCCAATTTTAATTGGAGGTGATTATCCCAGCGGTAGTGTATTAGCTGTGCCGGTAACGGTTGGTGATACTGAGCAACCTGGAGGAGGGCAGGCTGCAACTGGTGATGTTGAAAATATTATCATCTCATTAGATTCTGATAATGATGGTACGCCTGAGCAACTTAATAATGCTTCATGTAATTACGACCAAACTGCAACACCCGCTGGCTGCGTTGTTACTCAAAACATTACGATACCCAGCGTCACTGAAGATACAACTTATCGAGGACGCGTCACATTAAGCTATAACAATCTCGACCCTGCTAACGGTTGCGGCGTTAATGGATTTGGTGATTCTGAGGATTTTCTGATTGTTGCTGATGTGCAAGAGACGATCACTATCACAGACGTGTCAGCCCCAGAAGATGGCGGGCCGATTACGTTAACGGCAACGTTGTCGCATAATGTTCGCGATGCAAGCGGCTTTGTTGCGTTTACCGTTGATTACCAAACTAGTGATGGTACCGCCACCATTGGCGATAGTGATTACACAGCATCATCGGGTACGCTCACCTTTACTGGGCAAGCTGGTAGTAGCCAAACGTTTACGGTGACACCCATTGCTGACGGTGTGCCGGAAGGGGATCAAACGCTTGCGGTTAGCTTGTCGAATTTGAGCAACACAACGCATGGTATCGACATAAGCGATACTGCTATCGTGACGCTACTGGAAGATGATGCCGAAGTTGCATTAGATATAGTTAAAACCGTTAACGATAATAGCCCGAACGTGGGCGATACCGTTGTATTTACCCTGCGGGTTAATAATGTTGGGCCAAGTGCAGCTTTCAACGCTGCTGTTCAAGATCTTGTGCCGGCGGGATTCTCATCCGTAGCGCCAGTGAGCGTGCCGCCTGGGTCTTCATTTAGTGTTGCGGGCAATACGATTAACTGGACTGGGGTTGATGTGCCAGTTAACGGTAGTGCTACTGCCACTTTCTCAGCTGTGGTTCTACCTCCTTAGCGTTTATTGTTCCGTTAGGCTTTGTAAAAACTGGACTAGATCATTGCGTTGGCTATTGGTGAGTTCAAGTGGCCGAAGAATTGATTCGCCCTTCGAATGTAGGCGGCTCATATCAATATCAGCGTAGGCATCCACTACCTCTCGTAATGTGTTTAAGCTACCGTCATGCATATAGGGTGCGGTTAGACTTAGGTTTCGCAGTGATGGTGTTCGCCATTGCCCGAAGTTATCCTGAACTAATTTAACGCTATTTGTTTTTCTAATTTCGCTTGCCTCCACCGTGCGATTAAATTTGCCTGCCAGATTGTAGGGATCCGCGCGTACTCGCTTGATGCCGGAATAGCGGCCGGGGTCAACTTTGCCAATGCTGGTGAAAAACGGCCGGCCAGTATCATGAAACTCTCCATTGGAAAAGTTTGGCCCGAAGTGGCAAACATGACAATTGGCATCACCAATAAATAATTTAAGGCCGCGCTTGGCCGCAGCAGAGTATTTGCGTTGCCCGTTAATGTCATTATTTACTAATGCTTGGTAATAACGATCAAAGTCGGTGGTTCCTGATCGAAGAGTACGCATATAAGCGGCTATAGTTTTTGCAGCTCCTACGACTAACTCTTCATCAGTTAAGCTTATGGGATTGCGGTGTTTTCCTGATTGCGTAAGCGAATTGAATATAGAGGGCTTCTCTTTTAAACGTGTAGCGATTGTTGAAATGTCGCCTGCCATTTCTATATCTGAGAGCATTGGCCGAAGCGTAGCAGCCCATAAACTATCGGTGCCACCATCCCAGCCAAACCAGCGCTGCATTCCAACATCCAATAAGCCTTGAGTATTGCGGACGTGTTGTTGCACGCCTTGTGCTAACGGTAGTTTGTCTGAGAACCCTTTTTTCGCTTGATGACAGCTGGCGCAAGACAGCGTTTTATCGCCTGATAAATCTGTATCTGAGAATAGTTTTTCGCCAATTTTCTCTGCTGTGCTAAGTCCTGAGAATTCGTTTCCAGGATCAGCTGGTATTGTGCTTGGCCAAGGCCCAAACGAAAGTATGCGCCGAACCTCTGCGTCGGTAAAAATAGAATCATGGGTAGTATCGTTATCTGCATAGCTTGTCTGCAATAGCAGAAAACTTAGTAGAAACGCATAGGGTGATTTGTAAAGGAGCTTTCTCATGGCATTGCTGGGGTTACTCTACAGAGAAGCGATGGCTTAGCGATTCGCGAGTGCTGCCTGTACGAACCTCTACCTGCCATTGCCATTCACCTGGCATGTGCAATACAACACCTTCTACAAGATACTGCATGTGCTTGTCTGAATGTGCTTCGATTTGGTGTTCAGGTGTGTAGTTTGTGCCATGGCCATGTGCTGGCATGCTGGCGTCAAGCTTCAGCGTTGTGTCTAGCGTGGTGGCACCGCATAGCGTTACGCGCACAGATGCTGCCTGGCCGACGGTGATTGGGCTGGTAGGCTGTAGGTGAACCGAGTAGTTTTCAGACTCCATAGTGATCGCCTCGTTTTTTGAGATAGCGTCGCATGCAGTATCACTTGTTATGCCATTTGAGTTTGTGTGTTTGTTGGCCTGCCAAATCGGCGTAAGCAGATCGTATGCGTTTTTCCATGCGATCTTTTCAGATAAATCTTTCGGTAAAGTTTCTAACCAGACGCGTGCTGAATCTGCATGGCTCGGTATAAAGTACATGCGTTCAGGTGTGTAGGTATCAGTGCCTAGCATCATGCGGTCAGGATGATCGTTGAAAAGTGCTATCCACTCCTTGCTTAAGCTGCCGCCACTACCGACTTCTGATCGGAAAGCAAGATCTGCCCAAAGGCGATCGTGTTTGGTGAGCATCGCTGATATTGCTTCTGGTTCTTCAAAGCCTGAGTGGGCCCAGAGTACTTTCACCTTATCGTTTTGCGCCAACAGCCGTTCAACTGCATCTGCATCGGAATGAGCATGCAACACTAAATTATATTGTTCAGCTAGTTCAACGATGCGACGGGGGATGGGCAAATCAACATCATCACCGAATAAATGAAATTCGCCGATGCTTGCGTAGCGATTAATGCTTAGTAATTGTTCGACGTACTCGAGTGCCGCCGGATCGGTAAACCAACTGCTGAGTTCTCCGCGGCGTCGGTATGGTCTGAGCCCTGGAATAATTAAATCAGGGGCCAATTCTGACAAAAGTTGAGTGCCATTATCATCTGAGCTGGAAACAAGCGCAAACTTTAAACCTGCTTCGCGCATGATTTCTATAACGCGTGCAGGTGGCGTTAACTCAACTGAATCGTGACTGTAGTGTACATGTGCATCAGCGATAGGTAGCGAGTTTTCAGCTTGTGCCCATAACCAACTTGGTATGATGAATAAAAAGCCCGTTAATAGTAACTTTGAGCGTAAGCTGTTGCTTAGATTGCATTTACTGTGCATATTCTGTTCTCGCCCTATGAAGGTTTTTTGATTATATAGTAATCAAAGAGCGATTTATTTCGTTGTAATCTAAGTCATCCAGAGCAGTGGGGATCAATAATTTAAGTCAACTCAAACCAACTCAAATTGGTATAAAGACTGGCTTGTTGGCAGTCAAAACTTATCATTCGCACTCAACTGGGGCAGTTTGAATGAGTTAAGGTTGAGCCCATGTTATTAGACCCAACATTGATGACAGCGTACATCGTGGTTGCAGCAACGTTAGCCATTGCGCCTGGGCCCGATGTTATGTTCGTCATGGCGAACAGCCTTCGTTACAAAGCAAAGGGAGCCATTGCCGCCACCTTAGGTATATGTACGGGAACGTTAGTTCACTCAGTGGCAGCTGCTATTGGTGTGTCTGCAGTGATTGCTGCATCGCCAGTAGCTTTTGAACTATTGCGTTATGGCGGTGCGGCGTACCTGCTTTATCTCGGCATTCAATCAATACGGGCGTTTTTTAAATCCAAGGGTTTAACAGATGATCAAACCCCAGTAGAAGCCTCGTCCGTTGTAAAAGTGTTTAAGCAAGGCTTAATCACTAATTTACTTAATCCAAAGGTTATTATTTTCTATATCGCTTTGCTCCCTCAGTTCGTCAGTATTGATTTAGGGCGCGTGGGTGTGCAGATAGTGTTGCTAGGGTTTATTCACACGTCGATAGGTTTAATTTATCTATTGATCATTGGCTCGTTAGTAGGTAATGCAGCTAGCTGGGTCACAAAAACTCGCTTTGCTCGTTATTTAGATGTTTTAGCGGGCGTATTTTTTGTTGGTTTGGCATTGCGCTTAGCCTTGTCGGGGCGCGAATAATGTCGCTCATAACTGGGCTAATGAGCAAAGCAAAGATAAGCAAACAAAGATAAGCAAAACAAAACAGGCACTCTATGAATACTTTTGGCGTACTCGGCGCTGGTCATCTCGCTAGTTATACGATTGCTGCGTTGCGTGACGGCGGATATGAGGGCGATATTATGTTATCGCCTCGTGGCGAGGCCAGCGGGAAGGCCATTGCCAGTAAACACAATTGCAAGGTGCTGCAAAGCAATCAAGCAGTAGTGGAAGCTGCGAATATTGTGTTGTTGGCGGTCCGACCTGCTGATTGGATCGATGCTGTACAGAGTGTTCAATGGAACAGGCAGCATATTTTGGTATCGGCCGTATCCGGCGTCACGATAAAGGCATTGCAAGAGGCTGCAGGTATTGAAAACGCCATCCGCATTATGCCCAGTAGCTTTATTGAATTTGGCAATCCGTTTATCCCAGCATTTCCTCATAACGATAAGGTGGCACAGCTTTTTGGGCCGCGGTGCCCGATAGTGTCGTTAAGCAGTGAGCAACAATTGGATGAATCCATGATTATGTCGTGTGCTTACGCATGGCAATTTGGCTTGATGCAGCAAATGCAGGATTGGTTTGTTGAGCGAGGTTGGGATGCAGCTATTGCTCGCGATATGGTTATGCGTCATTGGCGAGGTGCGGTGGATGTGGCTATTGGCTGTCCACAAGCTGATTTTGCCTCACTATTAAATGGCATCGGCACACCCGGTACCTACACACGGTTAGGTTATGACGAGCTAACGCAAAAAGGCGGTTTAAGTGCATTGGATGCTGCGTTAAGGCAGGTAAACAGGCAATTGCAATCGGATTCGTGAACAAATGTTAGAGCGCAATGTTAAATGTCGTTATTTGCGTTTAAGTGCACCTTAATTGGTGTCAGAATAATTACCTCCATGACGCTATTAATTTCATGTGAGTTTTGTCCAGAATTTAGGCAGTATTGAACTACACTTTTATCGTCGTGCCCATTGTGCATGCCCCACCGTGGTGGCGTGCGTACTCCTTGAGAGGTTTTTATTATGAAGTATCAATCAATTCAACATTTACCCCGGCTTCTCGTGGTGATTGGTTTCTCCGCGTATTTAGCTGGTTGCTCTAGTAGTAGTACGACGCAAACTGCTGGTGATCTTACTGACGACAGCAACGGCGATGGCGTTGTTGACATTCTTGACGGTGACTTTAATGCTGATGGTGCTGTCGACAACACTGATCTAGATTTCAATGGTGACGGTTTTGTTGATGCGTCGGATGATATCAATCTAGATGGCGATAACACCTTCGAAGATTTTGACATCAATGGTGACGGTTTTGTAGATTCCCTCGATGACACAAATGGCGATGGCCTTTTAAACTCTTCTGACATTATCACTGACATGGTAGATCAGTTGGCTGCATGCGAAGGCGGTTCGGATAACGCTTCTGTCAATGATCAATGGGACGACAACTGTGTTATGAGTACCTCAGTTACTTATACAGATAGTTCTTACTCACGCGGTATTCAGCACATATTGTGGTGTCAGGGGTATTCAACCCAAGAACGCGCGGATTTTGCTGATGGTAGTTTTGGGCCCAACACGGCCATGGCAGTTGAAGCGTTTCAATCTGCACAGGGCCTTTCGCCAGATGGCGTAGTAGGCGAGGCAACATGGGGTGCATTGCGAGATCAATTAGTGCAGTTGTCTGACGACGGTAGTGAAGTCGGTTATGGCGTAACCAGCGTTGATTGTGATGGTCAAGCGTTGTTCTACCAAAGCACAGCAGATCAAAGCTGGACGAATACAAGAGCGCCAGGTAGTGCAGAACGCGAACCATTCTCAACGGGCTTCTAAGTAGTACTGTTTGTTGTCTGTCATGAAAACAGCCCTCGTCGTTGCCAGTATTGCACTGGTAGTTGGCGGGGGTTTTTTCATTTGGTGGCAAGGCAATGATTCACAAGACGCGGATACGATTGCGGTTGCGGTAGAGCCAGAGCCGGATTCACCGACGGTTGAAAGCCGTGAAGAAACACCGGTTTCTCCATTTAGTTCAGTGTCCTCTGCTGATGAAACGAGTGTTGAAGCGCCTCAAGTAACTACGCCGAATGATCCAGTGGTCGCAAAAGTAGATAACACGCCAGCGACAGATGTAAAAATTAGCGAAGAAGCCCTAGCGTGGCAAGCCTTTGACTTGGGTGTGGCTGATATTAGTGATGAGCAGATAGCCCAACTAACGTTACGCCTGAAAAATGATCCGGCCTTTTTGCAGGCTGTAGTTAGTGAGTTTGGAGTAGAAACTGATCCAAAGCGCTTGAAAAGATTATCGTATCTGTTAGGTGCGACAAAAGATTCATCGCTGACTCCCATAGCAAGCGACATGGTGTATTCAGGTAATCGTGTTTCACAGCTGGCTGGATTAGACTTGCTTAAGCGAATGCAGCCCTATGATGCGAGTGCTCGTGATGTCGTCATGAATCTATTGACAACGGATTCAGAGCCAGAGGTTTTAGTTGCTACATTGAATGTATTGGTACTCCCTGGGGAGGCTACTAATGCCGATAAGCAAGCAATCGTCGATCATGTATTGCCTCTAACAAACAATGATTCAGCTTCGGTGCGACAGCGCAGTATTTCAATAATTTCCCAATGGTCAGACGACGATACGATGTCTGACGTTTTGTTATCTGGGCTTAATGATGTTGATGAGCAGGTAAGAAAAACGGCAGCTTATGCGTCGAAAAAATTGTCAAGCCCAAGCGCTGATGTTATTGAGGCCTTGTTTGGTGTACTGGAAAATCAAAACGAACTGCCTCGGGCTCGAAAAGGCGCGAGGCTATCACTACAGAGTCAGCAGCTGAGCGAAAGTAACAAGGTTCGCCTGGAAACCGCAGACACTCAAATGCGTAATCAATACAAATAAACTATGAAGGCGCTACCCGCTCGCATTGACCGCATTCGAGAATTTGCTCAATCATTAATTGATGAAAAATTATTCCCTAATATAGCTTGGCGAGTAGCGTTAGGCGATAGCGTTATAAGCGAAGGTGGGGTGGGTTTTCA
Organism: uncultured Granulosicoccaceae bacterium; assembly: GCA_938028465.1. Classification (GTDB taxonomy): domain Bacteria; phylum Pseudomonadota; class Gammaproteobacteria; order Granulosicoccales; family Granulosicoccaceae; genus Granulosicoccus. The sequence goes on along the minus strand of CALJAA010000011.1, from coordinate 16,392 downwards.
AGATGCACAGTTAGCACATCCATTGCGTGATGATGCGATTTATCGCATCTATTCAATGACCAAACCTTTAGTGTCTATCGTTGCACTTCAACTAATTGAAGAAAACCGCTTGAGTTTGTATCAGAGCGTTGCGCACTATATCCCAGGCTTTGCCAGTAACACGATTTTGGAAAACAGCGGCAAACAGGTTGCATCTGAGCACCCGCTTTTAATTGAACATTTGCTTACGCATCGTTCGGGCTTGGCTTATGATTTTTTGCCAGACTCTCCTGTAGCGGCTCTGTACCGCGAAGCAGCTATGGCGGGTGATGTTAGCCGAAGCCTGAGTGAGTTATCGCACGCCTTAGCAGAGCTGCCATTATCATCTGAGCCCGGGTCGCAATGGCAGTATAGTTTTTCGACTGATGTGCTGGCGCACGTGCTGGAGTGTGTAACCGGTAAATCCTTATACGAATTACTAAAAGAGCGATTGTTTGATCCGCTTAATATGCAAGAGACGGCTTTTTTTGTTAAGCCTGAACAACAACATCGTTTGTTGTCTTTATATGGTGTTCGTGATCTAGGGCACGAGGCAGTATTGACCACTGAACCTAACCGACTTGAGCTAATGGATGCCGAGCGTGGTTACCCATCTGATTCTTCAACGTTTGAGCGTGGTGGTCACGGTTTGTTTTCTACCCTTGCTGATTACTATCGCTTTTTACAAGTGGTTATGGATGGCACCAGCGAAAGTGGTGAGGTGCTGTTGTCAGTGCCGATGGTTAATATGATGTGGCGTAACCGAATACCGCAATCTCAATTGCCATTAGCAATCGGTCATAGCCCAATGCCAGGTTACGGTTGGAACCTATTTGGCCGAGTTATGATAGATACCGGTTTTGCACTTAACCTGAGTAGTGATGGCGAAGGTGGGTGGTCAGGTGCTGCATCAACTTACTTTTGGGTTGATCGCACGATGAACTTTCGCGGCATCGTGATGAGTCAGTACCAAGGGTCAACCTTACCCTTGGGCACTGAGATGCAAGCCTTGGCGTATCAAGCTTTGTCTAATAACGCTTGAGCACGTTTAGCAGTAGCCTGTAGCTCAGCATCACTCGTTTCAGTGATCGTTTTATCCGCCGTTGGCCAGCCTTGCATATGCTGTTGCACTAGTGAGCTTAAAAAAGCGATGTGTGATGGCTTGTCGTTTAAGCATTCAATGTAGTTAAATTTCTCGCCGCCGTTTTCCATAAAGTACTCACAGTTTTCACCTGAAATCTCTTCGATAGTTTCCAAGCAATCAGCAGAAAATGCAGGGCTGACAACATCAATACTCTTTATGCCTTCGCTGGGTAGTTGCTTCATAGTTTCGTCGCAGTAGGGCTTCAACCACTCCTCACGGCCCACACGTGATTGAAATACTACGCGGTATTCATGTTCTTTTAAGTTCAGTTTTTCAGCTAACAGGCGAGTTGTCATGTGGCATTGGCAATGGTATGGATCACCATTGAGTAAGTAGCGTTTGGGAATGCCATGGTAAGAGGTTACCAGTAGTTGCCCGCGGCCATTTTCTTGCCAGCTTTGTTCAATACTCTGTGCCAGCGCATCGATATAGCCAGGATAATTAAAGTACTGATTGATAAAACGGAGTTCGGGTAGCCACCGAGTACGTTGTAACTCGTTCGATACTTCATCAAATACGGAGGCAGTGGTGGTACCTGAGTATTGAGGGTACATAGGCAGCACGAGTAAGCGCCTGACGTTTTGCTTTGCTAATTGTTCAAGTGCACTGCCAACTGAAGGTGAGCCGTATCGCATCCCCAGCTCCACCACAACATTCTCGCCCATTTCGTTTTGCAGGGCTGTGTGCAGGGCTTGTTGTTGGTTGCGCGAGTGATGTAATAAAGGCGACCCCGTCTCCTCTGACCAGACTTCTTCGTAGGCTTTGGCACTGCGCGATGGGCGCACTCTTAATATGATGCCGTGGAGTAGAGCCCGTCTAGCTATTGTAGGTAATTCTATAATGCGCGGGTCGTTCAGAAACTGAGCTAAGTAGCGCCTTACTGAGGGTGTATCGGGCGCATCGGGTGTGCCCAGATTGATCAACAAAACGCCTAGTTTCTCTCGAGTTCCGTGTTGGTATTCTGGCGTGCCGGCGTATTTCATGGGCTTTACATTATCTGTGTCGTTAGCTCGGTCTATTTTACGCTTAAAAGCAACAGACAGATGAATAAGGAAGGTAGCGCGGCGAGGTAGCTTGCCGTAACATTCATTATATAAGTTGCGTGGCATAGTGCCACGGTCACAATACGCTAGCCTACATCAACAGGGCAGCAGGTGCGTTCACAATGCCATTGATATTAGCCGTACCTAAAGAGAGTGCTGAAGGTGAACGCCGAGTTGCGCTAGATCCAAGCGTCGCTGATCGTTTGCAGCGGCAACTGTCCGTAAAAATCATCATTGAAAGCGGCTGCGGCCGAGGCGCGGGTTTTTACGATTCCGATTACGAAGGTATCGAAGTTGCTGACAATTTTGCCGACACGGTAAGGCCGGCTGCAGTCATATTAAAAGTAACGCCGCCTACCGTCAGTGAGGCGAAGCTACTGCCCATCGGCTCCGTACTGGTAGCTCAAATCAATTCATACTCACATCTTGATGTTATCCAGGTTTTGCAGGAACGCAATATCACCACCTTGGCAATGGATCTAGTGCCGCGAATCACGCGTGCACAGCCCATGGATGTGCTCTCATCACAAGCTACAGTTGCAGGTTACAAAGCGGCTTTATTGGCGGCTGAAATCTCGCCTCGTTTGTTTCCGATGTTAACTACCGCAGCAGGTACGATCAGGCCATCGCGCGTCATTGTTATCGGTGCTGGTGTAGCGGGCTTGCAGGCTATTGCTACGGCTCGCCGTTTGGGTGCGCAGGTGGAGGCTTATGATATTCGAAGTGCCGCAAAAGAGCAGATTGAATCGCTTGGTGCCCGCATGATCGACACTGGCGTCAATGCAGAGAGTTCAGGCGGTTACGCAAGAGCCTTAACCAAAGAAGAAAAACAAAAGCAGCATGATGTGTTGGCTGAGCGCATGTCGCAAGCACACGCCGTTATTTCTACGGCCGCTATACCAGGCCGCAAAGCTCCCGTCATCATCACTAAAGATATGGTTGAGGGCATGTTGCCTGATACGGTCATTGTTGATATGGCTGCAGACTCCGGCGGTAACTGCGAGCTTACTCACATTGGCGAAACCTATATGCACGGCGATGTGTTCATTGTTGGTGCTACCAATCTACCCAGTAGCGGGTCAGTGCATGCCAGCGAAATGTATGCGCGTAATTTACTGAGCATGTTGCAACTGATGTTATCAGGCGGGCAATTACACTTAGATTGGCAGGATGAAATATTAGCTGGTTGCCTGTTAACTCATAATGGTGCAATTTATGATGCTCACACGGCAGAGCTTATGGATCAGCCTTGTGCACCGCCGATTGGCAGCGCTGTAGCTGATGAGCAAGAGGATCAACAAGCAGTAGGTTGGATAGCTGAAGAAGAGCCCAAAGATAGCGAAGGCGAAACGACATCAGCAGCATCAGCCGATAACGCAATCCAAGCAGCAGTTGTGGCCACAAGTAGCCACGCGCATGATGCGAAAACTGATGATAGTGGAGAGGGTGGCACCGATGATGATCCCGATGTGCGTGATGATCTAACTGTTATTAGTGGCATTGGCCCAGCATTGCAAAACCGCTTATATGCCTATGGAGTTAAGCAGTATTCGCAACTTGCCTCATTGGATGCGGATGGTATCCATCGTCTTGAAATACAACTGGAACTGGATAATCACGAAGCCTTAGTGGACTGGGTAGCAGAAGCTGCGCAACTGGAGCGCAAGCCATGATCGATATTTTTGTCGCCCTGTATCTCTTTATGCTTGCTGGCATTGCTGGCTACGTGTTGATCGCCAATGTGCCTTCAATACTGCATACGCCGCTTATGTCAGGCTCTAACTTTATTCACGGCGTGGTGCTGGCTGGTGCGATGGTAGCGCTAGGGAATGCCGAAGGCACGTTTCAATTGGTGATCGGTTTTCTTGCGGTCATGGCTGCTGCCGCTAATGCGGTTGGTGGTTATGTGGTGACTGACCGGATGTTAGCAATGTTCAAATCAAGTGAACAACAAGCTCGTACATCACACCAAGGTGATAAGGAGGCTGACTCATGATTCAAACAGCCCCTAATTTAATTAATTTGGCTTATTTCGTATCGGCGTTGTTGTTCATCATGGGCTTGCGCCAAATGAGTTCGCCTAAAACGGCGCGCTCAGGTATTTGGTTGGCAGGCGTGGGTATGATCACTGCGGTAGTTGCTACATTTATGCACCCGCAAGTCGTTAGCAACCATTTGCTTATTCTGGCCGCAATGGCAATCGGTGGCGGCTTTGCTTTTTTTCAGGCTCGCTCCGTCGCTATTACTAACATGCCTGAAATGACTGCAATCTATAACGGCTTAGGCGGCGCTGCGGCTGCTGGTATCGCCATAATTGTGCTGTTGCGTGTATCCGAGCACACCGTGTCGGCTAAGGCCGTAGCGGTATTGGGTGGCATGATCGGGTCGATTACGTTTGCTGGGTCGTTTATGGCTTGGGCAAAGCTCAAGCGCATTATTGCGAAGCGCCACCAGTTTGTTAATCGCCAGGTAACCTATGTAGCTTTGGGTTCGGTTGTGTTGATGTTGGGATTGTTGCTGGCAACCTCAACGACTTCGCACCCCATGTTGTTACTGGTGTTTTTTGTGCTCTCGTTGCTTTTTGGTGTGATCATGACATTGCCAATAGCAGCGGCTGATCTACCGGTTTTGATCTCGGTATACAACGCAATGACAGGCCTTGCAGTGGCGTTTGAAGGCTATGTGCTCGCAAACCCCGCAATGATTGTTGCGGGCATGTTGGTTTGTGCGGCGGGTGTGTTGTTAACGCGCTTGATGGCTAAGGCTGTTAATCGCAGCCTTAGCGAAATCATGTACTCAGGGTTTGGTATTAGCCAGGCTGGTTCAGCAGAGCCTGCTAAGCGTAATAATGTTAACGAGATTGATCCCTTCGATTCTGCAACATCCATGGCCTATGCTGAGCGCGTTGTGATCGTGCCGGGTTATGGCATGGCTTCGGCACAATCTCAGCATAAGGTACAGGAGCTAACCCAGCTACTAGAGGAGCGCGGCGTGGATGTCCGCTTTGCTATACATCCAGTGGCTGGACGTATGCCGGGCCATATGAATGTCGTATTGGCCGAAGCCGGCGTACCCTACGAAAAGATTGCGGATCTTGCTGAGATTAACCCAGAGTTTTCAAAAGTCGATGTGGTGCTGGTCATAGGCGCTAATGATATTGTAAACCTAGCAGCACGCAGCGATACCAAAAGCCCGTTGCATGGCATGCCGATATTGGATGTAGACAATGCTGGGAGCGTTATTGTGCTTAAGCGAGGTGATGGGGCAGGTTATGCGGGTGTTGACAATCCGTTGCTTCAACATCCCAAAACTCGCGTCCTGCTTGGCGATGCCAAACGGTCGGTTCAGGACTTAATTTCGGCCATCAAATCCCTCGACTGAGGCGTGGGCTTAGCGACAGCAATTTGTCGCGCTGAGCCTACCATTCATTAATCTTTGGTAGAACATTTTAGTAGACGCAATTCGATGATTATGCATGTCGTCGATTTGTCGGATTTCAGCCTCTGTGGACACAATTATTTCTCAAATTACCCCTAAAAAAAGTCGTTTAGGGGCTTGACTAAATAACAAGAGCACTTGTTATACACAGCCAAGAAAAAGTGTTGATGCGCGTCACAGTTTGTTGTAGTAGCGAAGAGATTTAGTTTAAATTAGTGCTGTAACTAACTGATATAAATAGATTTATGTCGATGTGATCAATATTCGACCATTTTAAAAGAAACCGTCTTTTTTCCGAGGTTTTTTCTCGAAAATCATTTTAATCCACATAGTTATCCACAGAATTTGTGGATAAGGAGCGGGTTAGACAGAATAGTTGGCATGAATTCGATCAAAAGTTCCTTGGTTTTGGTTAATAAGGTTTCAACAGCATCTGTTTTGAGTGAAATGATGGTCGATTTGTTGGTTTGAAGGCCGCTTTGGATACACTACCGCCATGAGCAAAACCAGCCATAACCTAGAGATTTTATTCGGGTGACACAAACGATAGTTCAAGTGGCGATCCCGACGCCGTTGCACCAAACATTCGACTACCTATGGCAGTCGCCACAAGCTGTTGTACCGGGTGTGCGTGTCACGGTGCCCTTCGGCAGGCGAAGTGTTGTTGGCGTTGTGCTGGCCACAGCCACGGATTCTCAGGTGCCGGCTAAAAAGATGCGTGCTATCTCCCGGGTGCACGATGAGCAGCCAGTGATCCCTGCGAAGCTATTTTCGATGTTGCAGTGGGCCAGCCGTTACTACCATCACCCCATTGGGGATGTACTCACGACGGCTTTGCCGGTGCTGTTGCGGCGGGGTAATCCAACTGAGCTTGCCCAAATTGAGAGCTTTCAAATAAATGAGGCAGGCTTGCAGCATCAACCTGCCAAAAACGCATCTGTACAAACCGCGATTTTAGATCGCCTAAAGCTTGCCGGTGTTGGTATGCCAGTAGCCGCAGAAACCCTGGCCACGATAAGCACGCGCTGGCGCTCGGTTATCAAGCCGCTTGTCGAGCAAGGCTTGGTTGCGCGTCAGTTGCAAGATAATGTGCCTGAGAATCTTTCTAAGCAACAAGGCCCTGAGTTACTTGAAGAACAACAAACTGCTGTTACGGCAGTAAGTGAAGCTATTGGGGCATTCAAACCTTTCTTACTTCACGGTGTCACTGGTAGTGGTAAAACCGAGGTGTACCTACGTTTGATTGATGAGGTGCTTGAGCGCGGTGAACAGGTGCTTATCATGGTGCCGGAGATTTCGTTAACGCCACAACTTATGCAGCGCTTTGAGCGGCGTATCAGTGGGTGTCTAGTCAGCCTACATTCCGGGCTTAACGATACGCAGCGGTTACAAAATTGGTTACTAGCCAGTCAGGGCAAAGCCAATGTTGTAGTGGGCACGCGTTCATCTATTTTCACGCCACTGCCTCGCTTAGGCATGATCATCATCGATGAAGAGCATGATTCATCACTAAAGCAGCAAGATGGTTTTCGCTATCACGCGCGTGATCTTGCGTTGATTCGTGCCCGCGATGAACAATGCCCGATCGTGCTCGGTACTGCCACGCCCTCATTTGAAACCTTATATAACGCGCAACAAGAGCGTTTCAGTTTATTACGTCTGCAAAGACGCGCAGGCGATGCCAAACCACCCGAAATGGCCTTGTTGGATATTCGCCGTAGGCCTTTAATTGAAGGCATAAGTGATCGATTGCTGATGGCGGTTGAAACAGCGCTCAATGAAGGCGGGCAAGCACTGGTGTTTATTAATCGCAGAGGTTTTTCACCAACGTTGTTATGTAATGATTGTGGTGCATGTGCCGATTGCAATCGATGTGATGCACACATGACAGTGCACGCAAAACGCGCGCGCCTGCGTTGCCATCATTGTGGGTCAGAGCGTGCAATACCACGCGTGTGTGAATCCTGTGGTTCGGATTCGCTTGATAATGTGGGTTACGGTACTGAGCGAATTGCTGCAGCCATGCAAGATGCGTTTCCTGATGCCACGGTTGCGCGTATTGATAGAGACAGCACACGACGTAAAGGTGAGCTTGAAAAACAATTAGAAGCCGCCACTCGAGGAGACGCGCAAATTTTAGTGGGCACGCAAATGCTGGCTAAGGGTCATCATTTTCCAGGCGTAACCTTGGTCGGTATTCTCGATGCTGATCGCGGTTTGTTTGGTACAGACTTTCGTGCACTTGAACAAATGGGGCAGTTGATTGTGCAAGTGGCTGGCCGTTCCGGGCGTGAAAAGCGTCAAGGCAAAGTATTAATACAAACCCGAAACCCCGATAACGAAATGATGAAGCTATTGGTGAGTGAGGGCTACGATGCGTTTGCAAAGAGTGCACTTGAAGAACGTGAGCAAGCCTATTGGCCGCCGTATTCCTTTGTGGCCTTGTTGCGAGCAGAAGCAACTGATAGCGCTTCGCCAGTGCGGTTCTTAAAACAAGTACGTCAGTTAATTGATGGCTACAAGCTTGACGGTGTAGTGGTGTTGGGCCCAGCACCTGCCCCAATGGAGCGATTGGGCGGGCGCTATCGTGCCCAGTTATTGTTTCAAGCGGGTAAGCGTTCTGGTTTAAACGCGTTGTTGTCGATGTTGAATCGTTCCATACCGGAGCTAGAAGGCGCAAAGCGGACGCGCTGGTCGATTGATGTAGATCCGGTAGATTTGTTCTAGCGTGGCTATGCTTATTTTTTTTGCATAATAATGCAGCGTAATGATTGCAAGGCTACAGCGGCAGCGCAACAGGTCGTAGTAAATTTAGTGAAACAACTGCGGCAATGTGTCGCACATTTTCTTTGGTTTGGGGTAAACCCTCTACACAGTGAATTCGCTATTGCGCTGTGCAATTTATGGTGGCATCTTAAGTGGGCAACAGAAGACTAAAAATTCTAATTGATGCTGCCTGTTAACGCATAAACGTTGCTCGTGGCATCGCGACACTTGTGGAGCAATACATGAACCATGACAATAATAACCAAACCCCCGATGAGCTATCGTTTGACGATTTTGATGAGCTAGTCAACCCCACTGCTGAAACCACGGATTTCGATCGTGTTGTCGAAGCTGCTATGAGCCGGCGCGACTTACTTAAAAGTGTTGTAGCGTTTGGTAGCATCGCCGCATTGGGTGGCTACAATGTTTTATCAAACGATGCGCATGCGGCAAGTAGCCGAATGGCTTTTACACCGATTAGTGCAGACACCGCAGACACCATCAGCTTGCCTGAAGGGTATAAGTCGCATGTTGTCGTAAGATGGGGTGATCCTTTATGGTCTGGTGTGCCGGAGTTTGATCACGCTACTCGTGGTACCGCCGCCTCACAAGAAAAAGCCTTTGGCGATAATATTGATGGCATGGATGTTTTCGCTGTCGGTGATAAAACCGTTATCGTTGTTAATAACGAATACTCCAACCGAAAAGTGATGTGGGGCAATCGCCCTGATGGTAAACCCGCCAATGATGATGACGTGTTAAAAATAAAAATGGCGCATGGTTTAACGATTGCAGAAATAGCAGAAACCGATGGCACATGGGGGGTCGTCAAAGATAGCCCTTACAACCGTCGTGTTACACCAGATACACCCACAACAATCACAGGCCCTGCAGCGGGGCATGATCTAATGAAAACCGCAGCTGATCCTACCGGCACAACTTCATTAGGTACCTTTAATAACTGTGGTAACGGCAGAACACCTTGGGGTACGTACTTAGCTTGCGAAGAAAATTTCAATGGATACTTTTCAGCAGAAGATGAAAAACACAAAGTATCACCTGAGCTCAAACGCTATGGAGTGTCTGCTAAAGATTGGGGTTACCAATTTGCCCGTGTGGACGAACGCTTTGATGTAGCCAAGCATCCAAACGAACCGAATCGTTTGGGCTTTGTTGTCGAGGTTGATCCAAGCCAACCAGATGCTAAGCCTAAAAAACGGTCAGCGCTTGGTCGTTTCAAACATGAAAACGCTGAAATGGTTGTGAATGGTGATGGCCGTATCGTTGTGTATATGGGCGACGATGAACGCGGCGAGTTTTTATATCGTTACGTATCAAACGGTTACTATGCGGTGGGTGGCGAAACCGATTCGCTGATGGAAGATGGCAAACTTTATGTGGCCAAGTTTCATGATAACGGTGCGGGTGAGTGGATTGAGCTTACGCCGGAAAGCACGGGCCTTGCGAGCATGGCCGAGGTGTGTATTCATACCCGCATTGGCGCATCCGCTGTTGGCGCCACCACCATGGACAGGCCTGAGTGGGTGGCATCCAACCCCAATGCTGCCGAAGTATATTGCGCATTAACTAACAATAAAAATCGTGGCATAAAGCCGAACGCGGGAGGTGATCTCACGCCAGCTGCCGGCCCTAATCCAAGGGCAGAAAATCATTATGGGCAAATTGTACGCTGGCGGCCGAACGGTAGTGATCACACCAGTAGTGGTTTTGCTTGGGATCTCTACGTACTAGCGGGTAATCCAGAGGTGTACAACGATGCCCGTGCAGGTTCGAGCAATGTGGATGCGAGCAATATGTTTAATTCGCCAGATGGGCTGAAGTTTGATGACAACGGCATCCTCTGGATCCAAACCGACGGTAACTATTCCAACGAGAAAGATTTCGCTGGTCAAGGTAATAATCAAATGCTTGCCAGTGATCCTGCAACCGGAGAAATAAAACGCTTTTTAGTTGGGCCCAATGAATGCGAAGTGACGGGCTTAACGTGGAGTGCTGATAAGCGAACCTTGTTTGTCGGAATACAGCATCCGGGTGAGCGTGGAGGCAGTCATTGGCCAGAGGGCGGTGATAGTGTGCCGCGTTCGGCAGTGTTGGCCGTTCAACGAGAGGATGGCGGACGAGTCGTCTAAGCGAAATAACTAGGGTGAAGTGATCAATCCGTAGTCACATTCTGCGCACAAGTGACAACACTTCACCCTAGTTAGCATGATAATTCGGTAAACTATCGGTTTTAGGTAGTTGCCACGCAGTTGAAAGCACATCTCGAACAATTTTTGGCCGACGCTTTAGCAGTATTAAAGGCGAATGATGTTGTGCCCGACGATGTGAGTCCTACCATCACTATCTCGCGAACCCGCGATCCCTCGCATGGCGATTACGCTAGCAACCTTGCCATGATTTTGGCCAAGCCTGCTGGCCGTGCGCCGCGTGATATTGCTCAGGCGATACTCGATGCCGCGCCTTTGCCCAGTGGCGTCAGCAAAGCAGAGCTGGCAGGCCCGGGCTTTATTAACTTTTTTGCCGAAGATGACATCCAAGCCGCTGTTGTGGGCCAGGTGCTCAGTGCCAAAGAGCAATACGGGCTAAGTGATAAAGGCAAAGGCCAGCGTTGGCAAGTTGAGTATGTATCGGCTAATCCAACAGGGCCGCTGCATGTGGGTCATGGCCGCGGCGCGGCATTAGGTGCGACCATTTCTAATTTACTCACCGCAGTCGGTGTTGAGGTCGATCGCGAATATTATGTCAACGATGCTGGGCGCCAGATGGATATCTTGGCGGCAAGTGTTTGGTTGCGTTATTTAGAGGCTCATGGTCATGAGCTGGTTTTTCCATCTAATGGTTATCAGGGCGACTACATCGCGGATATCGCGGCCAAGTTGGTTGCTGAGCATGGTGATGCTTTTGTTAAGCCCATTGCCGAGGTGTTCAAAGATGTTCCAGCGGATGAAGCTAAGGACGTCAATGACAAGGTAGTCAGTGGCGATAAAGAGCTGCATATCGATGGCCTGATTGCGAAGGCTAAATCACTATTGGGTGGCAACAGTTATCGATCCGTGTTCGATGAGGCTGTTAACTCGGTGCTTGATGGCATCAAGGCTGACCTCGAAGAATTCAGAGTCATCTATGACAGCTGGTTCAGTGAAGCGAGCATTGCTGGTGATGTGGCTACCTGTATCGATAAATTAGAAGCGGCTGGCCATATCTACGAACAAGATGGCGCAAAGGTGTTTCGAAGTACGACTTTTGGGGACGACAAAGACCGTGTGGTTGTTAGAAGTAATGGTTTAACCACTTATTTTGCATCCGATGTTGCCTATATCAACAATAAGATTGAACGTGGCTACGACAAAGTGCTATACCTATTCGGTTCTGACCATCATGGTTATACCGAACGCATGTACGCCGCCTGTGTAGCTTTAGGGCACCCTCGAGAAAAGCTTGAATTCTTGTTGATCCAATTCGCCAACCTGTTTCGTAACGGTGAAAGAGTGCAAATGTCGACGCGCTCGGGCTCATTTGTCACACTCAAAGAATTGTATGACGAGATCGGAGTTGACGCTGCTCGCTATTTTTACGTCATGCGGCGTTATCAACAGCATCTGGATTTCGATCTCGATCTGGCGAAAACTCAAAATAAAAACAACCCGGTCTACTACGTGCAGTACGCGCATGCGCGAATTTGCAGCATGCAGCGTGAGCTCGGCCATAAAAACCAAACGCATGATATTGAGGCGGGCTTGGCATCATTAGCACTTCTGGATACCGCAGAAGAGGCCGAACTTTTGACGCTTCTCAACAAATATCCTGAGGTTGTTGAGAAGGCAGCGTTCGAACATGAGCCACATCAGCTAACAGGATACTTGCGAGATCTCGCAAATGGTCTACATATCTACTACGCGGCGCATAAAGCCCTTGTTGATGACGCGGCACTTAGAAATGCCCGTTTTTGTTTGCTATTGGCTGTTAAGCAAGTATTGGTCAATGGGCTGAGCTTGATTGACGTGTCTACTCCTGAGGTAATGTAATAATGTCTGATTCTGAACCCCAACACACGCGCCTCTATGTATTGGCGTTGGGGTTACTAGTAGGGTTTGTCGCTGGCTTTGTCATGTTGTTGGCAAACTTGCCTGTTGATACCAGCCTGAGTGATTATCACGCTACGCGTGTTAATAGCGCCCCCAATCAGTCTGTGGCTAAAAAGAACGACTACGAATTTTATACGGTGCTTGCTGATCAGGTAGATTCAGCTCCGATTGAAATTGTTCAGATCCCGGAAGAAAAAACGATTATTAAGCCAGCCACTCGTGTGGTGTCGGCATCTGCACAAAATCTAAATACGCAAAACTTGGCGGATCAAACTTATACCGAGATACCGGCTAGTAGTATTGGGCAGGAGTCTTACTACTTGCAAGCCGGTAGCTTTGCAAGTGTTGCGGAAGCTGAACAGCGGCGTGCGGCGGTTTTGTTATTAGGCTTGGAAGCGTTTGTGGTTGAACGAGAAAATGCGGATGGAGTAAGTGGCCATCGGGTTCGTATCGGGCCATTTTTTGATCAAAATCGGTTGACCGAAGCCAAAAAGCGTTTGCGCCGAGGCAGTGTTGCGTACGATATTGTTCGCGTAACTGGTTGATAACGAGCGTGTACCATGGCGAGTGCACGAGAACTCCACGGTCTTGTTGACGCCTGTCTTCAAGCTGATAAACCCCGTCTTAGGCGCCAAATAAAAAAAATTAAGTCCGATGCTAATGGCTTAGCAACGTTGCGCACGGCTATAGAAAAGTCGACGGCAGCTCGCGAACTTCGTATCTCAACCGCCCCCGTTCCAACGTACCCTGATGATCTTCCCGTTGTTGAGCAGCGTGAAGCATTTTTAGAACTCTTAGCAAACAACCAGGTACTGATTGTGTGTGGTGAAACCGGTTCAGGTAAAACCACACAAATACCGAAGATGTGTATTGAGGCTGGGCGGGGTGCTGCAGGCTTTATTGGGCACACCCAGCCACGCCGCATTGCTGCTCGTACCGTTGCCGCGCGCATTGCAAGTGAGCTTAAAACTGAATTGGGTGCCGCGGTGGGTTATAAGATTCGCTTCAGCGATAAAGTGGGCAACGATACCCGTATTAAATTGATGACAGACGGTATGTTGTTATCAGAGACACAAAACGACCCTGGGCTTAATCAATACGACACCCTTATTATTGATGAAGCGCATGAGCGCTCCCTGAATATTGATTTTTTATTAGGGTACATCAAACGCCTGTTGCCTAAGCGGCCCGATCTTAAAGTCATCATTACATCAGCCACAATTGACCCACAACGCTTTTCAAAACACTTTGATGATGCGCCCATCTTATTGGCGGAAGGTCGCACTTATCCAGTCGAGCTGCGGTATCAGCCCATCGGCAGCGACGAGGGGGATGAAGATGGAGATGTGTCCGACGCGATTATTGAAGCGTGTGAAACCTTGCTTAAAGAACGCCACCAGGATGTGTTGGTCTTTTTAAGTGGTGAGCGTGATATCAGAGAGATGGCTGATTTACTGAATAAGCAGAGCACTAATTCGGCCGTGTTTCGTAACGTTGATGTGCTGCCCTTGTTTTCGCGCTTATCTAATGCTGATCAAAATCGAATTTTTGCACCGCACTCAAGGCCGCGTATTGTATTGGCTACCAACGTAGCAGAAACATCCTTAACCGTGCCGGGCATTCGTTCAGTTGTTGATGCTGGTTACGCTCGTGTATCTCGTTATAGTGTTCGCAGTAAAGTGCAACGCTTACCCATAGAAAAAGTATCGCAAGCTAGTGCTAATCAACGGATGGGGCGTTGCGGACGAGTAGCGCCCGGTGTGTGTATTCGATTGTACGATGAACCCGACTTTATCGCACGCCCCGAATTTACTCAGCCCGAAATATTACGTACTAATTTATCGTCGGTTATCTTGCAAATGGCATCCATGCAGTTGGGTGAAATTAGCGACTTCCCGTTTGTTGAAAAACCGGATGCCAAATTTATTAATGACGGTTACCGAAATTTGCAAGAACTCGGTGCGCTTAATGACGAACGAAAACTCACGCCATTGGGTAGGCAGCTTGCGCGCTTACCCGTTGACCCTCGCTTGGGCAGAATGGTGTTGGCGGCGCGCGATGAAGGTTGCGTTAGCGAGATGCTAACCATTGTTAGTGCATTGTCAGTGCAAGACCCGCGCGAACGGCCCTTTGAGAAGCGCCAGGCATCAGATGAGTCGCATGCTGAATTTAATCACGAAAAATCAGACTTCATGGCGTGGCTTAATCTGTGGAGTTTTATCAAAGTGCAGCGCAAACGGTTATCGCGCTCGCAGTTTCGTAAAATGTGTAAGCAGCGTTTTTTAGCTTATATGCGCGTCATAGAATGGTTGGATGTGCGCGAACAATTACAAAAACAGTGCAAAGAGCTCAAATTAGTTGAACAGGAAAAGGAAGCCTCTTACGAAAATATTCATAGAGCGCTGCTTACGGGGTTGTTAGCAAATGTGGCCGTTAAGTCGGAAAGCCATGATTATCTCGGCACGCGTAATCGGCATTTGTCAGTGTTTCCGGGTTCGGGCCTATTTAAAAAAGGCCCTAAGTGGATTATGGCGGCCGAGATTGCAGAAACCAGCAAACTCTTTGCAAGGCAAGTCGCCGCGGTGGAGCCCGAATGGATAGAAACACTCGGCGCGCATCTGTTGCAGCACAGTTATCGTGATCCGCATTGGCAAAAAAAGCGCGGCACCGTGGCGGCGTGGCAGCAATCAACGCTATACGGTTTAATCATTAATCCAAAAAAACGCGTTAACTATTCACCCATTAATAAGCCTGAATCCCGACAAGTATTCATCCGTGATGGTTTAGTGGAAGGTGGGTTAATTTCAAATGCTGAATTTTATCAACACAACCTTGAATTACTGGAAGAGCTGAACGAACTAGAAGAGAAAACCCGTCGCCGAGACATCGTAGTTGACCCACAAGAGCTCGTGCATTTTTATGATGAAGTGGTGCCAGAAGGTGTCAGCACAGCTGCAGAATTTGAGCAGTTTAGAAAACAGATTGAATCCGAGCAACCCAAGCGTTTGTTCTACTCGCGCGAAATGCTGCTGGCTGATGGCGCAGATGAAGTTAGTGATCACGCGTATCCCGATCAAATGGATATGGGCGATATGGTCTTGCCGTTGCGTTACACCTTTATGCCAGGTGATCCTGCCGACGGCGTAACCTTGGTGTGCCCGGTTGAGGTGATTAACCGCATTCAACCGCTGCGATGTGAGTGGTTGGTACCCGGGATGATCGAAGAAAAGATGACCTTGCTGATAAAATCGTTACCGAAATCCTTAAGGCGCAACTTTGTACCAGCGCCCGATTTTGCCAAAGCGTGCGCTGATGCCTTGCAAGCTGATAACACCAGCCTACTACAAAGTATGTCAAAACAGTTGCAGCGCATGACAGGTATTGAGGTGCCGATTAAAGAGTGGGATCCATCCTCGTTACCTGCGCATATGCAAATGCGTTTTGACTTAGTGGATAGTTCGGGTAAGACAATACAAGCAGGCCGTGATTTACCTCAGCTACAAAAAGAATTTGAAGGGCAGGTTGAGCAAACCCTATTAAGTTATACAGACGATGGCATAGAAAAAACAGCAGTACAGGATTGGAACTTTGGCGATTTACCTGACACGGTTGATATTGAACGCGCCGGTGTAACCATGCAGGGTTACCCAGCGCTGCAATTTGAAGATGGCAACGTTAACGTTAAGTTGTTTGCAAGCAGCGATGCAGCACAATTTTCTCACCCACAAGGTTTACGTGCGCTTTATAAGCTAGTGCTGCGCGACGAAGTAAAATACTTGCAACGCAAGCTGCCATCAATCGATGTGCTGAGCTTACGCTTTACCGCGATTGCCCCCAAAAAAGTATTGATTGAAGACATCATCGATGCCGCTATCGA
>CALJAA010000010.1 GCA_938028465.1 uncultured Granulosicoccaceae bacterium | reverse complement strand
CCTAAGCGCACAACTTCGGAGACCAACACTAAGTTAGCGGCGCACAACATGTTGTTGGCAATCTTGGCCGCATGACCTGCACCAGAGGGGCCTACGATAACAATCTTTGCACCCAACATATCTAAAAGAGCTTTAGAGCGTTGAATGGCTGGTTCAGCTCCACCGATCAGCATAGTCATAGTGCCTGAACGGGCAGCGGCAGGGCCACCACTTACTGGTGCGTCAAGGAACGCGTAGGATTGTTGTTCCGCTTGTGCTGAGAGTGACTTGCTCGTTGTGGGTTCGGAGGTTGAGGTATCCAATACAATAGTACCGGCCTTAATTGATGGTGATATATCCTGCATAACCGCACGTACAATTTCGGCTTTGGGTAATGAAAGGATGATGAAATCACATCTTTGGGCTAGTGCTTGCGCGGATGATTCACAAGTCGCGCCTTGTTTTTCAACGTTATCAAGATTATTTTTGTCGGTATCAAAGCAGGTGACATCTTGTTTTAGATTTAAAAGATGTGCGGCCATACCGCCACCCATATTTCCGCAACCAATCAATCCAATTTTCATGTCCACACTCTGCCGTTGCCTATTGATTCAATTTCTGCAAACCAATAGTATTATCTGCGTAGCGTTTAAAGATAAAACAAGTTTGCATAGGATAATTACAAAGCCTTAGTCGCTGTAATCGCTGACGGGTTTAGCTTAATATGCACTAGTGCTGCTGTATTACTCGCTAATGCACCTGCTAATGCTGGTGCGATATCTTCAGGCTTATCAATGGTTGCTGAGTAAGCACCATATGAGCTGGCTAATTGCGCAAAGTCTGGATTAGCGATTGACGTTGCAATGACTCGTTCAGGGTAGTGCATTTCTTGATGCATACGGATAGTGCCATACATACCGTTGTCGAGAACCAAAACAACCACTGCAGCGTTTTCTTGCATGGCTGTTGCAAGCTCTTGGCAAGTCATCTGAAAACAACCATCACCTGCAAACGCTATAACCGTTTTATCTGGGTGATTGACCTTGGCACTAATCGCTGCGGGTAATCCGTAACCCATCGAACCACTGGTAGAAGACAGTTGAGTACAATAGTGCTTGTACTGCCAAAAGCGGTGTATCCAGTTTGAGTAGTTGCCAGCGCCGTTGGTCATGATCGCATCAGCGCGTAAATGATCTTTTAAATACATCATGACCTGCTTCATTAGTTCTGCTTCATCGATGCAATTATCAAGCGATGACCACTGCTTGTAGTTTTTAGATGCTTGCATAAGTATTTGTTGTTTTGCGTCGCTTGGTGGTTTTTTTGCTGCCTTCTCGGCGGCGGAAACTAATGAACGGCAAAATGCTGCGGGCGTTGCTTGAACGGCAATATCAGCTTTGTACATTCGATTCAGTACTTCAGCACCTGGGTGAACGTGTATTAATGATTGTGTTGGAGTCGGGATGTTGAGTAGCGTAAAGTTTTGTGATGGCATCTCTGAAAGCCTGCCACCTAGTAGCAACACGGTATCTGCTTGTTCAATCATTTGTGTCAGCTCAGGATTGATACCTATCCCTACATCACCTACGTAGTTGGGGTGCGTGTGATCAAATAACATTTGCCGTCTGAATGAGCATGCGACGGGCAGGGCAAGTTTCTCTGCAAATTCAGTAAACTGCTCAACCGCTTTTGCATTCCAACCACTTCCACCTAATATAGCGATGGGATTATTGGCATTACTGAGTTGCTCTCCTATTTTTGCAATCGTTTGTTCAGCAACGTAATCTTCTGGAGGTTGCCAAGCCAATGTATCGTTGTTATCGCAAGTAGCAGTGAGCGTGCCTTCGGGTAACACAAGGGCGACGGGGCCAGGGCGGCCACTACAGGCGGTATGCCATGCGCGCGATAACAGTTCAGGTATACGCTCAACGTGATCAATCTCAGCCACCCACTTAGCCATACCACCCAATAGCTGGCCATAGTCAATTTCCTGAAACCCTTCGCGATACCGTTGGTCGGCTGATACTTGGCCGATAAATAAAATCATTGGAGTGGAATCTTGCGCGGCAACATGAAACCCTGATAAGGCATTAGTCGCGCCGGGGCCACGCGTAACAAAACACAAGCCCGGTTGGCCAGTTAGTTTGCCATGCGCTTCGGCCATCATGCTGGCACCGCCTTCTTGACGGCACACAGTGGTTGCAATCTCACTGTCGTAGAGTGCATCTAGCACGGGCAAGTAACTTTCACCTGGTACACAGTAAACGCGATTCGCGCCAAGTTGCTCTAAACCTTTTACTAAGAGTTGACCACCATTAACCATCAGAGATACGAAAACCTTTATATAAGTTGTTGCTGTCTTAGTTTGCGCTTACTGCGCAAGTTGATTCCCTGACAATTAAATTGCAATCCAGCTTGGAATGCGTCTTTGGCAACTGATTGCGAGCCATACTCATCGCCACAATGTTGTCAGCAGCCAACTGACCAATACGTTTAGCGGGTAAGCGTACTGTGGTTAAGCTTGGCACCATATCCGCTGAATTCGCAAAATCCCCAATACCTGTAACTGACAACTGCTCAGGCACCTTAATACCCAATGCTAATGCTGCATACAATACGCCGTGGGCAATAACGTCATTGCCGCACAGAACGGCAGTAGGCCGTTTTTGTTGAAGCAGATTGGTGGTGATGGTTTTTGCAATGCCGGTATTGTAAGGACAATCCAGAATCATATCATCGCTAACCGCTATGCCGTGATCCTTCATTGTGGTTAATGCGCCCATTTTACGATCCCGAGAACGATCATTAATGGCGGTGTCAGAAAACATAAAGGCGATTTTCTCGTGCCCTAGATTGAGTAGGTGTTGAGTGGCTAGCTCTGCGGCTTGTTCATTTGAGGCGCCAATAGAGGGAAGCAGTGCATCTTCGCGGTAGTTCCATAAAGAGAGCACGGGTATATCGCGCACACTCAACATGTGCAGGGCGGTGTCGGTGTGGTCGTGACCAATCAATGCAATGCCATCAATGCGCCGCTCTAATAGTGAGCGCACAATATCAACTTCAGCATCTAGATCGTAGTTGTTGCACGCAATCAGCATCGTGCGTTCGTGGGTGCTCAGTTGTCGGGAGAAGGTGTCAGCAAGTTCAGCAAATATCGCATTATTCAACGTGGGCACTATTAGGCCGATCGTGCCACTGTAGCGGCTGTGCATTGAACCCGCCATCCGATCACGGATATAACCCATATCTTTGGCTGCTTGTTCAATTCTCTGGCGGGTGCCTGAGCGCACCTTATCGGGGGAGTTATAAAAACGCGATACCGTAGCTGGGGATACTCCAGCGCGTAATGCCACCTCGACTATGCCGGGGGCGCCTTTGCGGGATCTGACGCGGTTCATGGCCCTAGAATACCGTAAATGAAAACGTTTGCATTTTTATTTTCATTCGCTACTAATCTGCCATGGCCTAGTAATTAGGGTCAGCAATCCACGGTGCATAGACATCTTGTACGCTAGGCCGTTGCACGACCTTATCCGCAATGCGTTTCACGCTAGTAAAATCGGCAATTTCCGGGTGGCCTCGGCTTGGCCGTAACCAAGTGGTCAACATAAAAAGGTAAATATCAGTAGCGCTAAATTTATCGCCTAACAACCATTCGTTATCGCCGATCTGGTCGTCAATCACTTTCCATGTTTCAGTAAGCCGCCGGTTACCACGCCTTTGCGCACTGGGCTCATCTGCTGGCGTATCAGCGAATCGCTCAGGGTAGTAACTCAGTTGAAATGCGTTTTGCACAGAGTTAGCAAAATAGACGAGTGTTTGCAAGTAAAGCGCCCGTGTTGGATCATCGATTGTAGGTGCTAAGTTTGCTTCCGGATGCTTGTCGCCCAAGAACATGGTGATAGCCGCACATTCGTACATTGAGCCATCATCCCAAACCAGCACTGGCACCCATCCATTAGGGTTGATCGCTAGTTGTTCCGGAGGGCGAGGCGCGCCTGCGTCAACAGATGTATCCAGCAGTTCGTACGCCACACCGATCTCCTCCAGCATCACTCGTACACCCATAGAGGCGCTTTTTTTCGCATAGAAGAGTTTGTACATATGGGTATCCTTTGGCGCTCGGCGTGTTGATTGTGCGCCATACTACAGGAATGGCCTACTTACAGGAATGGCCTATCCCGATAGTTGGGTTTTATAACGATAGAAGCTAAATAGCAGGGTTGAGAGCAATGAAATGAACTAATGGCACTACTAAGCAGATAGTGCGTGTTTGTTTGGCATCTCTGATTGAAAGTAGGATTGAACGCGGGTGTCCTTGATAAGGTATCCAGTATGCAATAGGGTGAGTAGTCGGTCATGCTCAAACGTAATGCTGTCATAATCATCCGTTAAATGACCTTCTAGGAAACGCTTGTACCAATATCGTAAATGCGCGCTAGAGTTTTTTGAAAAACGATCATTCTTCTCCAGGCTCTCTCCGTAGTTCACCACCTTACGCTCAAATTGTTTGTAGGTTCTAATAGGAAAATGCAAAACTGTTATTGTGCTGCAATCGCTTTTAGGCATTGTATGCTCTGCACCATGATTACCGTATTGGACATCTCCTAGCCCCTCGATTCTGGTGAGTACTTTATCCATAACCAAGCGAGCTACACAATTGCTATTGCTTTTACTCCAAGGTTGTTCTCCATCCATTAGTTCGACGGTTTTCACGGTAGCGTAACAACTTTTATGGAACGCAAAATCAGGGGAGGCGACCTGTTGTTTGTCAGGAAGCATATTAAGCCGTTTGCAAGCTAACACCCCGATGTCAGTATGTGTATCTAAGGACGCTTGAATCGCTTCTGGTATTGATCCATTCGTAGGAACCCAAAACTCATCAGCATCATTGTGAATAACCCAATCGCAATCAGATGTTGCTTTGAGTTGTTCAGCCATCCTAGTAACCCATAGATCTTGGTCAATGGTGTGTGATGGTTCATCTATAATTTCTAACGAGAAGTTCTTTTGTAATTGGCTAAGGATTTCACGGGTCCCATCTACCGATCCGTTATCGGTTACGATAAAGTGCTCAACTCCGTGGGCAGCATGGTATCGCACGTTTTCGGCGATGATGTCTGCTTCATCTCGAACTAGGATAGACATAGCAACTCGGGGTAGTGCTTGGTTGCAAGTTGATGGGGTAAGGTTGGTTGGAATTTTTCCTAGCTTTGTTTCCCATAGCTGAATGAATTGATTACGAAGGGTAGCATCCGTAATTGACTCTAATACATGCTTTGCATTAGTGCGATAGTCAGGTTGTGCAAGGATCTGTCGACGAGTGTGTTCCTGATGCTGCACCTCGGCATTGGCACTGTCGTTTAGTGCTGTATGGATCTGGTACCGCAATAATGGCCATTCGGCTTGTGTGCCCGTAGTGTCTTGTTGATTACACCAGTCCAACGCTAAATCCAATTGTTTGTTTGCGATTAGTGCATCGGCTTTTGCACGTGCAAAGCGGCCGTCGTTCGGATGGGTGTCAAAGCCGCTTTCGCTGTGCAACACGGCATCATCAAATCGGCTTAGTTGCATCAGTACAACGATTAAGGTAAGCCTATAATCAGCATTATCAGAAAGTGACACGGTGTGCTCTAGCATGTCAACGCACTTAGCTAAGTCTTTACTCTGACGATAGATTAATGCGCGATGAAAATACGCTGACGGGTTGTCACTCTTGGCATGGATTGCGACATCAAGATGCTTAGTTGCCTCGGTAAGTAAATTTAAGCCGTAGTAAACACGGCCTATATGGCTGTGTAGAAATATATTATTAGGATATTTGCAAAGAGCGTACGTGAGTAAACCCAGTTGTTCAGCCTGCGATGAATCCTGCAAGGCACGATTGACTGCTGCGCGATCTGATAGATTTAGTTTGTTAAGGTCCATACGGTCTTACTAGGCAGGCGGTGATTGAGGAATGCCCAATCTGTCCCATTGTGTCAGTAGCGATGACGGTATTGCATCGTCTTGATGGTCTGCTATTTGAGGTTCGATCCAATGCACCTCAGGCACTTGATCTGCCGGCAGTACCGACATCGACTGTAGCTGCTGCCAAGTCTCATCCAACTGTTTTCGTAAGCCTGAATTCAGTACTGTTAGTTCTTGAACTCTAGCAGTTTTTAATGCATCTACTCCGAGGTCGCATTGAGTATCTAATGACAAAGATAGGGCATCGTTAATTTTGTTGATTACCGGGGCTCCGTTTAACACCGCTTCTTGCGATACCACAACGCAGCTTTCTGGAAAATGGTTTGCGATTTCAAGAATGGCATTGTTGTGTAGCAACCAAGATCGCAGTGCGATTTCCGGATTAGTCCAGAAGCGTACTGCGTTCTCCAACATAGTGGGGTTTACCAATAGCTCGCTAGCCTGACGCCTTTGTAGTGAATTCAAGCAGCTAGCGTAGTGGCGGTAGATGAACAGACCAGCAGGGTTTTCTAGTGTGTTGAACCACTCTGTTAGGAATAGGCAAGTGCGTGGGTCTTTGATGCCCCAATGTCGCTCAGCTGTGTTCAAGCGATCTCGAATTGGGGTAATACCTTCAGTAGCTTTTGCAGTGTCTATCTTTGGTAATTCGCCTGTATGGCACCAATCAGAACCTATTTCCCGTAACCAAGCATCATGCAGATTAACAGTGTCAATATCTTCAAAGTGCCCATCTGGATTTGACGGATCACCACCAATGAGCGAATTCCCCGCGTACAGGCCAGCATTCACCAGTGCTTGCATCAGCATGGAGGTACCACTTCGATGAAATCCGCTAACAATTAATTGACGGTGCATCGGGTTTTCAGACGGTTAAAAGACATACCATTGACTCTGCAAAAACACGACCAAATTGACCGTTTATCGCAAATGTAGAGGTTGTCGGTTTATCTCGCGGTGTCTTATTCTTGCGTAATTTGTAGCTGTGTCGTTACCAAGCGAGTGTGCGGTTTAATAGCCAAGCCATTCTGTCGTTGTACGATATCAATATATTCCATTAGGACTGCAATTCGTAGACGGCATTAGCAAATAGAGTTTCTATCAAGCGTATATTCACAGCCGTCGGTGGGCGACGTTCTATATCCCGGAAGCAGTCATAACCGGCAATCGTAGCAAGGTCTACTTTTGTGCGCAAAACCACTATTAATTAAAGCGTGAATGGTTAGCTAGTTTTCTGTTCACTTTACAGCAAGTTCGGGGTTATTCAGAAAGGTAAAGCCACATAGTTACCCAGTTGCAGTATTGACACGAAGAACGAAAAGTTGAACACTTTAAATAGTGGTAACGGATCGTTTATTTCTAAAGATTGTTACATTAGTTGAAAACAATTAGAAGGGGAAATTCATGTTTAGATTCTTACTAACCCGAGCTCTACTCGGATATGCTGGATAACAGTATCTATAAAATGGAAGATGGAAATTTTTCAATCTGGCTTCAGGAAGAAGCACTTCAGCATCCTAATGGTTTGCAAGTAGATGGAAATCAACTGCTCGTTGCTCCATGGGGTAAAGAATTACAAGAGGACTTTACGACCAAAGTGCCTGGACATTTACTGAAAGTAAACCTCTCTGATAAGTCTATCGTTACACTCGGATCAGGTGACCCCATTGGTAATCTCGATGGTTTGGAGTCTGATGGAAAAAATGGTTGGTACGTGACGGATTGGATGTCAGGTGCATTATACCGTGTTGATGCCGATGGGCAGGCAGAACTTTTGATGGATATGAATCAGGGCAGCGCAGATCTCGGTGTTATTAATAGCGAATCCATGATTCTTGTACCAATGATGATGGACAACACAGTTATTGGATTTTCCACGCGATAACTCGATATAGATCGCATGACATTTATACAAGTCGTTGGGCAGTAGAGCTGAAAACAAGTTGGCTCTACTACACATTTTTCCATTAAATGAATAATTTCGCTTGGATGTTGTAGATTCGAATGATGTCATCTGATGCCTTGGATAGACAATTTATTCACGAGTAGCTGGATTGAACTCGTATAGGTATTCTGTTCATTTTTTCGATGCCAGCTAACCTCCAAAGCGGTCATTCACGAAGATCTGGCTAAGTCGCAATGGGCCGTTAGTGATACCAGACTCTACGCGTGTAGAGTCTGCTTATTGCATTAATTCAGATTCAAGCTTTCTGCATTAACTTGCCGTACCAGCGCCTAGTAATTTTGCGTTCAACGAACCACCGGAAAACAACATATCCTCCAGCGCCTGATCAACATCACTTTTATTCACCTGGTTAGTCTCTGCTCTGGACAACGAAAATTGGAGTGTCCGGCGCGCTAGTTCCTTCAAAAAGGATGCACTCACTCCATCGGTTTTATTGACAATCTCCTCGCGAAGTTCTTCCGGAATATTTAATTCTGCTGCGTAGAGTTCCAGTAGTCGCTTACGGCAGTCGGCATCCGGCACTGGAAACTCAACGCTCTGATCAATTCTGCCGGGGCGATCGGCGAGAGCGGCCTCCAAAATCTGCGGCCTATTGGTAGTTAATAAAAACAATATATCCGCGTCTTCCCTAAGCCCATCCATATTGTTCAAAAGCTTATTGAGTAGTGCTTCTTCCGCTGGGGAGCCCATTGTTTCGCGATCACGAGCGATCAGATCCACGTCTTCGATTACAAGAATTGCGGGCTGAAGTAATCTCGCGAGAGCGAAATATTCATCCAATAGTGTGACCTGCTCTGCTGTTACAAGCAACGTCGTATGCTCTGGCAACCTAGATGCTAGATAGCGAATAGTGTGGGTCTTTCCTGTTCCCGGTGTGCCATGCAACAACACGCCTCGCCGAGTAGATTGGCCGTATTTTTTAAGCGACTCTCGTTGTAAGGTGAAATTGATAATCGTCCTGTCAATAAGATCCAGCAAATCTGGCGGTAAAATAACTTCGTCCCTACTGACCGCTGGTAATCGATGAACAGCTACACCGCTAGCCTGGCCTGAATAGGCCCATGATTGCTCGAGGGATAAAACCTTTCCACGGTAGGAGCTAGCATCGCGTATTTGTTGCTCAATATCATCAAACGTTTGCTGCGTAAATTCGGCCAATGCTTCGCCACCAAGCCCCGCAACTTCTATCATCCTGGCTTCGTTACCTCGCATATCTGACACTCGGCAGAGAAGTATGGCAACGGGATCCCCCGCGATCTCAGACAACCATAGGCCGTTAGCGAGGCACCGCACAGGTTCGTCCTGACCGATATCGACTTCCTCGAATCGAAGTGGCGCTATTAATCGAGCTGCACGACCCTTGGCAGATATGGCGGCGAAGTCTAAATTGTCATGAAAGCTAGAAGATTGTATTCCAACGCATTTCAATGCAACTGAACCTATCACAGCATCCAGGGCTATTTGCAGGTCTGCCCGCACACGAGCGGGAAATTTTCGGCTGGTAGAAATAAGAGAATTCAAGTCCGTTTTGGGGAAATGTTTCTCGAGGATTTCGGTAACGTACAAATTCTTCTTCTTTTTGATTTTTTTCGCCATTCTGTTTAGCTCATTGGGTAGAAACTATAGGATCGGCTTGGGCCAAAACTACCGATTGCTGGCACTCAGTTATCGTCTGCTCGTTAATTTTACTTTATATCAGGTTATTCAGATAGCAGATACTCGTAACAGCGGTAGCTTAGACGGCTTGATCCCCGAGGCGGACATTGGCAGGTCTAAAATTTTATTAGTATTTTTAGTAATGTATCGCTATGTTACATTTCTGATCCGAGTTTACTTTTGAGGCGCGTCACTGTAAAGATGGACACGATAGATGAAATTATGGGCAAATGGCTTACCCTTTCGCTATCCGAGCAGTTAAGCCAGAAAACCGTTGCGTACTGCTTAAACCTATACGACTCACCGTTTAGAATCGACCTTGTCGGTACATCCCGATTTAGCTCGCGCGACTATGATTGGGCTTGCGATGAGGTTTGGTCACCTAGCGATCGAATCTTGGATTTGCCAGTTGAGTATTCTATTCTCCCGTGGGAAGAGCGACTTGAGCTATGTACAAACATTCTCCGACGCTTTTTAGTGGAAGAATCGCCCGCAGCAAACATTTTACAAAGCGCAGAAGCTGTGGCGATCAGCTTTTGCGATGGAGATCTAACGATAGTTCATCAACGTACTTTCTGAACTGCCGCTTTGGGACGTTTGTGATATCAGACACTACACGTATAGAGTCTGCTTGTCGCATTTATTCAGATTCAAGCTTTCTGCATAGCCGACGTTCTTTGTACTTGCATCGATGGCGGCTTAGTTCCCACTCCAGTCATTCCCTCGCAGGCTACGGTCCGGCGTTCCGGAATCCATAGTTTAGTGTGCTATCAAACTCCTTGTATGCCAGATCTACCCCTGAGGGTACCTAGCCCGCCTTCGCGGGGATGACGATAATTAGTCAGCAAGGGCAGAAATCTGACTCTGTGAAAAACATAAACAGTTTAGCCATTGTTTATGCCGTTGCATCTTTAAATTCCCACGTTAACGGGACGCGCTTAACCAACTTATCAAGTACATCTACTTCTAGAAAACACGAGGCGAATAACTAAGGCTAACCGAATATGTTGCATTGAGTGATTGAATCTAATAAATCCTTTTAACGCGTAATCGGATTATTCAATACAGCAAGTAGCAATATATGTGGGTATAGTCGCTGAATTTGACAAGCATGTTTCATTATGTCAATAGCTTTACTACTTGGATTCGATCAGAGGCATTATAAGTTGATATCACTATGAATTACTACGCTGCCGTTACTCGGATCGCAACACTTACTGCGGTGCTCGTGGGATGTTCTGGAAATGCAGATGATGAGCGCGAACGAAACATTGAGATCGATATGTCGAGCGAAATGCTCGATTTAAACAGTACCTCAAACTGGGATGTAACTAACTTTCAGTTCGACGATGGTTCGCAGGTAGATATCCCTGAAGCTGCAATTTGAAGTATGGCGCTCAGCCCAAAAGAAGAAGCTTTTCGCGGCTCGATTAGAATTCAGTATTATTGTGATGCCAGTATTATGGAGTTTACTTTAGTTGATCAGGTGATGCGCCGGGTATCTTCATCGGGAGGCGTTGGCGGCATTACATGCATCGAATGGGAAATTGAAGACGCGGCAATTGGTTCAGCTGTGCAGAGAGCTGAAAATGCTATAAAACTCGCAATCAATTTCGGAGAAGGTGTCTACAGCGTTACTCAAGAGAGTTCCGACCTGTTTATGTTATCAATACCAGAGGCTGGTGTTGTTACTTTTAAGAGAATCCCAATCACTATGGAGTAGAGGCTCAAAACTGACATGATGTGGATCACATATTCAGTTGATGATCAACATCAATGCACTACTATTTGTTGATTTCGCAGTAATGCGTAGGTAAGGTTACCGTACTAAGGTCATCTGTACGCAATGGACATGTTTGAGATTTTATCAGCCACTAATCTGAATCAGGTTTACCGTTTTGGATAAATTGGCGGTAGTTATTGATAACGTCCATGATCAACAGCTGATCGCACGTTTGTTAAGGACACGTAAGTACCAATTCTTCGCTCAATGCGAATGGCTTTGCAAATCTAATAACGAATTCCGGTCAATTATTATCTGTCACGGTAAATCGCGATATGCACCTGTACCACGCTTGCCCACATCACATTTAAATTCTCGAATAATTGTTCTTTCTGATCGTGTTGATGAAGAGTGCATAGTCGACACTCTAAATTCAGGTGCTCATCACTACTTCAACCGTCGCGATACTGAGAGGGTGTTGGAAGCCCGAATCGACGCAGCGCTACGATGCCATTTACAACACGAAAGCTGCATCCTCGATGTTGAACCCTATATTTTCAAAGTCGATAGTCGTACCGTTTTTCATGGGAAACGTTCGCTGGACTTGAACCCTCGAGAGTTTGAATTAGCGTACTACTTGTTTTCAAACAGAGGCAGAGTCGTTTCCGATTCAGAGCTCATGACAAGTGTTTGGACACTTCCTCCTTCGCTGGATAGAAGACGCATAGATACGTCGATCTGCAGATTAAAGAAAAAAATGAATTTGAATACTGCTCAATCGAAGTGGAAGATTGTGAGACTGCGTATGCAAGGGTATCAAGTTCGCTGCTAGTCTTGTTCACTCTAGTGTAAGGCTAAGCCAATGATAAGTTGCTTTCATGGCTAAAGCACATTGGTTTTTGGGTCACAGGATCAATAAATTGAACCTCTTTGGCTAGCAATTGTAGCGGTGCGCAATAGTCATCCTCTGAAAATGGTTGTAACAGGGGATAGTATTTATCGTTGAGTATGGGGTAGCCAATGGCCTGCATATGAAGGCGCAATTGGTGAGTTTTGCCTGTTATGGGGTTAAGCTCGAATAAGGCCTTGTCACTGAATTGATCCAAGCATTGAATAACCGAATGACTATTGGCTTCACCTTCAATGATGCACATAAGAAACAGCGGAACAGAGGGAACAAGGCGGTTTTTGACTTCCCATTTTTTACCTACAATGTTTTCGCCCTCATCAACCGTAGCGATGGCTTGATACGTTTTTCGTATTAGCCGTGATTCGAATAAATGATGGTAAAGATGGCAGGTGCTTGGGTTAACAGAGAATATAAGCAATCCTGCAGTGACTCTATCTAAACGATGCAATGCTTGCAAGGTATCGATACCCGTACGACGGCGTAAGCGATTTTGTAAACATTCATTTACGTATTTGCCACCAGGGGTCAGTGCTAAAAAGTGTGGCTTGTAAGCCACCAATATATTTTCATCTTGAAAAAGAATGGTTTCTTTAAAGGGGACGATAGGCTCGCTATCGACTTCTCGGTAATAGTAGATTCGTTCTTGTGCTTGAAAAGGGGTTTGTGCCGTGATGAGCGAGCCGTCGTGTCGATGCACCTTACCGTCGGTGATGCGTTGTCGCCATATCTCCGCATCGATATAAGGGAACTTAATGACGAGGTACTCCAGCACAGTGGCAACGCCAGGGTTGGTCTGCGGTAGGCTCAGCTTGGAAGGGTAGTTGGAGATCGCCATCTTGATTGAAATTAATGGTTTGAAATTTGTGTCTGCATGAGCTGGCTTTAAACTGTTGTATCTAACGATCAATACTACAGTAGGGCTTGTGTTCAGTCTTCAGGAAACGAGCTTGCGATTAATTTATTGGTATTTGTGAACATTTTATTGATAATTTAAGTATTTAGCTACTCATGGATACGGTTTATACTAAACAGAAGAGTCAGGCTGTGATAAGAGCTATCGGATATCTTAGTTGATATCAAGTAAGCAATGGAGTGGATATGATAGGGCGAAAATACTTCTTTATGGCAGCGCTGATAGTTACTGCTGTTGCTTGTAGTGATGTTAATGATACATGCGATGCTATAAAAGGCCATGTCACTCACGCCGATGTAGAAATCACTGGGATCGAATCTGTTTCGTTTGTAACTCACAATTCGGATATTAACGTTCTAGAAGCTATCGATCCAATTGCTGGTGCTAGTTACTCAAACCTGATCGTGTAAATCGATTTGTCATGGATTGAAGAACAGTTCCGCTTTCGCGCACCCAGCATGATTATTCAATCTATGCTTGACTGGTTTGTTTCACCTGCTTTGGCATGTTCGCTGCCTCCTTACTATGAAACGTTCACACCAGAGGTGACTAGTATCGAAATATACAGCGATGGTGATTTAAATGAAACGTATGTTGCTGGGAGCAATCTTGCAAATGTGTTTGCAGCACCTGATGCGATTAACAACAATGGTTCGCTTGCTAGTGCTGCTGATAGTAACGGTTTGATGTCGGCACGGTCGTATGCTTTAGAGCCACTATGGCTTGATGGAGCCCTTGCAACAACGCCGATTACTCCTAGGCGTCATATATTTACCATTCTGCTGACACTCGCTGACGGACGAACTTTTGAAGTGCGGACGCAAGATATACTACTTTCTACAATCTAGTGAAGTTTATTCCGCCAACTGTATTGCTGCTGATAGTCATTGGTTTTTATTATTGGATATATACCAGTGATTCAGCTCATGGCTTTTGTACCGTAGCTGAGTACGATGCACCAGAAATGAATTTTCGATTAAAGATTGTTGGTGCAGGTGAAATAGAGACTGGTGCTGATCTTAGTTTTGATACAAATGCTATCGCCCTAATCTGTCCCAGTGCTAATACGTCCAAGTCATTTCGATTAAAGCGCACTGCTGAGCTAGCTGGGGAGTATGCCATTACAGATGGCGAAACAGGCTTGCTAGAATGGGATAGTCAACGCGACCAAACTGTATTGGAAACGGTGTTTCAGGCTGCGGGTTATGAGCGATTGTCGGATAACGAAATAGCAGAAACCATGCGAGTCTTTAAAGGCATCTCGTACGGCCCAAAAGGCACAACTATGCCAGGCCAATCGGATATCTTTAAGGTGATATCAGTAAATTTTAAAACAGAACAATGCCAAGCACACTCCGCTAGCAAATGGCTAGAAGAGAGTGAGAAGATGCTTTCCTGCGCACAATAATTCTGCTGTGAATTAAATTACTAGGTAATCAACTACCCCAAAACGTTTTCACCACCGTCTTCTAGTTTGCTTGGCCGTACCCAATAATTGTACTGGGGAGTCCATTCGGCTTCAGTGATGCCAGCCATACCTAAAAAGTGCCACATAGAACAATAGAGATCGTTGGGGCCGAAAAAGCCGCTGTTTGTTTTAACGATTTGGTCGCCTTTCTTCTCGTAGCATGCAGCTCCTGGTACGTTTGTACCCATGCCTTCAGTGGCAATTTGTTCGTTCATGTAATCGCCACCACCGTGCGATGCCATGTTCATTCGCCAACCTCGGGAGTTGGCAAAAAGCCGCTGTTGTTCTGGTGTGTCTTTCGAGACCATCACCACCGATAAGGCAGATTCAAGATGTGGCATGAATGCGTTGATACCGTCGCCCCACAGCGTACAAAATCGGCACGCTTGGCCCATGTTGTGAATTACGAGTAACTTTTCATGCTTACCGAAAAATGATGAAAGGTTTTGTGTACCAGCAGTTGTATCAAAGCTGTAGTCACTAACTAGCACACCAGGCGTTTGTTTTCGTTTTTCATTGAGCTGTTGAGTGAGCTCGTATATTTGGTATTCGAGTTCTTGTACGGTTGGCTCTGCCATGATTGTGCTCCGGTTGTTGTTTATAGACTCTCGCTATTTTTTAAACCTATCTATCGTAAGGTAATACTCAAGCCCAACCCGCCCATAAACCCGACGTAGTGCAGGTAACGGAAATCGCGGTGGCATACCTTTATATATCGCCGGTATATCAGCGTTTTTAATGAGCTTTTCGTCGTTAATCCTATCAGCTAATTGCTGCCCGACCCAAGTGGCAGCGGCAACACCACCCCCGTGATAACCGAAACCTAAGTAAACACTGCTGTCGGAGGGTAGCTGCGTAAGCGCGGGTTTAAAGTTTTGACTAAAACAAATCAAACCACGCCAATTGTATTCAAACTCCACGTGCGACCACTTCGGAAATAATCGGCTAAATGTGGCGTGGATGCTGTGTGACGTTTTATGTGCACCTTCTGGCGTACCGGTACCGTCGCCACGCCCGCCCATCATGATTCGGTTATCAGGTAGTAAGCGGTAATACACATAAACGTGTGGTGAGTTGATCGCCGGGCAGTTGTCGTGCCAAGGGTATAGCGCCAGCTCCTCATCGGTTAGTGGGCGCGTGACGTTAAGTACGCTTTGTAGCGGCAGGGTATAGGCGTGTAGCTTTGGGCTTAAGTGCTCTGGCATAAAGCCATTGCAAGCAACCACTAATTTGTCCGCGGTGAGTGTGCCGTTTGCGCATTCTAGTCGGTGCTTACCATCAACTTTTTCCCAACGTAGCACTTCACTATTGGGTGAGATGTCAGCCCCATACTTTGCCGCCGCACGAGCTATGCCCTTAATATAACGCAGGGGGTGTAAACCAAAGCCGGGAGCAATCAACATGGCGCCATGCTGATGCGGTGCTTCATAGCCAGCACGCGCAAATTCTTCCTGACTCAGCATGACAGGCTTGACTGGTGTGTATGTTGTCCATTCCTCCGCTTCAACACAGAGCCGCTTAAAGTGCGCAGCGCTTTCTGCCACAACCCATTCACCATGGCCCAATGGTTTAAAATCCATCTCTTCGGTTTCGATCAGCTCTTTACACAATGCAATCGCATCGGTTTGGCTTTGAAAGAAGTTGTAGGTTTGTTCTTTGCCATACTTACGTATCTGGCGTTTAACGCTCATCTTGGTGCCACCAA
>CALJAA010000009.1 GCA_938028465.1 uncultured Granulosicoccaceae bacterium | reverse complement strand
TTTTGATTATCCAGTAAATTCGCTCTTCTACATACGGCCGAAGGATAGAGGCTGCCATTTCACTATGGCTATACGGGGCTAGTTCATCACCAATATCATGTAGTAGAGCTGCGACGACATATTCCACCGAGCGGCCATCTTGATGCGCTCGTGTCGCACTTTGCAATGAATGCTCAAGCCGCGATACCTTATAGCCAGAAAACGAATGCTCTAACTTTTTAAGCGCCTCAATCAACCTACCAGGCAAACCCTTGGCATATTCTTCTTCATGCTTACCAAGAAACTCATAATCTGCCTTGGTGCCATCGGCCATGTTGATAAAGCTAACGGTTTCCATCGTGTTCTCCATCTAAATAGGATTTTTAAGACAAGTAATTTTCATCGGGCATTCAAATCGATATCCTAGCGGCTTCCCGCGCTCTTCAAACAATGCCTCTACCTGATTATTACGAACATTATCTTCTGAGTAGTGAGTGTTATATGAGCTTTTTGCATAGTGATCAGCAAACTCATCCCATCCACTGTATTGCACAACATTAAAATACTCCACGACTTCCGTTTCATTAAACATCGTTTTGCCTAAGGTGTTTAATGCTAATTGAGCATCGGCTCTCACCTGCTTTTCATCGTGAAAGAGGCTCATCACTTCATTGAGTTCGCCTTCAGCCACAGGCTCCATGGCACACATGAATCCATTAGGCTTCAACACCCTTACTGCCTCAGCAAATACTTTTCGGTATAACTCCATCGGCACATGATGTAACGAATATGAGAACAGGATGCCATCAATGGTTTGGTCATCTGCTGGTATCGCATCCGCTCCGGCTTCGACAAACTCAATAGTATTTTCAGGAGAGTTTTCAGCGTTAATGTCAGCCAGCAGCGTCTTGTTAATTTTCGCTTGCACTGGGTCCGGATCGATAGCCAATACCTGCGCACCGCGATTGGCCAAGGCACGAGAGAAGCGCATAGAGCCACAGCCAGCATCAACAATTCGTAAACCGTCTACATGTAATAGCTTATCCAGTTCAAGCAGATCGGAGCTGGCACTACGAGCTTGTGTTGTCATCGTTTTGTTTTTACGCTGAATATGGGCGAATACTACCAAATTCGCACCCCATGCTACTAGCCTCAACTCAAGCTAATTATCAAAATCTAGTTCTCAATTTCATCATTCACCTCTCTTTAAGACAACACGGCGTAAGCACAAATCAATACAATTTGTATTAATTCAGACCATCGAATATCTGACATGGCTTTAATTCGATCACTCACGCTAACCATCACGCTCGTACTACTCAGTACAGCAGGCTACGCAGTGGACGTATCGAATGATAAAGATATTGATCTCGAGGAAACAATACTGACAAGCCTAAACACACTTGGTAGCGCGGACGCCGTACAGATAAGCAAGCTCCAAGCGGCCATATCTGCAAGCGACCTGGCATACGCCGACGGAAATATCAGTGATGCAACCAAGCTACTTAATTTAGCCCCCCAAAATATAGATACGAGCGCTATCGCCAATTCTCAAAACATCTTGCTTGTAAATACCATTAAACACATGCTGGCCGCTAGGGACGAACTCTTGACCATACAAGGCGGCGAACTAAGCGAACCGGAGGATCTGTTGATATCCGAGCTAGCCAACGCTGGTGATTCTACTGCCCACCTTCATGCTATGTTCGACGTAATCAAGTTAGCTAAAGCCGAACCTTATAAAAATGCCCTCAAAGAATGGGAGGAAAATTTCAAAGGCAGCGAAACCTGGACTTGGGATTATTCAAAACTAAATGCGTGGATCGATTCCCAAAAGGACGAATCTATAAAGATGCGCATGCTCGAAGCCCTCGAATATTTCGAGTTTAACTTGAACGCTTCTAAGTGAGCTTCTCATTGGCAGCTGTTAGCTAACAAATGGGACTCTTAAGCCGACTCCCATCACAATACACGCCGATAAAAAGCGGCGCACTTTATATAGCGCCAAGCCATCAACGAGCCAGTGACTTTAGGTTCACCAATCCGTAAGCACTGATCGTTGTTGCATCCTTAATAACGCCGGAACTAATCATTGTTTCAAATTCGTCTAAGCTAAAGGATTTTGTAATCAAGCCCTCCTCTTCGGCGTCTAATTTTTGAGAGCCTACTTCAAGATCGGTAGCCAGGTACACATGAAACCCTTGGTTCGAATAGCCATACGCCTGAAACAGATGACCAATGTATTGAAAGCTATTCGCCTGTAGACCGGTTTCTTCACGTAGCTCACCCGCAGCAACCTTTGCCGGGTCTGCATCAGGATTAGATTCCCAGGATCCTTGCGGAATTTCCCAATACCTGCCTTCAACCGGATAACGATATT
Organism: uncultured Granulosicoccaceae bacterium; assembly: GCA_938028465.1. GTDB lineage: Bacteria > Pseudomonadota > Gammaproteobacteria > Granulosicoccales > Granulosicoccaceae > Granulosicoccus. The sequence goes on along the minus strand of CALJAA010000009.1, from coordinate 9,883 downwards.
GTTCCACTAAGTGAATATGACCATCCTGAACAGGGATGATCGCTACAAAATCCGGTTTATCGACCACACCGTAAATGCCTTCAGCACCGCTAGATCGACGAATCTTATCTTCTCTTACCTTCATCCAATTGTTTTCATAAACAACCGTACTATCAAGCGTTTCGATTTCATTCATGCTGTTGACCTCCATTTATCGGATCTATACACCCATTGGTATCTGGCGTTACGTCTGCCTGTGCTTTGAGTCTAGCGTTATTTCGGATTAAACCGTACCCTTCATCCTCGAACCAATGAGAAGTGTATGGACAGTAAAACTAACGGATGGCTTAACGGCTTTATCGGGATGCTGATTTTCAGTGGATCGCTTCCAGCCACCCGAGTCGCCGTAATGGATTTCGACCCGATGTTTCTCACTGCTGCGCGCGCGGGGATTGCTGGTGTTATTGCACTAGTGGTGTTGGTCGCCTTTCGTGTGCAACGCCCAAGTAGAACTGATGCCAATTCGTTTCTTATCGCAGCCATTGGTGTCGTTATTGGCTTTCCGCTTTTAACCGCCCTAGCGTTACAGCATGTCACTGCCGCCCATTCCATTATTTATATTGCGCTTCTACCATTAGTAACCGCATTATTTGGCGTGTTACGCGGAGGTGAACGACCGCGCCTCGCCTTTTGGTTTTTCTCCGCGCTGGGCAGTGCTTTAGTGATTGGTTTTGTTTTACACGACGGTATCGAATCAGCCTCAATTGGTGACCTATATATGTTCGCAGCTATTATCGTGTGTGGAATGGGATACGCAGAGGGCGCAATCCTATCCAGAAAGCATGGCGGTTGGCAGGTGATCTGTTGGGCCTTGGTTTTTTCTCTGCCGCTAATGTTAATTCTAGCGTACGCGTTAAAGCCAGACACCTATTCCAATATCGGACAACCAGCTTGGCTAGGATTAGCCTATGTATCGTTGTTCAGCATGTTTATTGGTTTCATTTTTTGGTATCGCGGGCTTGCACAAGGTGGTATCGGAGCGGTTGGGCAGCTGCAACTTCTTCAACCCTTCTTTGGCTTACTCCTCGCTGCCTTGATATTAAATGAAAGCGTGAGCTTGGCGATGATTGGTACTTCTATTCTGGTCGTGCTTTGTGTATTTGCCGCTAAGCGGACCGCGGGTTAAGGCACCCGCTGTCAAAACAAGGGCTAACACGCCAATTAAGCCTCACTATTGCCCAATTTAACGACATCTAGATTGCCAAAAACAGTGTTTTACGGTACTTTGACCATGAAACTTCGGGGCGGGGTGTAATTCCCCACCGACGGTAGGGTATGCATTGCATACCAAGCCCGTGAGCTGTGTAAGGCACCTTTGCCAAACATGGTTGATCTGGTCAAATTCCAGAGCCGACGGTCATAGTCCGGATGGGAGAAGTTATCGCTAGTAGGTCTGTGCGCGCACGCTCGTCGTCCGTGCACCATTCCCTCTATCAATGCGCCCCGTATAACTGTATGTCTCTATTTATACTGACACGGGGCCGGCAATGCCAGCACATAATCACTACATGCAACGCGCTATTGCGCTTGCCAAACAAGCCAGCGGGCAAGTTACGCCTAATCCGCTGGTTGGTTGTGTTGTGGTGAAAGACGATCAAATTGTTGGTGAAGGTTACCACCAAGCCTATGGCCAAGCTCATGCCGAGGTAAATGCACTCACCAAGGCTGGCGAACAAGCTAAAGGCGCAACCGTTTATGTCACCTTAGAGCCTTGCTCACACACTGGCAATACACCCCCCTGCACTAGCGCCATTATTCATGCAGGTGTTAGTCGTGTGGTTTACGCAGTGGCCGACCCTAACCCCCAAGCTTCTGGTGGCGCCGCTCTATTACGCGAGCACGGCATCGAAACAATTCATGGCATTGAAGAAAATGCAGCTCAGCATTTAGCGCGTTTCTTCTTGCATCACATTAAAACGAAAACACCATACGTTCTGGCTAAGTACGCCTGCAGCCTCGATGGGAAAATCGCCTGCCATACCGGTCATAGCCAATGGATTACAGGTGCACTGGCTAGGCAGCGCGGCCATGAGCTTCGTCAATCAGTAGATGGCATTTTGGTTGGTGCGCAAACCGTTATAGATGACAACCCTTCGTTAACAGTGCGTTTACCAGAAACAATGATTGCGCCAAAAGCAATACGCAACCCTATCCGGTTTGTACTGGATTCAACTGGCCGTGTACCACTTGATAGTGCTCTGTTACAACAAAGTGATAACGCACAAACGCAGGTACTCACCACCGAGCAGATGGCTGCTGACCATATGAATTGTTTACAGGAGCAAGGCGTCACCGTTACTCGTCTGGATACAGATTCAAACACGCAGCGAGTATCCATACCAGCAATGCTTAAGGTGTTAGGCGAGCAAGGCGTGCAAAGTTTGATGGTTGAAGGTGGCCAAGCAGTCTTGGGTGCTTTGCTGGATGAGCAAGCCATAAACGAAACATGGGCATTCTTTGCTCCCAAGTTTATTGGCGGAGCAACAGCACCCGGGCCAATTGGTGGTAACGGAATAGATGCAATGCCCAAGGCTGCAAGCCTGTGCAATGTTGTACACGAACAACTTGGCGATGATTGGTTGATCCGCGGAGATATGCAATATATGAGAGGTTGTGATTAATGTTTACCGGTATCGTTGAAGAGATGGGCAAGGTACGCAGTTGCCAAGAATCGGGCGATGGCTTCGATCTATCGGTTGCCTGCGCAGTAGTAACTGACGGTACGCAACTCGGCGATAGTATCGCTGTAAATGGGGTTTGCTTAACCGTTACTAACCTTGATGGTGAAGGTTTCACTGCTGGCCTTGCACCTGAAACGTTGAAGCGCACTAACCTTGGGCAACTCAATAGCGGTAGCCCGGTCAATCTAGAACGCTCCGTAACACCGACTACTCGCATGGGCGGCCACTTTGTTCAAGGCCATGTTGATAATGCGGGCACCATCAGCGAGTTTAGAAAAGACAAAGACGCCCTATGGGTGAGTATCAAAGCACCTGAAGAGCTTATGAAGTTTATCGTTCACAAGGGTTACGTGACTCTTGATGGCACCAGCCTGACTGTAGTGGATGTCGGCCCGGATTGGTTTAACGTCACCCTTGTTGGCTATACGCAGCAACACATCATCATGCCCGGTAAAAAAATTGGCGATGCAGTCAATATTGAGGTTGATGTGCTGGGTAAATACGTAGAACGATTATTGCAACACACGCAGCCAACCGCCCCTCCATTGACTGCTGAATTTTTAAAAGAGAATGGTTATGACTGATAGCAAGCTTGCATCAATCGAAGAAACGCTTACCCGTTATGCTAAGGGTGAGTTTATTATCATCGTTGATGACGAAGACCGCGAGAACGAAGGTGATCTTGCTATCGCAGCCGACTTCATCACCGCTGACGCCGTTAACTTTATGGCCACACATGGTAAAGGGCTTATCTGCTTAGCCATGCACGGCAGCTTGCTTGATCGATTGCAAATACCGCTAATGATTCCGCAAGAACAAAACCGCAGCGGCTTTGGTACGGCCTTCACTGTATCGATAGAAGCAGTTAAAGGCGTTACAACCGGTATCTCGGCAGAGGATCGTGCTCAGACAATTAAAGTCTTAGTTGATCCTACTACCACCCCAGCCGATATTGCTATGCCTGGGCATATGTTCCCACTGCGCGCCTCTGACAATGGCGTGTTAGAACGTCGCGGACAAACTGAAGCCTCTGTTGATATGTCTATCCTCGCAGGCCTTGCGCCAGCAAGCTCTATATGCGAAATCATGAGAGACGACGGCACCATGATGCGATTGACGGAGATACACGAATTTGCAGCTAAGCATGACATCCCAGTGATATCAGTTGAAGACTTGGTTCGGTATCGCAAGGCATTAAAAGAAGACGTAAAACCCAAGGTAGCTGCCGCATCTGACGTGAGCATCATTGGCAAGAGTACCCTTCCAACTGAGCATGGGGTTTTTGATATTCAGGTGTACCGCGATGAGCAAGGTTTTGAACACAGCACCTTAAGCTTGCAAACCAATAAAGATGTCACGCCGTTGGTACGCATTCATTCAGAGTGCTTAACCGGCGATGCATTTGGTTCACTACGTTGTGACTGTGGCGAACAATTGCAATCATCGCTTAAGATGATTGCCGAACATGGCTTTGGCGCTTTGGTGTATTTACGCCAAGAGGGCCGAGGCATTGGTTTAGGCAATAAGATTCGTGCCTATGCATTACAAGATGAGGGTTACGACACGGTTGACGCCAATCATCAGCTGGGTTTCCCGACTGATGCACGCAACTATGATGTCGCCGCAACCATTTTAGGCCATCTCGACATTAGCGAACTGAGTTTGATCACCAACAACCCAGATAAGGTTGCGGCAATGCAAGCCTCTGGTATCAACGTTGCGAATCAGGTTCCATTGATTATCGCTGAACAGCCCTACAACGCTTCTTACCTGAATACCAAAGCGAATCGCCTTGGTCATCAGCTAAAGCAGTCGAACTAAACGAACAAAAATACGAGACAACACCATGAGCAAAACACTAGAAGGCAATTTGATCGGCACCGGTTTAAAGATCGGTATTGTTGCAGCTCGCTGGAATGACTTCATGGGCGATAAAATGCTCGCCGGTGCGATTGATGCCTTGGTACGTCACGACGTAGCAGACGACAACATTACTATCGCAATGGTACCTGGCAGCTACGAGATCCCATTAGCGGCAAAGCGAATGGCGGATAGCAAAAAGTACGATGCAATCGTGTGCCTTGGCGTACTGATCCGCGGCGGCACTTTGCACTTTGAGCTCATCGCCGGCGAAGCGACTAAGGGCATTGGCATGGCATCCATGCAATCAGGCGTACCGATTGCCTTTGGGGTGATCACCACTGAAACGATTGAACAAGCCATTGAGCGTTCTGGCTCTAAAGCCGGCAACAAAGGCGTGGAAGCCGCTCTAGCGGCAATCGAGATGGCTAACTTACTGAAAGTACTCGACTAATAAATAACTGCTGGGCCTATTTGGCCCAGTCTCCTCTGGTGTATTGATGCTCGTTTGAGTACACTGTGACTAAGCCGAAATCGGCCTTATCACAATGAATATTCACAACTGGAGGAACAATGAAGCTACGCAAGTTTTCCACTCTATTGAGTGCTGCCGTACTGTCGGTAATAACAATGACCGTTCAGGCAGAGGACGTTGATTACGTACTCAACACAGCCTCTACTGGTGGTACCTATCATCCAGTAGGCACAGCTATCGCAACCTTATCCAAGGTGAAGCTACTACCTAAACAAAAGTTCAGCTTAACAGCGGTTAACTCGGCAGGCTCTGGCGCTAACGTTCAGGCATTGGCTGCAAACACGGCACAGTTTGCGATTCTCCAAGGGCTATATGGCTCTTATGCAGCAACTGGTACAGGCCCCGTTTCTGAGCCACAAACTAATATGCGTTCAGTCTCTATGCTTTGGCAAAACGTTGAGCAATTTATCATTGCTAACGAACTTGTAAAAACTGGAACCGTTAGCGACCTTATGAGCGCCAAAGGCAAACCTGTTGCCATGGGCAAACAAAACTCTGGCACCTTGGGTTCTAACAAAGTATTACTAGAAGGTTTGGGTGTTAGTTTTGAGAGTGACTTTGAATTTATCCACGCAGGTTACGGCCCATCAGCTGATGCAATGGCAAATGGCCAGGCAGTTGCTGCCGGTATTCCTTCTGGGCCACCCACGAGCGCTATTACTAAGCTAATGTCTGCTAACAGCGGTAAGTTCACCTTGCTATCTGTTTCAGAAGAAGAAGCAGCCGTAATGGATGGTGGGCGTAACCTTTGGACTCCATACACAATTGCCGCAGGCACCTACCCTGGTGTTGATAAAGACGTCACTACCATTGCACAGCCCAACTTCTTGGCCGTTAATGCAGATGTCGATGAAGAGCATGTTTATCTACTGACTAAAACTATCTACGAAAACCTAGCGTTCTTGCAAGCGATACATCCCGCCACCAAAGCGATGAATATCGATGCTGCTATGGCAGGCTTACCAGTACCACTACATCCTGGTGCAGCTAAGTTTTACAAAGAAGTTGGTTTGGATATCCCTGCACATTTAATGGCGAAATAAAAATCGCTAAAAAAGTTTTCGCCGACCGCCGGCGTTATGTAACCATCAAGGGCAGTGCCATGCGCTGCCCTTGATACTCTCCCTTTCAATGCCGCCTACCACCCGCCTACCGCGATGAACACAGACTCAATAAAGCCTTCGCCAGCAGTGAAAGATCGCTTATTTGATATAGACAGCATAGTGAGTATGCCTTGGTATGCAAAGCTGTGTTTTGCAGGCACCATCGTATTTGCACTATGGCATCTGGCTACCAATCTCGTACTACACGAACCTGGTAGATGGCAAAACGCCATCCACTTTGCAGGCTTTGCATTTTTAGCAGCCGTTACTACACGTACCTTCAGTAAAAATTCCGCTACTCATTTATCCATTATCGTAAACACGGTATTTGGTTTTTTGATTGCAGCTTCTTCGCTATGGATAGCCTTTGCAGAAAACGGTATCTACGAACGCACGCTAGCGCAAACGGGTTTGCCGTGGCAGTTCACACCAATTGATTGGATGGCAGGTGTGATCGTAATTGTTGGTGTTATCGAGCTTACCCGCCGTTTAACCGGTTGGATCATACCAATACTTATCATTCTAGCGATGGGTTACATACTCTACTTTGGAAAATTGCTACCCGGTGCTTTTAGAGCGGCTAGCTTACCGCTTGATGATGTATTGTTTCGCTCTCTTTATAACGATGAAGGCATGTTCGGCATCATCACGACAATCTCCTCAGCTAACATCACACTGTTTATGATATTCGGTGCGTTTTTGGTTGTGTCGGGTGCTTCTGATTTTGTTATCGAGGCATCTAAAGTCATCGCTGGGCGCATGCGCGGAGGTGCTGCCTTTGTTGCGGTTATCTCCTCAGCGTTAACCGGTACCATTTCGGGTTCCGCTATTGCAAATACAGCATCCACAGGTGTGATAACCATCCCCTTAATGAAATCCAATGGATTTAGGCCACAATTTGCAGCAGGCGTTGAAGCCGCCTCTTCCACCGGTGGGCAATTAATGCCGCCGATAATGGGCGCAGGTGCCTTTATCATGGCAAGTTACACCGGCATACCTTACGGAACAATTGTCGCAGTGTCAGTCGTACCAGCACTACTTTACTTTATGTCAGTGGCGTTTATCGTGCGTATCGAGGCGATCAAATACAACATCAGCACTGAGCAAATTGGTGCAGTTGATAAAAGCAAAATGTTAGCGGGGTTTTTGAACTTCATCGTGCCCTTAGCGGTAATGACCTTTATGCTCGTCACAGGCAAAACCCCTAGCTATGCTGCGGCCATTGCGATCGGTACCCTAGTAGTGATTAGTTGGTTTACGCCTAACAAAATGGGGCCACGTAACATTGCCAAGGCCCTGAACCTTGGCGTAAAGACATCCATCATGACGGCTGTTTTGTTAGTCGCAGTCGGCTTAATCAATAACGCTGTAACCACCTCTGGCTTAGCCAATACCTTTGCGTTAATGATTGCACAATGGTCGCAAGGATCACTAATCATTGCTTTGGGCCTGATTACAGTGGCGTCGTTAGTGCTAGGTATGGGGTTGCCAGTTACTGCTGCTTACATCGTATTATCGATACTATCTGCACCAGCACTGGCAGGCATGCTAGCCGATAGCATTATTGTGCAGCAATTGGTAACAGGTATCTCCGATCCTACCGTGGCTGCAACCTTTATGTTAGTCGACCCCGCCTTGGCGACAAAAGTCGCCACTGGTATGCCAATAGCTGAGGCCAAAGCGCTACTCAGTACGATACCGTTTGATCTATCGATTGCGCTACGGCCTATGTTGGTGGATCCAGCGCAAATGACAACTTTTTTACTCACGGCTCATTTGATCGTATTTTGGTTAAGCCAGGACAGTAATGTTACGCCACCCGTTTGCCTAGCCGCATTTACGGCGGCTGGAATAGCAGGATCTAAACCAATGGCCACCGGTGTAGAGGCCTGGAAAATTGCAAAAGGGTTGTATGTAGTGCCATTGATGTTTGCATACACACCTTTAATCGGATCAGAGTTACCGCAACTACTCCAACTAGGTGTATTTGCCTTATTTGGTTTGTATGGTTTTAATATGTTGCTGCAACGTTACGCCGAAGGACCGCTCGCCCTATGGCACTACCCACTTATTCTTGTTGGAACAGTATTAACGTTCTATCCGCTGCACTGGACGTACAACATCATTGGCGCAATATTGATTTTGGGTGTAACGCTGCATTCAAAAACTTATCGCCCCATTGAATAAAACTCATCATTAGGCCGCATATCAGTTAGGCTCGCCATCCGATTGGATAAAGCAAAGAATGCTGCGACGGCACCGATATCCCATATAGCATCCTGACTAAATCCGTGCGCTGTTAGCTCGTCATAGTCCGCTTGATTAATTTCCGCAGGTTGTTGTGACAGCTTACACGCGAATTCAAGCATGGCTAATTGTCGCGGCGTGATATCCGCTTTACGATAATCAGTGGCTAGCTGATCAGCAAGGTGTGGCGCTTTTTCGCGTATGCGCGTAATGGCACCGTGAGCAATAACGCAATACAGGCAACGATTCAGCGCTGAGGTTGCAACGACAATCATTTCACGTTCACCTTTGCTGAGCTCGCTTTCCTTTTCCATTAATGCATCGTGATAAGCAAAGAATGCTCGAAACTCGTCAGGACGTTGCGAAAACACGCTAAACACTTCAGGTACAAAGCCTGCCTTTTCTTCTACGTCATCTATTCGTTGCTGAATATCAGCAGGCAAATCTTGTCGATCTGGGCGAGAAAATAACGGTGGCTTTGACATGATGCGGTACTCGAGTCATTGAGAAGTACCGGTAAGATACCGCGAGCGGACGCCGACGGCAACAACCGTTGGCCTGCCCGTTTAGCAGACCAACGGTTGTTTACTAACGCTACACTATTGGCTCTTTATTGCAGTCCATGGGCCAGAGCAACCGAACTCATCTATCCACTCTCCTTCCAAGTCACCCGTGCTAAGCACATTACCTGTATAGGTTGCATACGACGCACCACCACTTAATGCAAACCCACCAGAAATTGAACCATCTGCGTTGATCGTACCAGTGATTTCCAGATCAGTGATATCCGAAGGATTAACAACCGTACCGGTGATGACGTTATTAGACACCATCATTTGGCCAACAGTTTCTTCACACTCTGGGCCGTTGTCGGGATAAATTTCCACATCAATAGCATAACTACCATCGGTGGTAGCAGGATCAGTTGTACTATCCGTTGAACCCTCAAACGGGTCCCCGCCAGTGCTCGAATCAGTTGTACCATCCATAGCCCCGTCCGTGGTTCCGTCCGTATTGCTGTCAGGATCACTATTACTGCTACTACAAGAAGCTAAAACCAACGACAACAAACACGTGCTGACTAAAACCTTGAATTTCATATCCGAGCCTTTTATATGTGAAAGATTACTATAGTGAGAGATTGGCAGGTATTCCAGTTATCGCATGCTTGATCAACTGAAAAAGGTCGATTTAAGCAATATTGTATCAATTGTATAGAAATTTATAGACTGCCGACTATCGCTTATAATTTTAAGCGAAACCCATAGACTGACATCTCTCCCTGCAGAAAGTCGAGTTCTTCATAGCGTTGAAACCCCATCTTTTCGTATAGGCCCCACGCGGCTTTCATATAGGTGGTGGTGTGCAGAATAACCTGGCTATGCGCTTTGCTTCTTGCGAGCTCTATACATTTATCG
>CALJAA010000008.1 GCA_938028465.1 uncultured Granulosicoccaceae bacterium | reverse complement strand
GTATCTCTCAATGATGCAACATCCAATTCCAACACCGATAACGCTGCAGCATCTTCAGCTGATGGCGCTGTGACAATTGAGCTCGCTAATGCTCGTGGAGCGCCTGCAGCGAAAGTAGGCTTGCCACTAAATAAATGCGCGATCCGCTCACCGCGTTGTCCTGGCTCACCCAGGCGAATGGCGAGAGGCATCTCTCGTTCACACAAACGATCGACACAATGATTCAGCTCATCTTTGTCACTGAACTGATCCATGCGTTGCGTGCGTGTATTGAGTTCGCTAAGCGTTTGTGGCCCTCTAAGCATCATCACGCACAGCAAGGCTTGTTGCTTTTTGCCAAGCTCGAGATGTGAGATGAAATGCTGGCTGTATTTATCAGCGCGTGAGCCGTGTTCTTTGCGCACAAAATGCTTCTCTTCCAGTTCGTTTAATGCTCGCAGCACTTCGCCCTGATGGTAGTTGGTTATTGGCTCACGGCTAGACTTCTGATTACAGGCTGTCACCAGGCTGTTAAGCGTTAGCGGGTATTGATCGGGTGTAGTGAGCTGCTTCTCCATCAACGCTCCGAGCACGCGTAACTCGATTTCTAGTAGTTGTGGCGGTTTTGGGGTGTCATTGTTACTGCCGTTATCCGGCCCGTTTGAATCATCCATCGTTATCTCCAAAGTTATGTATTAATTGTAGTTGATGGTTGGTGAGTAGAGACTAGCTTGGGTGAGGTTAACCGTTGCCCTCCAGGGTGGGGTTTTTTAGAATAGATGGGCCCTCCGAATGCTGGTTCTTGGTGTGGGTGGCGTGGTCTACGCACAAAAACGTTTCCGCGGGAACGTTTTTGGGTGAGCGGTGGTAGGTATGCACCTCGACGGAGTGGTTTTTAGTTAGGCCTACGTATGGATTCCCGCCTTCGCGGGAATGACATCACTCCGCTTAATGCTAGGATCAGGGTCGTACTCATTCATTTTAATACAGCCTATGGCCAATCAATACCCAAACAAAGACGGTTTTTTAGATCTCTGGCCTACCCAGTTCTTGCAGCGTTCCGTTCCGGGTGCGGATGCCGCAAATGCGGCATTGTTGGAGCTAGTTCTTGAGATGGAGCAGAAATACAACAGCAGTGATGGCGCTGACATCACGAGCGATTATCTTTCGCAATCACTGCTCGCAATTGAACACCCGGTAATTGATTGGTTAAAGGGCTGCATTAATAAATCAGTAGGGGATTATTTAAAGCAGCAGGGATTGAATTACAACGTTGATTGGGGTTTGCAAGCTTGGCCGAACATAAACCGCAGGGGTGATTATCACAACTTGCATAATCATCCGCATAGTTACTTAAGCGGTACTTATTATGTTGCGATGCCCAAACTGAGTGAGTACGACCAATCGGCTCGCAATGATTTGAACCCTGGGGCTATTTCATTTTATGATCCGCGAGCTCAGGCGAATATGTTATCGATTCGGGGTGATGGGCAAGTTGATGCAGAGCATCGTGTTTTGCCTGAGGCGGGAATGTTGATGCTGTGGCCTTCGTTTTTACATCACCTTGTGCACCCAAATACCAGTGATGCTTTGCGTGTGTCTGTTTCGTTTAATGTTGTTTTGAAATGGCGTGATGAGTATCTGCCTAGGTAAGTTCTAGTATGCGTGGATCCACCCCGGAGGGCGCCTAGCCAGCCTGCGCGGGCATGACGAGTGCCTTGTGCGCTGACGATGTTTTCGGTTGACGTTCTATGATTGTTTGAGATGGGTTCCCACTTTCGTGGGAACGACTCGTTAGGCCCGCAGTTTCGCGCCTGCCGCATCAAATGGTGCTTCGGGTAAGATCTTTGCGCTGTGTTTTTTGCCTAGGATATAAACATCCACGGCATCGCCTGGGTTGGCAAGATCCGCTTTGACAAAGCCTAAGGCTAATGATTTACCCACAGAGTATCCATAAGCGCCAGAGGTTACGCGACCAATCGGTGTGCCGTCAGGCAAGAAGATGGGCTCACCACCGGATGCATCGGCATCTTCGTTAGCTTCAATCTCAAATACTGACAAACGCTCGCGTGGAGCTTTATCTTTTATCGCAAGGTAGGCTTCTTTGTTATGAAAATCTTTATCAAGTTTGATCAAGAAATCCAGTGACACTTCGTGTGGCCAGTATTCAGTACTGTACTCGCGGCTCCAGGAACCGTAGCCTTTTTCTATACGCAGCGAACCTAGTGCTCGGCTACCCACGGGGCCGCCTTTAAACGATTTGGCTTCTTCTAGTAGCTTGGTATACAGTGCCACTTGATCAGCTTCATCGCAATGCAGCTCCCAACCTAAGTCACCGGTAAAGCTTACGCGAATGGCTAAGCATTTAATGCCAGCAATATCGATCGTTTGCGATCGCATAAAACGGAATGATTCGTTTGATAGGTCGGCGTTTGTCATTCGTTGCAAGAGCGCGCGAGAATCAGGGCCGGCGATATTAAAACCAGCAATACGATTAGTGGCGATATCCATCGTAGTGCCCTCAGGCATTGGGATAGCGTTAAAGTAACGTTGATGAAAACGTTCTGCCATACCCGAGCCAACCATAAAGTATTCGTCATCTGCAGTTTTAGTGACAGTGAAATCACCTGCGACACCTCCGTATACACCGATCAATGGTGTTAGGCATGAACGGCCAATTTCAGTTGGCATCTTGTTAGCAAGAAGAGCATCAAGCCAAGCCTGCGCCCCTGGGCCTTTGATAATGTAGTTAGCAAAGTTTGAGATATCGATAACGCCAACGCTATCGCGCAGCATTTGTACTTCGCGGCCAACGGGCTCAAACCAGTTTTGGCGCTTGAATCCGACCGTTTCTTCCACACCGGGCTTGTCTGCAAACCACAGTGGGTGCTCCCAACCACAGTTGATACCAAATACACCGCCCATTTCCTTTTGCATCTCAAACGCAGGACGGGCGCGAGCTGGTCGGCCGGCTGGGCGTTCTTCGTTCGGAAAGTGAATACTAAAACGGCGCTGGTATTGGTCTTGTACGCGTGCTTTGGTGAAGGCTTTGTCAGCCCAAGTGTCAAAGCGAGCGAGATCCCAGGCGAACATATCGTATTCTGCCTCGCCGTTGATGATCCATTGCGCTGACATTAACCCTAAACCACCAGATTGGCTGAAGCCAGGAATGATGCCGCCACACGTGAAGTAGTTGTTGAGCTCTGGCACTGTACCGTATAGGGCATTGGCATCGGGGCTCCAAATCATTGGTCCATTGATAACTCGTTTTACACCCGCTTCTGCGGCAAGGGGTACTCGATCCATTGCGCGCATGGTGTTATCCATAATGCGTTCTAGATCATCAGGGAAAAGCTCATGACCAAAATCAGGCGGTGTGCCGTTCTCCGCCCAGAAGCGCATATCCATTTCATACGCTCCAATTAGTAAACCTTGGCCTTCTTGACGCAAGTAGTATTCTCCGTCTCGATCAGCAATTGAGGGAAGGCGTTTTTCCATCGCTTCAATTTCTGGAATAGTTTCGGTAACAAAATACTGATGCTCGGTTGGCTGAAGGGGTAGTTCTATACCCGCCATCTTGGCTACCTCGCGACCCCATAATCCGGCAGCATTAACCACCCAATCAGTATCGATATCGCCGTTTTTAGAGTGCACAATCCAACCACCGCCTGATTTGGCTGTTAAGCCTTCTACCGGGCAGAAGCGCTCAATGGTTGCGCCCATTTGGCGAGCGCCTGCTGCGTAAGCCATGGTGACGCCTGATGGGTCAACATTGCCGCCGTCTGGTTCGAACATGATGCAACGAATGCCATCGTAATTGGCTAGGGGGTGGAGTACCTCAGCTTCGGCGCGGGTGACTTCGTGAAAATTCAGACCATAGAGCCTTGCTTTAGCTTCTTGCAATCTGAGTTGGTGTTCACGCTCTTCAGTCTGTGCAAGGTACAAAGAACCGGGCTGAAACACGCCACAGCTTTGGCCTGTTTCGCCTTCTAGTTCTTTATATAGGTTCATTGTGTAGTGCTGGATACGACTAATGTTGCTGTTGTCGTGTAAGCCGTGAATATTGGCAGCCGCGTGCCAAGTAGAGCCACTGGTGAGTTCGTCACGTTCAAGTAGCATCACGTCGGTCCAACCAAGCTTTGCTAGGTGATAGAGAATGGAACAACCGACTAAACCACCGCCGATGACTACAGCCTGAGCATGTTGCTTCATATGGATCTCATATCTGTGAAGTTGCTTTTGGCAGAGTTTATTTTACCGGTGTTGTTTTTGCCAGATTTATTTTGAGGTAGTAGGGCTGAGTGGAAATAACCAACCATGGACCAAATTTGAGTGGTTTAAATATTAAGCAAACCTAATTCAAATTGGTTTGTTGGGGGCAGCTCTGGAGTCTTGTAAGCAAGGTAATTTGGAGTGGGCATTGTCACAGGATCTTGCCATCGATCTTTGGAGTAAGAAAATCTTTAAAACGCTAAGGGTGCATCAGTTTTTAAGCTTAAGTTAGCCCCTTATTGGGTTGTTTGAGCGGTTCGTTAATAAGCTGACTAAAGAAGTGTGAGCTAGTTAAAACCGGGCAGCAGTTCCGCTTTTGAATTCTGTCTCATATCGCCTCTACAGGTTCGTAAACAAGGGACGCTAGCCAATGTAAGTGTAAATAATTATTACAACACCTGGTGCAAGCTATGTCGGTCTTCGCGTTATTCGGTCGCTCTCTATCGGTCATATTGTTTATATTGGCGGTCAGTATTGGCAGCGCTAATGCAATGCCCAGCATCCCCGGAAATTTAATCGGTATTGCACAAAAGGATTCAACTATTAGCTTGACGTGGGATGCGTCAACGTCTGATCGGCGTATCAGGCACTATCGGGTTTTTGTTGATAAAACACTGGTAGCTGTAACCAGAAATTTGCAATACACAGTGAAAGGATTAAACCCCGACACGCAGTATGCAATCGATGTGGATGCGAGCGATGGTAAAGAATTTTCATTCCTTGCATCGATAACGGTAACGACCTTGGCGAATGAGTCTGAAGAGCCAACCGATCCAGAACCAGTTGATCCGACACCGACGAACTGTAGCGGCAAAAACAAAAAGCTTCCAGAATGTAAAAACCCGCCTGAGGAAGAGCCACCAGTCGAAGAGCCACCAGTCGAAGAGCCAGGTGTTCCGCCCACAGGATGGCAAAAAGTATTTGAAGATAATTTTGATGGCGACGGTGACATTGACGTTACAAGTAGCGACAAGCTCTGGCGGTTTGAAACTATGTCTGATCCATTGCACCGTGCTGGTAATAGTGGACTGGATGAGTTGGGAAATGAAACGCTTTATGATTGGGAAAGCCCAAATGGTAAACGCTGGTCGGGTTGGTACAACAATTACAACACTGATAATGCATACCGCAGTCTCGGTAATCTTGTTATGCAAGGGTGGGTGTCAGGAGAGAGTGATCCCACGCGACCCAATGGCTACTATGATCAAGGCGTATGGACGGATTACGGCAGCAGCAAACTATATACTGCATGGATCGATACTTGGTCGCGTAAGTATGACAACGATTTAGAAAGACAAATTACAGACCCTGATTCTCCAAACAAGTTATTTAAATACGGCTACTTTGAAACGCGCGTCAATTTTAGTGAAATGAAAACGCCTGGTTTCAGGTTATCTATGTGGCTTATGCCCGCATCAGTTGATGCGGCAGGAGATGTGTTGGTCGAAAGCAAAGCGTATGACGGTGATGGCGACAACGGTGTTGAAATCGATATATTTGAATATGAATGGATAGACACAGCATATGAAAATATTATTCAGCTTGCAATACATGGTGGTGATGCAGGTAAAAGTGCGACGGGCCTTGACACCACGTCACTTGGAATATCACTGCATCAAGGCTGGCATACCATTGGCTTTCTATGGCAAGCAGATAAATTGGAATGGACGATAGATGGTCAAGTTGTTAAAACCGTTACCAACACGGCCCTGATTCCAGATGTGTACTCTTATCTGATCGTATCAAGAGAAATGAACAGTGGTGTTAAGCAGTCTGGTATCGACTATATCGATACGGGCGATATGGAAGCGGAGCCGCCGTATCGACCACGCGATCCGGGCTTGTTCGCTGAAAATATTTGGGAGTTCAAAGATCGCTTAGCCACCGACAGAGCATTGGTCGATTACATAAGGGTTTGGCAGCCTTAGTGTTTGCATCGTATAGTTGGGCTCTGCCGTTACTCAGGCTCCGAAAACGCAGCGCGCATGTAACCTACCATGGACCAAATTGTCAATGCTACGGCAATAAATAAAACACCCAATCCGAACTGATAGGTTGGGAAAGATCCGATATCGTGCAGGTAGAGTAAGGCTGCTAGTGAAACCATTTGCGCTGTAGTTTTAACTTTGCCAAGCCAACCAACGGCGACTTGCCCACGTTGACCCATCTCAGCCATCCATTCGCGTAGAGCACTAATGGTTATCTCGCGACCAATAATGACGATAGCCGGAATGGTTAACCAAGGGCTGTTATCAAATTCAACCATCAAAATGAGAACAGTGGCGACCATGAGTTTGTCGGCTACCGGATCAAGGAATGCACCAAATCGGCTTTCTTGTTTCCATAGGCGAGCAAGATAGCCATCAAGCCAATCGGTAAAAGCCGCTATGATAAAAATCAGGCTCGATAGTGGCCGCGCCCAATCGTAAGGAAGGTAGAAAATCACGACAATGACTGGCAGTAACGCAATGCGCAGTAGGGTAAGCAGAATGGGTAAATTGATTTGCATAGTTAATTCTAGCCGTTTAGCTTCGTGCCGGGGTGCAGTTCATCGTAAACTCGTTGTGCCAGATCCTGGCTAATGCCGTTAACTTTGGCAATGTCATCAACTCCAGCGGCCTGTATCTGCTGTAAACCACCAAATTGAGTTAACAATTGCTTACGCCGTTTTGGCCCTAAGCCGGGAATGCTCTCTAACACGGAGCGTTGGCGTTTCTTGCCGCGCTGAGCGCGATGCCCGGCAATAGCAAAGCGGTGCGCCTCATCACGTATCTGCTGAATTAACAGCTGTGCTGGGTTGTCGTGGTTTAGCCGGCGTTCGGTATTTTGACTACACAAAATTAGGGTTTCTTCTCCAGGGCGACGTTCTGGCCCTTTGGCCACGCCCACAACCTCGATGGATGACAGTTGAAGTTCTTCCATAACTTCTAGCGCTACGCCGATTTGCCCTTTACCACCGTCAATAAAAAGCACATCGGGTAAATCACGTTGTTCTTTGATTAAACGAGTGTAGCGCCTAGTAATGGCTTGGCGCATTGCGGCGTAGTCATCTCCGGGGGTAATGTCACTGATATTAAATCGACGATAGGCTGTTTTTAGTGGCCCTTCTGCATTAAATACTACACAAGACGCAACCGTTGCTTCCCCCATCGTATGGCTAATATCAAAACATTCCATATGTGAGGGAATGTCGTCCATTGCTAACAACTCGCGCAGGCTGTCCATACGCGCAGCCATTCCAGAGCGAGAGGCGAGGCGTGTCGCTAAGGCAACTTCTGCATTAGTGATAGCCAGTTGTTGTAGTTTTGCACGTTCGCCTTTCACACGCTGCACAATAGAAACTTCACGTTTGGCTCGCTCACTAAAAAATTCACTGAGTAGTGCGCGATCAGCGACATCTTCTGCGATGATAATTTCACGCGGTAATTCGTGGTCGATATAAAACTGGGTGATGAAGTCGTTAAGAATTTCTGCGCTGCTAAAACCATCGGGGCTGGCTGGGTAGAAGGCTCGATTACCCAAATTTGTGCCATTACGAATAAAGAAAATTTGTACGCAGCTTTGGCCACCTTGTGTCACTGCTGCTACATAGTCAGCATCTTCACTGGTGCGCATTTTGTTGCTCATATCACCAACTGATTTTAGATTGCTGATTTGATCGCGTAGTGATGCGGCTAGTTCAAAGTCCAATGCTGTTGACGCTGCATCCATACGTTCAACTAAATCATCTATTACTTCGGTTGATTTGCCTTCGAGTAGTTTGATCGTTAGATCAACATCCTTGGCATACTCTTCAGTGCTAATTCTGTTTACACAGGGCGCAGAGCAGCGATTGATTTGGTATTGCAGACAAGGGCGGGAGCGGTTTTTAAAATAACTGTCCTCGCACTGGCGTACCTTAAACATTTTTTGCGCTAAGTTGAGCGATTGCTTTATCGCCTTTACGCTTGGGTAGGGGCCAATGTATTTACCCTTTTGGCGCTGTGATCCGCGCCGGTAACTGATACGTGGGTAGTCATCCCGCGTGGAGATAAACAGATACGGGTAACTTTTATCATCACGTAATACCACGTTGTAGCGTGGGCGGTATTCTTTGATTAAGTTGTGTTCGAGTAACAACGCTTCCGCAGGGTTGGCAGTAACCGTGGTTTGGATACTACAAATCTGCGATACCAACGCACGCGTTTTTGCGCTATCGACGTTTTTTTGAAAGTAGCTGGAGAGGCGGTTTTTAAGGTTGCTGGCTTTGCCAACATAGATAACATCTTCATGCTTGTTATACATGCGATACACACCTGGCCGTTCGGTAACGGTGTGCATAAAAGCGTCTACGTCAAATGAGGGTTCTTCTAAGTCGCTCATGTATCCGCTGTAGTAATGCCATTTGTTAGATCATTCGTCACTCCACATACCAAAACGGTATGCCAGTAACACGAGTTCCGCTGTCGAGCTAATACCTAGCTTCTCGAACGCACGGGTGCGGTGAGTGCTGACTGTTTTTTCGCTGATGAACAATTTTTTACCAATCTCTCGATTGCGTTCACCGTCGAGCAGTAGTGTGGATATTTCCAGCTCTCTTTTCGTTAGTTTATCAAATGGGTTGCCTGATTCACCGTTAAGGGTGTCCATTGCCAAAGTTTGTGCAATATCGGGTGATAGATACTGCTCGCCGTTGGCCACGGCTTTGATTGCTTTTTCCATTTCAGCCGTACTGCTGCCTTTGGTGACATAGGCTTTGACACCGCAATTGAGCAATTTTCGTACATGTGGGCCTTCTAGCTTGCCAGACAGTGCAATAATTCGGGTGTTGGGGTTAAGGCGTAATATTCGTTGTGAGGCTTCTAGGCCGCTGATGCCTGGCAGGGTGATATCCATCAAAACCATATCGAAGCGTTTGGAACTGGCAATATCGACGGCATCTTCGCCGCTACTGGCTTCAACGATGTTACCGATCAGCGGGTTGTCGGCCAAAAGGCGACAGAATCCTGAGCGCACGAGCTCTTGGTCGTCCACGACTAATAAATCTAAATTGGTGATTGGTTGCATCAAGCGGCTCGTCCATTGGAGCTCCATGCCTAATGTGCCCTAAGGGACGCAATGAGGATAGCGTAAGCTCGATTAAATATGAGTCCATGTTTTTATGTAAACCCATACCGGCTTTACGCTCCGTGCGCTTCTGCGCGTGTCAAATACCCAGCGGGTAAATGATGACGCAAGTGTAACCATGTAATGAGATGCATTATGTGTGCGATGTCGCATGCATGGTCACATCTTGCTCATTAACTACGTGGACAAGCGCAACTTGTAACGTTTCTACGACGCAAGCCTCATTCGGTCTTTTCCACCATCGACTCTAGTGAGTCTTCTGAATCTTCAAAGTCGTCACCTAATGAGCCTAGTATTGGCAATGGATCAACTAAGCGCCATGCAGGCATAGATGACAACACACTACCCATCAAGGTACCGCCACGAATGAGCCAAATTAGATAACCCACGGATAAGCCTGAGGTCAAAGTGATTGATCGGCCAATCGCGCTACGTGATTGGTTATAGGCTTCTTCGAGTAATTCCTTTTGTTCATCAAATGATTCTGCTAGTGAATCCAATCCTCTGTTCAATGATTCGCTGGAAACTAGTTCGAACGCTAGCTGCTCGATGTTGTTGTTCTTGATCGAATCATCCGATGCACCTGCTGCAATATTAGCTAGAAAGTCACCGGTGTTGGAGGCGATATTTTCTGCAATCGACGGTAGTGGCTTAATCAATGAAGCGATGTCTATGTGCTCAAAGTCGATCTGCTTAGAATTCTTTGTTTCAGGAGAGGCGTCGATCTCTGACTCGCTAGCCGGTGGTGTTGATTCTTGTTCTGGTTCTGGTTCGGCCATTTCAGTCACGGGCGCTTCGGTTTCTACAACTTCGGGCACAAATGTCGCTTGTTCAAGCAATTGATCTGGTTGTACAGCGCCAAGGCGAGGCTTATAATTTAATTCAACCTTGATTTCTTCTGAAGTTGCATTATTTGGATCGGTAGCAACGATGATGACGGTGATGTTTTGCGCTATCGATTCATCCTTTACTACGAAGCTTTTGTCTGCAGGTCGAAATTCTAACCATGATGGTAAGCCGGGAGTAACCTCACCCTCACTCTCGTGGGCCACAACAGAATATACAAGCTGTGTGTCATCCGGATCTACGAATAAACCATCGGGTAGTGTCACATTGCCATCGGCAGGCTCTTCTACGCTAATATCAACAACCGATTCAGGCGCGGGCGTGTCATTTACAGGGTTAATCGCAATCGTTACTGTCACTTCAGTGCTGACGCTGTTTTGATCCATTGCTACATAAGTAAACGCATCTTCTACTGGCGTTTCGGAACCGTCATGCTGGTAGCTGAATGTGCCGTTGGGATTCAATGTAAATGCGGTGGCATTTCCTGGGCCTTTGACAAGCTCAGCAGCCAAGCTATCGCTCTCTTCATCAGTATCATTATCAAGAACTGAAGCAGCAGCGTTCGCGAGCAATCCGCCTTCGTCCACAGAGTAGGTGTCTTCAACGGCAACAGGTGCGTCGTTAGCGGCTGTTATGTTTATGGTGACTGTCGTCAGGTCGCTGATACCCGTTCTTGCGTCAGTGGCAAAATAAGTAAACGAATCAACACTTGATGTAGAACCGTTATGCTGGTAATTAAATGTGCCGTCGGCGAATAGCTCGAAGCTCGTGGCTTGTGATGGGCCGCTATCTAGTTGAACTGTCAGTGCATCGTTTTCAGCGTCGTTATCGTTGTCAAGAACAGATGCTGTGGGGTGGGCTAGTAAGTCACCCTCGGTTACAGTGTATTCGTCACCAGTGGCAACAGGATCATCGTTTACCTCAATTACAGTAATGTTTACCGTAGCATTACTACTGGCGCCGCTTGCATCGGTGACAGCGTATATGTATGAGTCTGCCGTAGTCTCTGAGCCATCGTGTATGTATTCGAAGGTTCCATCTGGCTGCATGGCTACTGAGCCATTGTTTGGCTCTTGTACAATGCTCGCCGTTAGTGATTCGTTTTCTGGGTCCGAGTCGTTAGTTAATACGGACCCAGTATTAGAATTAAGAAAAGTGCTTGTTCCACCTTCATCTACCGTGTCGACGTCGTTGGCGGCGATTGGTGCATCGTTGACCGCAGTGATGTTAATAGTGATCGTTGCCGTTGCACTGGTTTCTGTGCCATCGTTAACGTTATAGGTAAACGAGTCAGGCGTGGCTTCATCGCCGTTGTTCTGGTAGGTAAAGGTGCCATCGGCGTTGAGTGTTACGGTGCCATGAGTCGGTTGTGCAACAACCGCATAGATTAGGTTATCACCTTCAGCATCGGAGGCAACGACCGCATCAATCAGAGAATCGTTCTCGTTTATGGTGAAGTTGGTATCCATTACCACGGGAACATCGTTCACCGGCGTAATGTTGATGGTGACGGTAGCCGTTAAACTAGTGCCAGTGCCATCGTTAACGCTGTAGGTAAACGTATCAGGTGTAGCTTCATCACCATTGTTCTGGTAAGTGAAGGTGCCATCGGCGTTGAGTGTCACAGTGCCATGAGCAGGTTGCGCCACGACGGAGTACGTCATGGGATCACCTTCGGCATCGGTGGCAACAACCGCATCAGTGAGAGAATCGTTCTCGTTAACGGTGAAGTTAGTATCCGTTACCACGGGAACATCGTTCACCGGTGTAATGTTGATGGTGACGGTTGCCGTTGCACTAGTGCCCGTGCCATC
>CALJAA010000007.1 GCA_938028465.1 uncultured Granulosicoccaceae bacterium | reverse complement strand
ATAATGTAAAGACTTTCGCCCGTTTCTCCCTCAGACATCAGTATGGTGTTTTTACGAAATTTGAGGGTGCGGGATTGTTCACCTAACAGTGATAGAGATTGATCATCCAAACCTGCAAATAAATCGATATTCCTAAGGATAGATTCGGTGTTTTTCATGCAGCTCTCCATTAACGCCAATCCGGCCATATCGAAAATCATTATCTAGCCAAATTCGTCAAAAGTACAGACAGAGACGTAGGCCGGCCTATTTTTGCTTAATTTGAAGAAATGGGTATTTTTACCAGTCCGTTCTGCCGTATCCACCAAATTCATTTTGCTCACCCTTGCAGAATCCTAACTACGCGATTACTGCGGTAACCATAAAGGATGTATCTATGAATTTACTACTCAAACTACGTGCTGAAGCCGCGACAGACAACGCCTGCAATATTCTAACTCGCTACAGCTCTACCGATACGGTTAACAAGGTGCTTAAAGAGGCGAGGGCGAGCGCTGTGAGAAGCAAGATTGATGATAAATATATTGTTAATCAATCACGCAATATCATTGTGACGGAAATTGGTTACGTCACTATGGCGCTTTTGCCTGGATATGCCTTCTATTCAGATGAGCTAATCCTCATCCCGGGTGTTGATGATAAAGATCAATTTGGTTACCTCGTCCTGAGCGAAAAATTCAAGCCTTTTCATAGCCTGGCACAAGATGCAGATGGTGCAATTGCTGATACTCGTGCGGCCCATGCTCGAGCAACCGCCTTACTTGATTATTATGGCGATCGTGAATCGATGAATAAAGCTGTGCAATCAGCGCCCTGGTATCAACTAAGCACAATCGAGGACGCGATTAATGCTGGGTTATGCGAATGGGGGACTGTCAGCTTTTTGAAGCGAATGAAAATTAATTTGTTGTCTAAGCATATCGGTGTGCCTCGTTTCCTTGTACGTTTTTCTGGTGGCTTCGGTAATCGCGTAACAGCATCAACCATCCGCAGATTTGAAGAAGGCCGTGCTAATTCCGCGCATCCTGAATCGTCAACAAAAACGGTAAAAGGAGAACATGCATGAATACGACTATTACCAGCTAAATTAATCAAGATGCTGAGATTGGGAAATCAGTGCCAGTTGTTTATTTTGAATTTCTAATCGCTCAGCTAAAAGCCTCATCATTTTTAAAGCGGTGGGTGGGTGATTGACCACAGTGCTGATGAATAAATCTTTTTCAAAACCGATTACTTCGCAATCAGTGTCTGCCCGAATGGATGCATTACGTGGTGCACCGCTAATGGCTGCCATTTCCCCCACTAAATCGCCTGGTTTTTGATGTGCGGCGACGATATCACCTTGTGATGATTCCAAAATAACTGAAAATTCACCTTTAACGATGCCAAACACGCTTCCCATAGCATCGCCTTGCCGAAATAAATATTCGCCAGCTTGCAGTTGATAGCGCTGGCTAACGAATATCAATCTCTTTAGCTGTATCGGGTCGAGATTCTCAAATAGTTCGAGCCGACTAAGAAGTTCAAATTCATCTTCAATGGACATGTATGCACTCTGCGTTTAAACAATGACTGGCGTGTAAAATAGCGTTATGACTCTATTAGTTTCGCCAATTTTAAATTGGAATCAACAAATCGGTTTACAACCACCTGAAGTATTTGATATCCGATTTCCCCATCTGATCTCAGCATCTCAATAAATACATCACGGCTTAGATATAAGATCACTAAATCAGTTATGGCATCAACAGAAGCTGATCGTGGCTTATCTGATAGTAAGGCGAGTTCGCCTATAACCTCGTTAGCGCCGCATTCTCGTACTTTTTGCTCAACTACACCGTTTGAAATCATAATGCCAGCCGTGCCTTCAACAATAATAAACAAAGCATCTCCAGGATCGCCCTGATGGAATAAGCGTTCTCCTTTCGATACGTTCACAGCCTCGCAATTACTGGCTAATAAGATAAGTTGTGGCTTGTCGAGTAGCCGGAACATCGGGATGCTATTCAGTAGGGTGAGTTTCTCATCCTCGCCGATTGAATTTGCAAGCCTTACGGTTTTTTCGTTAGGTTTAGAGCCTACTTCGAGGTGCTCGCTTTGTAATGTAGTCGTTTCTATTTTGCTCAGTTTGCCTGCTTGCAAGTAAGCGTAGCGATCAAATAAAGTTGAAATCCTTGCTTGGTTATCAACCCACAGTAAACTTAATTGCGGGTAGTCCCGTTTTAAATTTGTCAAAATAGTTGTCGTTTCGTCGTTATCTAATGCGCTAAGCCCTTCGTTTATAACGAGCATCTTTGGTTGTTTAATTAAGCTGCGGGCAAGTACGAGTTTTTGCTGTTGTGAAACTGGAAGGAGGCTGCCTGCCAAGCCTGCGGGAGCTGAAAGGCCAATTTCTAATATTGGTGAGAGTAAATCTAAGCGCTTTAGCACATCGAGAATGACACCGTAGACTTTTTCTTCTGCGCCCAGGCGCCCGTAAACGATTCGACCAAATATAATATTTTCACCAACAGACATAAACGCGTTGTAACTGTCAGGTGAAAAGAACTTAATTTGGTCACGGGTTTCACTGTCTAGGCTTTCAGCAAAAGACTTGCGTAGTTTTACTATGTTTTGTTTTTCACTATCTCCAAGCGAACCCACACGATGACGGCCACTGATTAAGCGATAGGGGATTGAGCGTAGCAACAGTTTATCGTTGGTTTCCAACTCATCAATTTTGGTTGCCTTTTGGAGTAAACCTAAGATGCGTTTAAGTTGTATTAAGTCGTCAGCATTTAGAAAGCTGTACCGTTCAAAAAATTCATGACCTTGTGGCAGATCAGAGAAAAGCTCAACCATGGTGGTCGCCGTACTGATGGCGGTTTCATCTAAGGAGTCAGCGAGATCATACTCGCGTAGAAGCGGCCGTAATGTTGGGTGTTCCGTTAACCTCTCGGCAGAAAGGCCTATTAGGCTTGATGAACCAAACAGGATATTTTCTGCTAGGGAAGTGTTTTCATTGTATTGAGATGGATCAAGAAACTCGACAATTGGGTCGAGACCTTGAAGTTTGACTTCTTCTTTAAATAATTCTCGAGCCTTGATAATTCTACTGGTTAGCTGAGGATAGTCTTCAGTATTAATCGACCGTGCAAGTGCGTAGTGAACTAAATCATCCTCAGCACCAACAGTCCGTAAGATTGACCCGATGCATTGTGTTAACTGCTCAGCATTGGCTGCACCTGCGTTTTGGTGGTCTACCCAATTTGCTTTCGGATCCACTTCGCTGTTACCGGACAAGCGTGCCTCTTGTAACCAATTATCAAAGTGTATGGCTTCGTCGTCAGAGGCATTGTCGAGAATGTTTTCCTGCGGTTGGTATTTTAGGCTCAGTAGCAGATTGTCGCGTATCGATGCGGCGAAAAGGTAGGAGTCATGGCCTACATAGCCGATTGCACGGCCGATGGTTGTTTTGGGTATTTGCATTGCGTCATGTTGTGCAATGAGTACCTTTCCATTAGTTGGGTTAACTAAGCCTGCAATAATTTGGGCTAAACCGTTTTTGCCACTATTGCCGGTGCCTACTAGGCTAACCCAATCACCGCGATCAATAGTGAAGGAAACATTATCAACTTCATTAATGCCATCGGAGCGTTTCAGGCTAATGTTCTTAGCTACTATCGGCAGCGTTTGTTGTTCATCAAGCCACTTAGGTGAGAGTGAGTCTTGTATTTGCGATTGGCTTTGATCAAGCTGAAACTGTTCGGTCAAAATGGAATATTTTAATCTAGCGTCCGCTTGGCTTTGATACCAGCCCAGTAGCTCCTTCCATGGGGGTGAAAGATCTTTGTATGCCGCCACTGCCGCGACTAAGGCGCCTATCGTTAGCTCCCCACGGATGACTAACAAACCACCAATAAGAAAAAAGAGAAACGGTGTTAGTTGTGCAAAAGAATTATTCAAAAACTTTATAAGAAACTTCTTTTTGTATATCTGTACCCGGATGTTAAAAATTGCACCTAGCAATTTTGAAAAATGATCTTTAAAGAAGTTTCTGTTGTCGTTGATATGGACTTCATTAATACCAGCGACTACCTCGCCAAGGTTTTCGGCTAATTTACGCATCCGAATGGTTCTTTGCTGATTAAGCAAATTCACCTGTCGCTGTAATTTAGGGATCAACCACGCTTGAACCGGATAAAGCGCAATTGCGGCAAGACCTAATTTCCAATCCTGAACAAACATAAACGTCAAAATTGTTAAGAGCAAGCCACCTTGGTACAGAGGTAAAGAAATCGCTTCGCCAATGAAGCCGCCCAAGGGTTCTGTTTCCTGATTAACCATAGACACCAATTCGCCTTGGCTAGTGTTGCGAAACCGTGCCAATGGAAACATCATGATGCAATCGATGAGCTGTAAGCGCATGCGCCTGAGCATGCGTTCGCCAAGCACACCACGATAGATATTGATAACCAATTTAAAGCCGCTATTGATGAGTACCAACAGCAAGAAGGCAAAGCACAGAAGTAGTAGATATGGAATTTGTGCAAATGTGCCGACACTAAAGCTGTAGCCTAATAAATCAATGGATGCATCAACCGGAAATTTAGTGCCGCTGATCGCATCATTAATAATTGTTTTGGGTAGGTCTAAGCTAAGGTAGTAAAACGGAAACGACCCGATTGTCATCAAGGTCAGCACAATTTGCTGACGCTTGCTGTACTTCAGAATGTAGGCAAATAAGCCGTTTACCATCTGGAATATCCTGATTAGTTAAAGCGATTACCTCACGTGCTACGGAGGCAGTCAGTGCGCTAAGGCGTACATGGAATATTGCAGGCCCTTGCCTTCACACTGGTTAATAAGTATCTCATGTCGCAGGAACAGCGGGTTAGACTTTTATCCCAAAGCATTCAAGCGGGTTGCATCAGGCCGTTTGCGATTAATCATAATACTGGTAATACGAACATGGCATCAATTATGCGACTTATGCTCTAATTACGCTGTCAGCCATGATAAGGACAATTATGAAAATTCGACATACTATCTCTTTGTTTTACTTCGGCCTTTTTGCCGCATTTAGTGCACCCTCGCTTGCGCAGCCATTTACCGAAGTGGCCGTTGGCCTCTCTCATTTATGTGGCCTTAGCATTGACGGTAGCGTTGATTGTAGAACGCAGACGCACTCAAGGCGTTACGACTCTCCTGATGATTTACCTGCGCTTAAAGCCATCTCTGCTGGGCATCAGCATACTTGCGGTATCACCCTCGATGGCGCGGCTGTGTGTTGGGGTGGTCTTAATTTTTATCAAGAACAAACTATTCCGCAAATTGACCAGCCGCTAGTTGATATCTTTGCGGGTACTAGTCACACCTGCGCGATTGATGTCAATAATCGAGCTTGGTGTTGGGGGCTAGATACTAATGAACAAACCCAAGTGCCCAATAATGGGTTGGGTGATGACGGCACGGGGTTCTTAACCTTGTCAGCGAATGGCAATGCAACATGCGGCATACAACTTAGCGGCAACCTTAATTGCTGGTCGACTGATTCTAGAATTAGCGACACCAGTAGTTTGGCTGGCAATTTTATTGATTTAGATGTATCCGGCCTGACCGGTTGTGGTTTACAGGACACGGGCGATATTCAATGCTGGAGAGTTGGGTATTTACCGACAGAGACTATGGCGCCGCCCACTAACGGGCCTTATACCGATCTAGTGGTGAGTAACGCCGCCATATGTGGTTTAAATCAAGATCAACAACTCGATTGTTCATTTCGTTTTGACGGTTCAGTGGATGAGAGTCGTTATATGTCGGATACACGATTTACATCGCTAGAGTCGGGCAAGCTTTTTTATCTGAGTAACTCAAATTTTTGTGGTGTAACTGTAGATGGGGCGATTGAATGTATAGCGGCCGAATCACTTCCCGTGGTGCCTGGCGGAAACGCAGAGGCGGTTGGTAATGAGGCGATTACATCAAGTAAGTTAGCACTAACGGCTAGAGCGTATGATCGTAATGCGGTTGAATTATTCTGGCCACCTATCCGACAAATTCCAAATAGTTTGGTAGAGATTTATCTTGATGATGTACTGATTGAAACAACCGATGCAAATTTTAGTTATTTTGATACCAGCGTAAAGCCAGAATCGCCGGTGGCCTACAAAATCCGATTGGTGGATACCAACGGCAATGTAGGGCAATTTTCGAACACGGTGATAATAGACTTAGATACTGGTGTTTCGACTGATGATAACTTGATCGTTGCTGGTAGCTTGACCGAGGGTGTGCACACCGTTAGCAATGTAAGAGTGGCCAGCTTAGCTACTGAAATTATTATTTCGTGGGAAGGGTCAGAGACAGGATCAAACGGGCTGCAAGGATATGAAATAAGAGTAAACAACGAGCCTGTGGCGACTACTCGCGCTTTGTCTTATACGAGCAGCACATTTAGCAATGGTGGGTGCAACTTTGTTAGTGTTGGTGCGGTTTCAGATGATAATACGATCCTTGATTATGAAACCGTTACTTTTTTCCGTACGAGGAATAGCTTTGGTAGCCGCTGTTAGGTAAGCAATGTTACCAACGCTTTGTCCGCTTAAGCTGTTTTAAGCGGATGGGTATCGTTATTTGGAGTTGAGTGGGTATAGGCATGCATTGCACTAATGTCGCTATGGCCAAGCTGCTCTTTAACGGTATGGATATCTACACCGCGTTGTAGAGATTGAATAGCAAACGTATGGCGGAAGGTATGGCAGCTAGCCTGCTTATCAATGTTGCCCCGATAGTCGCTTTGATTACAGACTTCTATAATGGCTGAGCGCACTGCCCTCTGTACTGACTGCTCTGGTAGGTGATAGCGGCTAACGACACCGGAGCGAGCCTCTAAGCTGCGGCTGCCACTTGGGAATACCAGTTGCCAACCGAATTCACTGCTCGCTAAACCATATTTTCGTGCTAGGGAGTTTGGTAGCACAGTGCGGCCATAGCCATCGGCTAGATCCTCATCGTGTATGCAACGGGCAAGGCCAATTTGTTTTTTTAATGGCAGAAGTGCGCTGTCTGATAGAGGGACTACTCGATCCTTACCGCACTTGCCATCTCTGATAGTGATAGTGCCTTTATGAAAGTCGATATCTTTCACTCGTAAACGTAAAGCCTCCACTAACCGTAAGCCAGAGCTGTACATTAATGACGCGATTAACCGATACGGATTTTTAAGTAGAGACAAAACTGTTGTTGCATCGTCTGCTGAGAACGTGACTGGATTGCGTTGCTTATTTGTTGTGGAAGTTGCTTTTACTTTTGTCAGGTCATCTAGGTTACCCAAGGGCGATAACTGTACGTAGGTATACAAAAACACGATGGCACTAAGCGCTTGGCTTTGGGTGCTTGGCGCAACGTTGCGATCTAATGCTAAATGGCTTAGAAATGCTTCGACATCGAGCGGCCCGAGATCTTGCGGGTGAGCGCAATCATGAAAGTGAATGAACTGTTGCACCCACATCACATAAGCCTGTTCAGCACGATAGCTTAGGCGGTGCTCACGCGTTGCGCTTCTGACTTGGTCAAATAAACGGGGGTAGTGTCCCATTCTCTTCATCCATTGAGTTAATGAATTTAGAGTACTGTATATTTATACAGTTTGCAAGTTGATCAATGTGACATGTTGATCATGGGTGATTGGTACGAGTGGCAAGCAATCGATATTGCTTGGTCAGGAAAGTATAGAAGATATTATTGGGCAAATAAAAAAATTACGCAGTGTTCACAACTTTTTCGACTATTAAATTCTTTTTTGCCGTTTATAAAAAATTATTTACTAAATTTCTGTGAAAGGGGCGGATAAAAATGGTAGGGCGTGCAGCTGGCTCCTGTACAGTTATAAAATTATATTTACACAAATGTGAGTTATCGCATTCCAGTTGCTAAAAGGAGAGGGGTTTTGCAAATTCCCGTAATTGAAACTGAACGATTAATTATGCGTGAATTTAGGGAGGAAACAGACTTCGAGCCCTATGCGCAATTTTATGGCTCGGACTTAACAAGATACTACGGAGGTCCTCTTGATCGCTCTTCGGCTTGGAGAGCAGCTGCAGCCATGATGGGCCATTGGGTGATAAGAGGTTATGGTGCTTGGGCGGTAGAGGAAAAATCCACTGGTGATTTTTGTGGAATAGTGGGTTTATGGTTTCCAGAAGGGTGGCCGGAACGAGAAATCACCTGGGGCATTGTTGAGCAAAAGCAGGGCCTTGGTATTGCAGCCGAAGCCGCTGTTCGTGCTAGAAGTTATGCGTATGAAACCTTAGGATGGACTAGTGTTTATAGTTGTATTTCGGTTGATAACGACCCATCGATCCGGCTTGCTGAAAAGCTAGGTGCCACTCTGGATCGAGAAGTTGAAAGTAATGTCCGAGGAAAAGTATTAATCTATCTGCACGCTCGCGATTGAATAGCGGGTTTGCGAGACATCATTTTGCTGTCGACATTTCTTTGTTTAATTCTTTTAACAGCACAGGCACCCTGTCTTGAACCTATTTGGGTTCGCTGTGCCTGATCATCAGCCAAAACAGCGATTTTACATCCCAGTAGGTTGCATCCAATAAGCCGACTTCTTTCGCTTCTGATTTAGCCTGTCATGATTGCTGCTGAGTTTATTGCGCATAAAGTAGGCGATATCTACTGAAGAGTAGGGTCGCTCACTCCCGTTAATGTAACGTGTAGCCTGAGCGATTGGCTCTACAGCCTATTTATAGCTATAGTGGCAACCAGCCCTTAGGAACGATTCTCGTGTCAGAAATCCAACAGTTTCTCCCTGGTGTGCTTCTTTCACTCTCAGCAGTGATGCTGGCATTGATGAGCCCGGGCCCCAACATAATGGCCGTAATTGGCACATCCATGGGGGTGGGGCGTAAGCAAGGTATTGCGTTGGCGCTGGGTGTTGGCTTCGGTACTTGCCTTTGGGTGTCGCTTGCCGTTTTAGGGTTCACCGCCGTGATATCCAAATACGCGATTGTAATGTTTACGCTTAAAGTACTGGGCGGCTTTTACTTATTGTGGCTTGGCTATAAAGCGTTACGCTCGGCGGCCTCTGCTAAAGATGTCAATACAACAGTGGTTAGCTTGCAAAGTGATGCAGCCTATTTTAGAAGAGGCCTTACCGTGCAAATGACCAACCCCAAAGCAGCGCTGGCAACGTTGGCGATTGTGTCTATCGGTGTTCATGCTGGTGCGCCAATGTGGGTAGGCGGTAGTATCGTCCTTGGCGCAACCTTGCTATCAGTGGGCGGTCATATTATGTATGCACTCGCATTCTCGACGAAGCCAATGGTTGCGTTGTACACGCGAGCTCGGCGTTACGTAGAAGCAGCATTGGGTGCATTCTTTTGCGCGATGGGTATTAAGCTGCTGACGGATCGATCGTAGATATTGCTGAACCGCTTTGCTGTAATCATTAGCTGTTTATTTAGATTAGTGCAGTGCTAGCAAAATTCGGTAATGTTAGCCCGTAAGTGTTGCGATTAATTGAAGGGATTAGTTACCAAGCACTTTTTTTGAAATTGAAACCAAAAACAAACATGAACCAAGAAGAAGCACTAGCACTCGTCACCAGAACGGCTCAGCTGTTTGAAGAAAATAATTCAAACGAAGCGGACATTATCGCCGACTTAGTGGCGTATGGGCTGTCACCGGCCGATTCGCGAAAGTTGTACCTATTTGTTCAATCCGCTTTCTCTTGGGCGGTACTTAAAAATATGGGTGTTGAAAAGTTTGGGGTTGATTTTCAGATTCGCGCAAATGACGGGTCGACTTTTCATGTGCCGGTGGCAGGCCAGCAATTGTTTACCACCGCACTTGCCCTGGGTATTAGTTTGCTACAAAAGGGCTATACCGAAGAAATTACGGTATCGGTGTTTGAGGCAGTGGTTGCTAAGAGCGCGGAGGTTGTCGCAGCTAATAAAGCGTTAAGCGAAGGCGCTGATATTTCAGAATCCGAAATCATGAGCACTTTTTACGGTTTTGACGCTGAAGACTTTGGCAGAAAATCAAAGCGATGGTGGGAGTTCTGGCGCTAGCTGGGATGATTTGTAAGGCTACTGCGCTGGCCAAGCGCCAATGATGCACCTACCTTTGGCTGTATTGATACATATAAATGTCCAACAGATCACGTGCACATCGACGACGTTGCTGATAGCCTAGTTTGAGTGTATTAAGTTGAGTTATCAAAAATATGTCTATCGAGTTTTTACTAACATCGCTTGTCGTGGTTTTGCTGCCTGGAACGGGAGTGCTTTACACGTTAGCTGTAGGGCTTGGGCGAGGTTTCTGGCCTAGCGTTGCAGCAGCATTGGGTTGTACCTTTGGTATTGTGCCGGCGGCTGTTGCCAGTATCGTTGGCTTAGCGGCGATTTTTCACACCAGTGCGCTTGCCTTTATCGTTGTTAAGTATTTAGGTGTTGCTTACCTGCTCTACATGGCTTGGTCTATGTTGGGTGACAAGAGCCTATTGAATATAAACGAAGAGAAAACTGAGCAATCTTACTTGCGAATCGCAGTTAACGGTACATTGTTGAACGTATTTAATCCAAAACTATCTCTGTTCTTCTTAGCGTTCCTTCCTCAGTTTGTACCAGCAGGAGTAGAAAGCTCGCTTGCAAATTTGGTTTATCTTGCGGTTGTTTTTATGGTGATGACATTCATCGTGTTCGTTGTCTATGGTGCATTTGCATCGGCTACGCGTAAGTACATTGTTGAATCCCCTCGTGTAATGGTTTGGATGAAGCGCGTTTTTGCAACCGCATTCGGAGCGCTTGGGCTGAGGCTTGCGCTGGCTGATAGGTGATGAAGACGACAGTTTCTATGGAATTACCGTAAATCTTCGTGGCTCTAACTAGCCACGGTCTATGGCGCTTAAGTAGTAGCGCGTTTTTATGATTAATTAGAATTTAACTCTGGTTGCATGAAAAGGCGTTCTTGGCTATGACAGATCTCTATCAAGTAGACGCGTTCGCGGATAAATTATTCGAAGGTAACCCTGCAGCCGTTGTGCAGTTTGATAATTGGCCGGATGATTCGCTCCTGCAATCTATTGCTACTGAAAACAATTTGGCTGAGACGGCGTATTTGGTGGCTAACGGCGCCAAGTGGGAGCTTCGCTGGTTCACTCCATCATTTGAAGTTGCGTTGTGTGGTCATGCAACGTTAGCTGCGGCGCATGTTTTGTACAAACATTTGGGCTATCAGGGTGAGTCCATTACGTTTGTAACGAGGCTTTCTGGTGAATTAATTGTAGAGCGTAAAAATGACGGTAGTTTAGCGATGGAGTTTCCAGCAATCGCTATTCGTAAGCACGATAAGTTAAGTGAGGTTGCAGCAGCTCTTGGAAGCACTCCTAAATCAATTTGGGTGGGGGATTACTCGCCCGATCAATTCGACATCGTGGCTGTGTTTGATAGTGCCGAGGAAGTTGCAGCACTTACGCCAAACGAATCTCAGTTTGGTGCCCTAGGTAGTCGAGGGGTTATCGCTACAGCTGCTGCTAAAGACTTCGATTTTGTTTCTCGCTATTTTGCGCCAGCTTTTGGCATACCGGAGGATCCAGTAACTGGTTCAGCCCATTGTTTGCTTACTCCCTATTGGTCAGGCCAGCTGAATAAAACAGAACTGCGTGCGCGGCAAATATCGGCAAGGTCCGGTACCTTGGGTTGTCGTTTGTTAGGGGATAGGGTCGAGCTAACTGGGCGAGCTATAGATTATATGAAGGGTAGCTTGTCGCTCTAAATTCAGTAGTGTATAAAAGTAGGTAAGCGAAATCCTTCGCCCTTACAGCTGGCCGGTAAATTAATAGCTAATGATTGACGTAATCTCACTTTCTGTGTCCGCAGTGGCTTTTTTTGCGGTAGCTGTCACGCCTGGCCCTGCTAATCTATCTAACGCTACCATCGCCATGAGCCATGGCCGTAAAACCAGTTTGATCTATAGCTTTGGTTTGTCATTCGGCTTGGTGTTTTGGGGTTTGATTGCAGCCAGCGGCATGGGTGCCGTACTCCAAGGTTCTGTTTACTTATTAATGGCATTAAAAATAGTGGGCGGCCTTTATTTGCTTTGGTTGGCCTTGCAAACCGCGCGTTCTGCTAGTCAGGCTAATCCTGAGGTTTTAACTGTACCTACTGAGAAGAGATGGTTTTTACGAGGGTTGGTATTAAATGTATCTAATCCAAAATCGGTCATTGCCTGGATGGCAGCGCTTTCTGTCGGCATAGACTCTAATGATGGCTTGCAAGTAGTCGTAGCCACTACGCTGGTATGTGCCGCGGTGGGCTTTTTAAACAATGCCTTATATTCTTACATTTTTTCAATCGGTGGGATGATGCGTGCTTATCGCCGATTTCGTCGCCGTATAGATGGAGTAGCTGCTGCGTTGTTTACTCTGGCAGGCCTTGGGTTAATTCGATCAGCATTTGCTCGTTAACCACACCATTTTCACTATGACTGATAACTCCAAAAACAATGCGCTTAGTACGGGTGAAACTGACTTAGCGTCGTTAATGGCGAAGATGAGCCCGAAGCTCGATACGCGCACCTATGTGTTTGCTACTGTTAGCGCCGAGCAGTTATCTGAACAGGTTGATAAAGCGTTAATGGTGTTTAGAGAATCGGAAGGGGTGACGTTAATCCTAACCGAGACGGATGCAAACGCTTCCGGGCTCGAGCACGTTTTTCCGTGTCGCCGTATAACGCTTGAAGTTCATTCTGCATTGGATGCAGTGGGTTTTTTAGCGGCGATCATCCCGGTATTGGCTAAGGAAGGTATGGGGGTCAATCCCGTTTCAGGGTTTTTTCATGATCATCTATTTGTGCCAGCAGATAGAGCTGAGGATGCCTTGGCAATTTTGCTGGGCCTTTCGGGTAACGCTGAAGACTAAACCTCTGGAATAGTCTGCCTTTGCCTGATGGGAAGTTTCCTTTTCATCTGCCCTCCATTGGCCTCTATACGATACCGATAACAGCTGCAAACCGCACTCCATGATATGAACTCTGGCTAATCGGAAATAGATCCGATAGTATCGAGTGGCAATTAGCATATTTTTGGGAGGCAGCATGAGTTTAAGACCTGATCCAACGTTCCACGCAACAGCTAAGCTGGCCATGCAAGCGCCAGTAGAAAATTACGGTTTTACAGTGATGTTAAGCCCCGATGGTTCTCAACCGGATGGTATCGCTGTAGTCGATCTCGATTCTTCATCTAAAACCTTTGGGCAAATTGTTCATCAACTAATCGTCGATAGCAAAGGCGACGAGTTTCACCACTTTGGTTGGAATGCTTGTTCATCATCTTTGTCGCCCTTAAGTGGGCATGCGTTTCTTGAGCGACGCTATCTAATTGTTCCGGGCATACGCTCGTCGCGCATTTTCGTTATCGATGTTAAAGACCCGTTAGATTTGAAGGTTCATAAAATTCTTGAACCAGAAGAAATATTTGAAAAAACGGGTTACTCGCGGCCGCATACTATCCACTGCGGCCCTGAGGGTATTTACGTATCAACTCTTGGTGGTGGTGGTAAAGACGGCACCGATGGCCCGCCAGGTATATTTATTATGGATTGCGAAACCTTTGAGATCATTGGTCAATACGAAATGGATCGAGGCAAGCAAGACAAGCATTATGATTTTTGGTGGAACCTGCCGCAAGATTACATGGTGAGCTCTGAGTGGGGATTGCCGCCGCAATTTGAGAATGGTGTCGTGGCAGAGGATCTACTCAGTAATAAGTACGGCCACTCGATTCACTTCTGGGATTTACGTAAGCGTAAAAATATCCAAACGATTGATCTAGGTGAAAATCATCAGATGGCATTGGAGATACGGCCGGCGCACGATCCCAAAAAATCTTACGGTTTTTGTGGTGTGGTAGTTGATACCACTAATCTTCAAGGCGCTATCTTCACATGGTGGCGTGATGACGATGGCGTTTGGCAAGCGAAAAAAACCATCACGATCGATCCGCAACCGGCAAGTGCTGATGATCTGCCCGATTTATTAAAAGGGTTTGAGGCAGTTCCTCCACTGGTTACCGATATTGATTTAAGTCTTGATGACAAATACCTATACGTAGCGTGTTGGGGTATTGGTGAAATGCATCAATATGATGTTACTGATCCGATGAACCCCGTGCTCGCAGGGAAAGTCGAGTTAGGCGGTATTGTTAGCGATACCAAGCACCCTAATGGTAAAGACTTTGCGTTTGGCCCGCAGATGGTTGAGATTAGTCGAGATGGTTCACGCGTTTATTGGACTAACTCACTCTACTCAACGTGGGATGATCAATTTTATCCTAACGACGAAGGCGGCCAAATGGTGATGGCACGTGTTGGAGAGAATGGCGGGTTCGAGCTCGATAAGGACTTCTACGTCGATTTTCCAAAAGGCTATCGCAGTCATCAAATTCGCCTTGAAGGTGGTGATTGTTCAACTGATAGTTTCTGTTACCCAAGCGTTTAAAGTTGGAATAACGGTAACGATTCGTCATCGCATATGGAGTTAACAACAGAGGCGGCCCTTTGGTGGGCCGTCATTTTTTCTGGCGTCTATCACGGCATTAACCCCGGCATGGGGTGGCCATTAGCTGTTTCTGCTGGCTTGATGAATGGCAAGCGTTCCAGCCTGTTAGTGGCGCTAGGGCTGTTGGCGCTAGGACACCTCATTGCCATGCTGGCCATCCTGTTACCTTTCTCTTTGATGAGCGCACTGTTTATTTGGGAGAAGGAGTTACGAATAGGTGCGGGAGTTATCGTTGTATTGATGGGCATTTACCTGTTAATCAATCGGCGCCATCCAAAGTTTCTAGCACGAGTGCATCCCGCTAAACTGGGGCTTTGGTCTTTTTTAGCTGCCATGGCACATGGCGCTGGGTTAATGCTGGTGCCTATCTATCTTGGCATTTGCGGAATCGATGCAAACGATACTGGCCATCAGGCTGTGCAATCACTTATGGCCGGCAGGTTGTCGAATGCAGTTATCGTTGCACTGGCGCACACCGCAGCCATGACGGTTGCCGGTGGTGTGCTGGCTACGATCATCTACTTCTGGCTTGGGCTCAAATTCTTATCTAAAACTTGGTTTAATCTTGATATCGTTTGGGCCTTAAGCTTAGTGATTGTAGGTGGACTAGGTATTTATGGCGCTTACACTCATTAACGTTTGTTCATTGCATTAAGGCAACACTGTTTGCAGTAACACTGAGAACTGCGTTCAGCCCTATCCAGCTTCAGCCATCAATGTGCCCTTGCCCATGTAATGCATATTAATAATCATTCAGAAGGATTCCGGGGTGCTTAGCGCGGCGCTTTGTATCCACGAAATACCTAGCGGCTTCATTCTTTTAGGTTTGCTGTTCACTCTCAGAGTCAACGCCATGTATTACACCACGTCCAAATTGATCCCTAACCGCTTTCCAACGTCTGCGGCTGACAGGCACTCGCAATTCGTTCGACATGATGCATGCGGCATTGCTAGCGTTACCCACAACACGTCGCACATGAGAGTTGGCAATCCAATGAGAGCGATGTACTTGCATACCCAGCTCGTCGAGTTCTTCAACAACATCGCGTAAATTGCCTAATAGAGTTGTTCGGCCTGCTACCGTCCATACGTTTAAGTAGTGCAGGTCGCTTGCTACTGCAATTACATCGGTGCCAATAATGCCGGGTAGGCACAGCAAAAAAGTGTGTTCTGTTTGCTTGGTTTCTACAGCTAAGGGTTTGTTGTCAGGAGGTGGGTCGTTAACCGTATCATCCATGCGTATTGAAGAATCGGGAGGTGGTAGCAGTACTGGCAAATTGATGAGTACCCATGTAGCAAGAAACCACGGGATTAGTTCTATTGCTTCTTCTAGTAGCCTTAGTAGTAGCCAACCAGTGGGCGGGTCGGGATCAAGATCTACAATGTGCGGTGCGTATAAAGCATCAAGTGCAAGGTAGCCTGGAGTGGCTAGTAGCGCGCCAGCGCATCCAGTCACGATAATCGCAGCTAGTGTGCTATTGGGTAGTCTCTTGCCGCTTGCCAGCCAGCGACTCGCAACCCAGAGTGCTGTTAAACCTAAACCAACATGCAACCCCCAAAATAGCGCCCGAGCTTTGAAAGCTAGTCCGTTACTGGCCTCTGGCTTGATGAGAGTGAAAAGAGCAACCAGTAGCATTCCGATCACGCCAATTACTTGGCTGACGGGTAATAGATCCAGAATAGTCCCGTTGGCGCGGATCCCTTTTCTTCCGGAGCTATCGATCATGGAGCATCCTTTTAGAAATGATTGAGACCCCATGATACGACCCTGAGCCAAGTGTTAGAAACCCTTTCAGCACTAGTGGTCGAGAAATAACACGAACGGTTGGATTGCCTTCTAGCTTTCAATTAATGCCGTTGGTGCAGTAACGACTCCATTGATGGTATCCGGACTGGCGGTAGTGGGCCAGCGGCTGCAATAGTGCGTAAGAGCATCCACATACCCAATTTGATAACTCAGGAGAAGAAAAATGAAATACTGGCAATCAATTCGATTTCTTGCCGCCCTCGCGTTCAGCGGCACAGTCATGTTGTTAAGCCCATTGGCTATTGCTGCAGGAGATCACTGGTCTCTTGTACCTCATTTTGGCCTTAGTGTTCTAGGCGATCAATCTGCTGATGTTGTTGGAGCGGATGGTATCGATGATGGCAAATCGAGTATTGCGGTAGATCAGGGGTTCACAGCAGGTTTAAGTGTGAGGTATGACTACGCGGACTCACCTTGGATATCAGAATTTGGTTGGGAATATCGCTCAAATGATTCGAGGGCCACCACTGCTGGTGGATTGTTGTTACCCAGTGGAAACTATGCGAGCAATACATTCTATATCAATGGTCGCTACGTACTAAGTAGCGGCAGTCGCTTGTCAACCTGGGTTGGCGGTGGCGTTACGTGGCTTCAAGAGGTGGATTTGGATAGTGAGGATGCCGCTGGAGAGCGTTCTTTTTCTGATTCTGGTTCAGTCGGATATCAAGCGATGGTTGGTGTTGATTATGAACTCTCAAGCCGATTCTATTTAACTGGCGAATTTCGTTATTCCAATCAGACCGGATTGGATCTAAGCGAAGAGGGTGGTGATGGCTCGGTGAATGGGATCGATTATCAGCCGGTAACATTGGGCTTGGGTGTTGGGTATCGTTTTTGATAACAGCTTATGGATACGGAATTGACCTAAAACGAATAGCGATGCAAACTCAGTGGGAATGAACCACTTGCATCGCAACTTAACCATCACTGCCTGCTGTGTACTTAGCGCAGTGCTAGGTACTATTCACGCCTTCTCAGTGTTTATTCCTCAGTGGGAAGGTTTGCCGGGTGCAGATCGAGCCAGCGTGAGTTTGATTTACTCGGCTGCATTGGTTTGTTTAACAATTGCGGTGTTGTTTGGGTACCGTTTGTATCAGCGGTTTTCTCCATTTTTTATTGTATTGATTGCTGGTGCAGTGGCGGCAATCGGCCTATTGCTTTCAGCTTACGCAGCCTCTCTTATCTCTTTGTATATCACATATGGTTTGATATTCGGGGGCGCTAATGGTGTGGGGTATGGTTATGCTTTGCAGTTGTCTGGTCAGGCTGCCCCTAATCATCGTGGGCTAGCGATGGGGTTGGTTACGGCTTTTTATGCAGTGGGTGCAACGGTCGCGCCGTTATTGTTCACCTTTTTGATTGAGCGCGGCGGTAATGCGTTAGCACTTCAAGTGATGAGTGCGATCGTTTTGCTAATTTCTTTGCTCGCTGCGGGATTGATTTATTGGGCGAAGGCGAGTTATCAAAGTGAGCCCGTAATGGCGAACCGAACACTCTCGTCAAGCCTGAGGCGTTCGCGGTTTCTTATGTGGCTTGGGTATGGTGGTGCAGTTGCAGCTGGGCTGATGGTGATTGGCCACGCCTATGGTATCGCAACCTGGATGAGCCTTGACACAACGGCGGCTGCTTGGGCCACAACCCTTGTTGTGTTTGGCAATATGTTGGGTGGCTTTAGTGCTGGGTATTTTGCTGATCGAATATCGAGTAGGTCGTTGTTGTGTTGGTTGCCACTTTTTACAGCTGTTGGATTGGTTTTATTGTTACTACCGATAGAGAATCAATATTTGCTTGTCTATATTGGCCTTGGATTAGTTGGGTATTGCTATGGCGCACTCATCGCTGTTTATCCCGTTGCGGTAGCTGATGTGTTTGGTGCTATTGCTGCACCACGTATTTATGGCCAAATCTTTACCGCATGGGGCCTTGCTGGTTTGTTGGGACCTTGGTTAAGTGGATGGTTGTTTGATCAGAGTCGCTCTTACACAGTGGCACTGGTGGTTGCTATGTTGCTTAGTTTTGTGTCGATAGTGGCTATTCGGCTTTGTTTTCCTAAGTCGGATGATTTGACGTAGTTTGAGCAGTGGTGATATGGATGGTTGGCTGTAGTGAATTTTTTTGTTTTATTTTTATATCTAGTTGCGGTAATGGTTATTCCTGCATTGGCAGTTTTTCGCTGGACTAGAATGAAAAACCCGCCATCTCTTCCAACAAAGCGTATTGTTCTTAGTTTTTTGATTGTATTGCTATTGATTTTCTACGGGCAATTTGGCCCGTTTTACAAAGTGGACGTACCTACTACTGCAAAAGACGCAGAAGAATTTTTTAAGTTGCTTAGCGTCGTACAAAAACCCATAGTAATCACAATATACGGCTTGTTTATAGCTCAACTTGTCTATTTGATCTATATGCCTTTCACTATTAGGCGTGGAACGGCGCTTGTAGTGGTGACGTTTACATTGGCCTCCCTTTTTCTGACATTTTGCGCTTTTCTGTTTGCTATGGCCAGTTTGTTGGGTACATAAAACGGGCTGTAAGTATTCCAATCATTATGAAATATCTAAGAGCTTTAATTGCTACATACAGCTTGTTTGTCGTGCTGTGGTTTGCAGCCTATTTAATTGTGCCTGATCAGTGGTGGCCGTTGATTTTGCTCAACAAGCTAGCGTATTTCTTTTTGGTAGTAGCAATTCCGGTTTTTATTGTTGCATTGTTGAGCTGGAAAAAAAGCACAGTGGGTTTAGCCCTGCTGCCTGTTTTAGTATTTGCCTATTTTTACGCACCATTTCTTATCCCTAACAATGCGATTGAAAAGAATGCCCCAAGCCTTCGGGTAATGACTTACAACATCTGGAATCAAAACAAAGATATTGATTCGATATTAAAAGTAATCAATACCGCTGCGCCTGATGTCGTTGCAGTGCAGGAGCTGATGGTTGATATTCAGGAAGAATTTGTAGAAAACATGGCGATTTCGTATCCGTACTATCATGTAAGCCCTGAAGTCTATGGTGGTACAACAGCCATATTCTCTAAGCATGATTTTACCAATGTAATCGAAGTTGATTTTAAAATTGACCGCCCCGCTATTGCTGTGGATATTATTATCGGAGATAAGGCGGTAACGGTGATAGGCGCGCACTTATATCCGAGTTATTATTCTTATCATGATCGCCCTGTTTCTGAGATGCCTAAAGCCATCGGGCAATATATTAAAGATCAACAATCACAGATTAAGCTGTTAGTTGATTTAATTAAATCAACCAGCGATATACCCGTTGTATTGGCTTGTGATTGCAATGTACAACGTACTTCTAGCTCACGATTGCTACTTGAAGAAGTATTAACTGATTCGGCGGTTACATTGGGATGGAGCTTAGCTGATCAAATGCCGGCAGGTGCCAAATATGAGCACAATATCGATCATATCGATTACATCTGGTACGCTGGCCCAGTACGGCCTATGGGTTTGTACCGATCAATCGATGCCGGCGGCTCAGATCACGCTCCCATCTTTGCTGACTTATTCATTCATTAATACAGGATTACCATCAAATTGGATTTAATTAGACTTGCCTCATTTTCAGATGGCGACATGGGTGGTAATCCAGCTGGCGTTTATATTTCTGACAAGCACCCTGATGTGGCTTCAATGCAATCCATTGCTGCTGATGTTGGATACTCAGAAACTGCGTTTGCTGAACCCGTGAGTGATAGTAAGGGTGACAACTGGCGTGTCCGTTATTTCTCGCCTGAATCTGAGGTGCCATTTTGTGGCCATGCAACTATTGCACTCGGGGCGGCTCTTGCAATGAATAACGGTACCGGAGTCTATACCTTGCAATTGAATGAAGCGGTAATAACGGTTGAGGGGTTTATGCAGTCAGGGGAGTACTCAGCAGCTTTGCAATCGCCGCCAACTCATTCCCAAGCGGCCGATCCTGCGATGGTGATTGATGCTCTCCAACTGTTTGGTTACTCAAAAGACGACCTCGACAACTCGATACCACCAGCGTTTGCTAATGGAGGCGCAAATCACTTGATTATTGGTTTAAATTCCCGAAGCGCCTTGTCTAATATGAAGTACTCGCTAGATGAAGGCCGTGTATTTATGAATAAGGCCAAGCTTGTTACTGTGATGTTCGTGTTTTCTGAAAGTGAGCAGTTGTTCCACACCCGAAACCCGTTTGCATCTGGAGGCGTTATGGAGGATCCAGCAACAGGTGCAGCTACA
Source organism: uncultured Granulosicoccaceae bacterium (assembly GCA_938028465.1). GTDB lineage: Bacteria > Pseudomonadota > Gammaproteobacteria > Granulosicoccales > Granulosicoccaceae > Granulosicoccus. The sequence continues at coordinate 24,881 of CALJAA010000007.1, read as the reverse complement.
GCCGCATTTGCGGGTTACTTACGAGATATTAAGTGGCCACATAAAGGTACCATCGATATTGTGCAGGGTGAGGACATGGGCTCACGCTCATTAATACGGGCTGAGATTGATGATGAAGTTGGTTCGTCTATCCGCGTATCGGGTGCTGTTAGGCAGATTTAATCCCAGCGATTGGCTTAGTAGCTTAATTAAGTGGCTTAATTAAGATGCGCAAGCCAATTGCGCAGTTCTGTCATCCGAACATCGGGTGTTAAGTCATCACCGCGTACTCCTAAAGCACTTGCCGCTGTTTGATCTGTATCTGCAATATCAAGCGCATCGGCTTTCTCTGAGTTCTGCCAGATCGTTCCTGGTGCTCGCATAAGGTCTGCAACCCACGCTGCGGTAAATTCTGGGTGGTATTGCATACCCCAAAAATCAACACCTTCGCTCTCATAAGCAAAAGCCTGTATCGGGGAGTGTGCGTTTTCTGCAAGCAAGATTGCTTTTTCTGGCAGCTTCTGAACTTCATCGCGATGTACGCATGGCACGGCATAGATATCTGCTCGACTCTTAAGCAAAGGATGTTGCCTACCTTCGTTTGTACGGTTGATTTCTAGAGCGAGGCCAATCTCCATACCATTTGGTGATGCGCCAATTTTGCCACCTAATATCACAGCCGCTAGTTGCATACCGTTGCATGACCCGAGTACCGGCAAGCCTCTATCAAACACACTTGTAACGGCTGATCGTAGTGGGGCTGCCTCGGGTGCGTCGACTGACCAAGGAACACCAGAGCCAGTTAACACAACGCCATCTACATTGTCTAAATCATCTTCTTGTAATGGAGTTTCATAAGGAGCGATTATTTTATAACTAACGCTCGTGTCCTGAGATTGTAATGCGCGCCCGTAGTTTTCTGCTGGTGTCACACCAACCCGGTTCCGAGCTTCCTCAGCTAGGCTTTTTGAATTACCTTCAAGTATGAGTATAGATTTCATTGTGTCGATACTGGCTTCGCGTTGGAGTGTCTAGCAAACTGATGTATTGAGTATAACAGTGTGAAAATGTCACGACGCTAAGGATTTCTAACGCGGCCTGCTAAGCCAACAGCAACGCTAATGCGTGGCTGTTGGCAAAGCCATTGGTAGTTTAGATTAATCCCAGCTTTTTCATTTCATTTTTGATGGTGGCTTTTGTAGTATCCGATAATTCAACAATGGGTAGCCTGCATGTGGGTTCGCATAACCCTAATAGTGAGCAAGCGTATTTCGCACCTGCTGGGCTAGGTTCTGCGAATAAGGCTTCATGCAATGGCATGAGCTTTAGTTGAATGCTGAGTGCTTCCTGGAAATTTTGATTCAAGCAAGCCTCTTGCATCTGCGCGCAGTGTTTAGGCGCAATGTTGGCTGTAACTGAAATGCAACCTTGTCCGCCTTGAGCGTTATAGGCAACTGTAGTGGGGTCCTCACCTGATAAGAAACAAAAATCCTTATCAATTAATAAGCGCTCTTTTACAGGCCTTGAGATATCGCAACTTGCATCCTTTACACCGATAACGCTAGGTAAGGTTGCTAGGCGTGCCATTGTCGCAGGCAAGATATCGATTACTGCGCGCGCCGCTACGTTATACGCAAAGATTGGCAGTGTGGTGTTGGCGTCTAGTGCTTTGAAGTGCTGGTAGATCCCTTCTTGATTCGGCCGGTTGTAATAGCCCATAACATGCAGTGCGGCATCGGCACCAACTGAGGCTGCGTATTTTGTGTAGGTAATTGCTTCGATTGGGTTGTTAGATCCAGCTCCTGCGATGATCGGTACTTGTTTGCCTACTTCAGCAGTCACTATTGCAATCACCCGTTCGTGTTCTCGTTGAGATACCGTAGGTGATTCACCTGTGGTGCCCATAGGCACGATGCCATGAGTGCCGTTGTCTAGATGAAACCGAACGAGCTTTGCTAGCGCTTTTTCATCCACGCCATCGTTATTAAACGGGGTGACGAGGGCGACGAAAGAACCTTTAAACATACTGCTGTGCATAGTTGTCTCCTGATGAGTGACAACCAAATAGAGCTCCAGAATGCAAAAAACCTCGGAAGCCGCTATAGGCTATCGAGGTTTATGGGTGTTGCGTATTTGACCTGCTGCCTACATGCGAGCGACCTGTTTAGGCGCAAATAACGCCCGTTTAGATGCAACGGGTTTTTTTATAAGCGCGTGAGTAGAGCAAGTCATGGTTTAAATCTAGTGGTTTGGGATTGTCTTGTCAACCGGCGTGATAAGTTAATGCACGATTTGCATCGCATTGGGCGACAACAGCAATTGCAAGACGACACTAACTGCATGATAATCCGAATAACGATTTCTGTTATCTATTAATTATAAAGGAAGAAAAGCATGGCGAAGGGCTATTGGGTTGCGCGAGTTACAGTCACAAACGAAGAAAGCTACCCGGATTATCTTAAAGCAGGCGCACCGGTGTATGAAAAATATGGTGCTAAATTTGTGGTACGGGGTGGGCGTTGCGAAGATATGGAAGGGCTAAACCGTATGCGCAATGTGATAGTTGAATTTAAAGATTATGAAACGGCACTGGCTGCTTACAATAGTCCTGAGTATCAAAAAGCAAAAGCATTGCGTAATGCAAATGCTGACTCGGATGTGCTAATTGTGGAAGGCTTTGACGGCTAGCTCTGTGCATTAGCCTAACGTGAGTCAAGCGTTTTTGTGCTTTGCAAGCTCTGCTTTAAGTAATTCGTTTTCCTCGATCAAGGGTTTGACTGTCGCATCAACTACTTTCTTGATGGCGTCTTCTGAATACAGTGTTGGAATGTACTTAGGGCAGTTCCAGTCGATGGCTACGATATCAATTGTAGCCACTCTATCGACACGCGGCTGGCCTGGCGTCATTAGTTGATCGCGCAGTTCAGCGTCCGCATCTTTTGCGTGCTGCATGGTTAATTTACCAAGTAACTTCATTCGAGCACGTCTTTCGTAATCCATCAGAAACAATGCGACTCTGTCATCACTCTCCGAGTGCCCCATGGTGATGAACTGCCTGTTACCGGGGTAATCGATAAAGCCAAGCTTGTTGTTGGCAATGAGTTTTAAAAATCCTTTTGGTCCTCCTCGGTGTTGCACGTATGGCCAACCCGTTGAAGAAACAGACGCAATGTAAAAACTCTCTCTGCTTTCTATAAAGTGTTTATCCGCATCATCTAATGATTCTTTTGTACGCTCTGGGTAAAACTGTTGGTACTTTTCTGCTGTGCCGTCCAGCTCTTGCAGTGCGCGAACTTCGTTAATGAATAGGATGTCGGCGTAGTTCTCCATGCTTCTATCCGCCCATGGACCTTATTTCTCTTACTTCAACGCTGGAACCTGCTGCAATAACGCCTGGGCTTTCTTGCGCAAGCTGTGCTGCTTCATCGATGCTCTCAGCCTCGACTATCATAAACCCACCTGCGATCTCGTCGCCACCTTCAAAAGGGCCTTCGCTTACGCTATCGGATGTGACTACCTTAGAACCACCCGCAAGTGGGCCGCCCATATCGACTATCTGGTTTTGATATTTGTCTTGCCATGTTTTAAAGTTCAGCATCATCTGCTTCATTTTTTCAGGCGTAGGCTTTTCCGGCGGTGGAGTATCGCTTGTCCGCTTTTGACTGCGTTGGATGCATAGGTACTTAGGCATGGTGATTCCTTATTTAATCTTATTTGTAGACCTTGTATAGTAGTAACTCACCATGAGGGCGGTTTAGAACAGGGCCGGATGGTTCATGTTACACCAGCCTAACATTCCAACAGGCTCAACGGATGATCTCGTATAGAAGCCATTTAGGTCGGAGCAACAACAATGATTGAAGGCAGATGTGCTTGCGGTAAGGTTCGTTACCAGTACGACGGTGAGATAACAGAGATATCGATGTGTCATTGTGAGCAATGTCGGTTGGCGCAAGGCAGCGCATTTGCAGCTGTTAGCCCCGTTGATGATGGACGCTTAAGCTTTTCCGGCGCTGAGCATATTAAAACGTTTCAAAGTAGTGAAACCAAGGTGCGCGCATTTTGTGAGCATTGTGGTAGCGCACTGTACAGTGCGAAAACTGAATTACCCAATATAAAGCGACTGCGTTTAGGCACGGTTACCACCCCATTCACCTGTGATAAGCAGTTTCATATCTTTACTGATTCAAAAGCATCCTGGTATTCCATTACGGATAGTTACACTCAGCACAAAGGCAACAAGCCAGGTTGAACCAAACTATGCCGCGCTAAGTAAAGTCATTTTATTAAGAGTATCGCGCAATGTTAAAAGCAATCTGGATGTCTGATTTACACTACGCCGCTAATGGCGATGTGTTAGGGCATGACCCTAAAGCTGGGCTGGGCTCTGCTATTGAGCACGTCAATCGTTTTTATAAGGATAGCGAGCTTTGTATTATATCCGGCGATATGGTTAACAGAGGGACAGTAGAAGACTACGCAGCCGTATCGGAAAGCTTATCCCAATTAGCAATGCCGTTTTTTCCTATGGTGGGCAATCACGATGATCGAGTACTTTTTAAAGATGCGTTTACGTTGCCTAACAACTGCATGCAAGACTTTGTTCAATATTCGATTAGCACATCTGAAGGCGAGATAATTTGTCTCGATACCCTAAAGGCAGGTTCGGATGAAGGAGAATTTTGTAGTAAGCGTTTGGGTTGGTTGACTGAGCGGCTTGATGCGCTGGGAGAAACGCCTGCTTATCTGTTTATGCATCACCCGCCAATGAAGTTGGGGTTACCGATCCAAGATACTGAAAATCTAGTGGAGAGTGATGCGCTACTTGAGTTGCTATCAGATCATTCAAATGTGAGACATCTTTTTATAGGCCATGTACACAGGCCGATTGTAGGTACGATTAAAGGTATCCCGTTTGCCACGATGCGTTCGGTGCTGTTCCAAGCGCCTGCGCCGCAACCAGCGTGGGATTGGAAGACGTTTAAACCAAGCGAAGAAGCGCCATCAATTGGCGCGCTAACCATTGCTAATATGGATGTAACGATGCAATACGTGCAGTTTTGTCGTTATGAGGATGGGTTGGTTTAGGCGAAGGTTAATCGAAGCTATCCCACAACTGCATGCCTATTGAATCAAGCCTATCGGGTGAGCAAAAAAGAGATAAGTCCATCGTAGTCTCCCAGCTGTCATCGCCAATGATGGTGAGTTCGCCACTGGCTAGTTCAGATTTTACAGATGAGTGTGGAAGCCATGCGATTCCACCGCCGGATAATGTGCGACGTTTGATTGCTTCAACCAAGCTATCAACGTAACGAATATCAAAGTGAGTGGAACGATTGCTAGTGATGTGTTCTACAACACTGCCTAAAAAAGACGCGCGATCATAAGCAAGGTAGGGCAGGTGAGATTGAGCAGTACCGGGTAGCGCCCATTTTTCTATTTTTGTCTTGTTGGTTTGAGCAACGGGCATGAGTTTATCTATGGCGATGTCTTTACGAGAAAATTGGCTCTCATCTAATACGAGGGCGCTGCCAGGGTGTCGATAGCACAGTAAAAAGTCACAAGCCCCATCAGAAAGCAATTGGCAACACGTACTTAAGCTATCGGATATTACTCGAGTACGAAGGTTAGCGATGCTGTGTTCCAGCTCCTCAATTTTTGCGGCCAGAAAGTTGACCGAAATGGTGTGTAGCACGGCGAAACGCAAGAAGGGATGATCACCTATATCTTGATCACGAATGGCTTGGCGCGCTCCGAGTAACTGCACCACCGCATCTTTGGCTACTGGTAAAAACTGCTCACCTTCAGGCGTTAGCTTCACGGGAAAGCTCGCACGATCGATCAACGCTACACCTGTCCAACTCTCCAGCGACTTTATCCGCCTACTGAATGCGGATTGTGTAATGTTGCGCTCTTCTGCTGCTCGCGTGAAACTGAGCGTGCGCCCGAGGCAGATAAAATCACGTAACCAATTTAGGTCCATTTATGGCCTCCCAGTGGATAATCTACACGGTTTGGCCAAGTTATGCAAAATCGGAATAACTTCATGTCAGGTTTGAATTGCATGACATCCACTGAGGCGCATATGCTGTGTAGATGAGTAAGGCAACTAACACCGCGGAGCAAAAACCCGCCACGCAGTACTATCTCCGGCAGGGCTCGGGTGAGCCATTGGTGTTGGTGCATGGCTTTTTGGGCGGCGCGCCTATGTGGGCCTCACAAATTGATACCTTAAGTAAACACTTTGATGTTATCGCGCCTGAGCTGTGTGGCTACGGCAGTAATAGCAGCCTGAGTTCAGAGACATCAGTTAATGGTTTTGCCAATGAACTACTCACGCTATTAAGTGATATCGGTGTTGAGCAGTTCCATCTGCTTGGGCATTCGATGGGTGGCATGATTGTTCAGCAAATGACTGCGAACGCGCCTGATAGGGTTAAAAGCCTTATCTGTTTTGGCACTGGGCCGCAAGGCGTGCTGCCTGATCGGTTTGAGACAATTGATGAATCACGCAAGCGGTTTTTAGCACAAGGCGTGGCACCGACCGCAAAAGAGATCGCTAGTAAATGGTTTACCGCCGGTGATCAAGCCGAAGGCTATGACTTATGTTGTGAGCTGGGCGCTGGCGTATCCGAGGCTACTGCGTTAAGTGGGTTAACGGCGATGGAAACATGGGATGGTAGGAGCGCTTTAGCCGCCATTAAGCAGCCCACGTTAGTGTTGTGGGGAGATCGTGATCGCTCTTATGGTTGGGATCAACCTGCTGCATTATGGCATGGCATTGAAAATAGTAGCCTTGCAGTAATGCCAAATTCTGGGCATAACGCTCACATGGAAAAACCAGAAATATTTAATGCTATTTTAGAGAATTTTTTGCCGAAACCAGTATGACCGGAGGAGCCTTAAGGGCGACAACAGCTTTCGCGTGATTCGGCAGCGCGAAAAAATAACGGAGAAAGAAGAATGAAACGTACGATTTTAAAAACCGCAGCTGTTGCGTCGCTGACATTGTCAGTGGGCGTAGCGAGTGCCGCTGAGAAAGTTAACATTGGTGCTCCTGCTTGGACTGGTGCGCAAGCAATTGCACATTTGATTGCCGAAGTCGTCACTACGCGTATTGGTGGCGAAGCTAACCTTGTGCCTGGTAACAACGCTAGTATTTTCCAAGCGATGGACCAAGGTAAAGGCGACATTGATGTGCATCCCGATGTATGGCTGCCAAACCAAGAGAGTTTCACTAAAAAGTATGTAGACGGTGCAGGTTCTGTAACGCTGTCTGAAAATTCTTACGAAGGTAAGCAAAGCTTTTGCGTATCTCGTAAATTTTCAGAAGCTAACAATGTAACGTCTATCTTTGATTTGGCTCGTCCAGAAGTGGCTAAATTGATGGATAACGATGGTAACGGTAAAGGCGAGATTTGGATCGGTGCGCCAGGTTGGGCATCAGCTAACGTAAACGAAGTGAAGGTTCGTGACTATGGCCTCATGCCGTTTATGGAGCCTATCCGTGCTGACCAAGCGGTTATGACAGCAACGGTTGGTGATACCATCCGTAAAGATTCAGGCTATGCGTTTTACTGCTATTCGCCTCATGCGATTTGGTTTCAACACGACATTGTTCGTTTAGAAGAGCCAGCGTTTGATGCTGAAAAGTATATTGCCATTCAACCGTCCGATGACCCGGATTGGTTTAAAAATTCTAAGGTTATGACCGAAGATGCGCTTAAGCAAGTACAGATTGCTTACTCAAACTCGTTGGCTGATCGTTCACCAATCATTGCAGAACTTCTAGCTAACATCGCACTTGATGGTGAAACTGTATCTGATTTTGCTTTCCAAATTGAAGGTGGAAAAGATGCAGCAACGGTTGCTAAGGAATGGGTTGCAGCTAACTCTGATCGAGTTGATAGCTGGTTAGGCCTGTAACAACGCTTTTTTTAATCGCTAACAAGAACAAACTTGTTTAAAAGATGAAAAGGATGGGTATCACTTGTGTGATACCCATCAAACTACAGAGGCACCGGTGAGTCAGGAATACGCAATAGAGATAGCTGGTGTTTGGAAGGTGTTTGGCGACAAGGCTAAGCAAGCCGTTGCTGATATCCGCGAAAACAATTTATCGAAAAAAGCAGTACACGAAAAATACGACTGCGTTGTTGGTGTTGCTGATGCCAATATGCAAATTAAACCTGGCGAAATATTTTGCGTTATGGGTTTATCAGGTTCGGGCAAATCAACTCTGGTTCGCCATATTAATCGACTATTAGAACCCACCGAAGGTAGTGTGATCGTAAATGGGGAGGACATCATGTCGATGGCGCCTCCTGCACTACGTACCTTCAGAAATGAACATATTGCGATGGTGTTTCAGAACTTTGCATTGATGCCTCATCGCTCAGTATTGGATAATGTCGCCCTGCCACTAGAGATCAGAGGCGTTAGTAAAAACAAACGCATGGATGTAGCCGAACGCACACTCGAACTAGTCGAGCTAAATGGTTGGGGTAATAAGTACGCACATGAGCTCTCTGGCGGTATGCAACAACGCGTTGGGTTAGCACGAGCCTTAGCCGCTGACCCTGAAATACTCTTAATGGACGAGCCCTTTTCAGCGCTGGACCCGTTAATCAGACGCCAACTACAAACTGAATTTATGGCGCTTGCGGCCAACATGAACAAAACCACGGTGTTCATCACGCACGACTTAGATGAAGCGGTACGTATTGGTGACCGTATCGCCATTATGCGTGATGGCATTGTTGTACAGACGGGCACGCCCGAAGAAATCGTCATGCATCCCGCTGATGAATACGTTGCCGACTTTGTGGCTGGTATCTCGCGACTTAAGGTGGTGCGTGCACATGCGATCATGCAGCCACTACGTGAATTTGAATCGCAAAACGGACAGCTCTCATCGGATGCCTTAGAGTTTCCGGAGAACGCGCACCTAGGTGATTTGATCAGTGCAGCGATATCGACAGAAGAAGCTGCAGCCATTATTAATGATGCTGGTGACCGTATAGGTGCGGTAACACGCTCCGACCTACTACGCACCGTTATAGAAGGGACAGAAACCTCGTGAGCAGTGTTGAAACAGAAAAGCGAGTGCAGCTGAACGAGTTTGTTGAAACCAACCCTGATTATTATCAGCGAAACTTCGACAAGATTGGATCGAGTGCAAAATTCACCTGGACGTTTAATTGGGTTGCGGCACTGCTTGGCCCAGTTTGGTATGGCATGCGCGGTTTATGGAATTGGGGCTTGCCGTTTTTATTACTCGAAACATTCGCCTTTATTCAACTGGGCAGAGGTTTGTTTGGTGATTTAGGTGCTGAAGCACGCGACCGTATCGCACAGATTGAAGGTACGCTTGCATTTCGTAAAGAGCAGTTAGCAGCCGCGGTTGAAAAGCAAGCTGATAACGTTGCGGTATTTGAACGCACCATTGCATCACTAGAAGAGGCGATTGGCGGCATCCGTGCTGAAGTTACGATTGCAGAGGCAGGTGCTATTGATGTAGCTATGTTCGGTGCTGGGGCGTTGCTGGTAATCAAGCTAATCGAAGGCATTATGGCCAACACCGTGTTGGAGAAGCGTTTTTCGGCATGGCTTTCGGACAAAACCATTAGATCTGGGCTTTCACCGTTCCGTACCGCTGTTAGTGCAGCCTTCGCGTTTTTGGTTATTGCGCTTTGCGTTGTTCATTATAGTTTTCCAGGTGCATACAATTGGATGGCGGACTTTCCGACTAGCCCTGATATTCGCTTAGGTGCGATAGCGGCCGTAGAGAAGTTTTTCAATTTTATCATTGAGTCGGGTGAGTGGTTTTTTGATCTGATTACCTATGGCATCCGCTCGGTACTCGATGCACTTGAGGTGGTGTTTGTCAATACACCTTGGCCAGTTATCGCAAGCTCTATTATTCTACTAACTTGGTTGTCTGCCGGCAGCCGTCCAGCCATTGCCGCTACTGGCTTTCTTGCTTACATGGGTTTCCTTGGATTTTGGACAAAGGCCATGACTACGCTTGCATTGCTCGGTACAGCAGCCTGTATATCAATTGCGATTGGTATCCCGGTTGGTTTGTTTTGCGCACGTAGGCCGCGACTGTATTCGTTCATTCGTCCTATTATGGATTTCATGCAAACCATGCCAGCGTTTGTGTTTATGATTCCGGTCATTGCATTTTTCGGTACGGGTAAGCCTGCTGCTGTTGTTACCACAATGATTTTTGGTGGTACGCCAGTTGTGCGTTTAACGGTGTTGGGTTTGCGCGGTGTGCCTGATTCAATACGAGAGGCTGCAATCGCTTATGGTGCGTCTAAGTGGTATCTACTAACTAAGGTAGATTTGCCTCTTGCAGCTCCTTCCATTTTGGCTGGTATCAATCAAACTATAATGCTGAGTTTGGCAATGGTTGTTGTAGCGTCGTTGATTGGTGCGAAAGGCTTAGGCGAAGATGTCCTTGAAGCGTTGCAGTATGCATCTGTTGGGCAAGGGATACTGGCAGGTTTTGCGATCCTCTTTTGCGCGATGATTTTGGATAGGATTGTTCAGGGTAGGCGCGAGTAGTTGTCAGTTTATGCAGCCAACGCCTGCCTAACTCTTTCCTGGAGATAGGGCAGGAGTTCAGCTTCAAACCACGGATTATTCTTAAGCCATCGATTATTGCGCGGGCTAGGGTGTGGGAGCGGAATAATTGATGGGCCGATATCTTTATAAGCTGCCACTATTTCCGTAACCGATCCTTTATTGTCTGGCAGATGATAGCGTTGAGCGTACTGGCCAATCACCAAAGTGATTTGCAGATTATCCATCGCGTCTAGCAAAGGCTTTCGCCATTTAACGGCGCACTCTGGCCGGGGTGGGAAGTCACCTGATTTACCGGTGCCAGGAAAACAAAAGCCCATGGGTAAAATGGCAAACTGCTTTGGATCGTAGAACTGCTTGTTGGTAACGTCTAGCCATTCTCGCAATCGCTTGCCGCTTGGATCGTCGAAGGGAATACCTGTTTTATGTACCTTACTACCCGGTGCTTGTCCAGCAATTAGTATTCTTGACTGTTTGCTAAGCTGCAGTACCGGTCTTGGACCAAGTGGCAGGTCTTTCGTACAAACGTCACAGGCTCTGACGTTACGCAGTAAAGTTGTTAGACTCGATTTCGACATTTGACTAGTGTATTACTCTTAGTCCCGTTATAGCCTGATAGCTATTTAACTAGGCGGGTATGCCGCCGTGGGCCTTGGCCTATATACAGAGTCTAGTACCGTTATTAACTCCAATCCAATCAAAGCCGCATTCTGGATGGTCGGAGCCATGATCAGCTTTACGCTGATGGCTATTGCTGGGCGTTCATTGGCAGGGCACCTCGATACCTTTGAGATCATGTTGTATCGCTCGATCCTTGGCATTGCTATCGTTACGGCTGTTGCTTGGAAAGTCGGCACCTTAGGTCAAATTAATGCGAGTAAAGCCAAGCTGCATATCGTACGTAATGTCTGCCACTTTACCGGGCAAAATTTGTGGTTGTTTGCTGTTGCACTGATTCCCCTGTCTCAACTGTTTGCATTTGAATTTTCAACGCCACTTTGGGTTGCCTTGTTAGCACCATTTGTATTGCAAGAGAAGTGGACGGTAACTCGTGTGATGGTTGTAGTTATTGGTTTTATTGGTGTGCTTATTGTTGCGCGCCCTGATATTGCCGTATTGAATAGAGCAACAGTAGCGGCCGCGCTATGCGCTGTGGGTTTTGCGGGTACCGTGCTAAGCACAAAAATACTCGCACGCACTGAAACAGTTACTTGTATCTTATTTTGGTTGGTGTGCTTGCAAGGTCTATTTGGATTGGTGTGCGCAGGCTACGATGGTGAGATCACTATGTTGAATAGCCAAACATGGTACTGGGCTGCTTTGGTGGGTGTTTGTGGCTTGGTTGCGCATTTTTGTATTACTAATGCGTTGCAGATAGCACCGGCAACGGTTGTTACACCGCTTGAATTTTTACGCTTGCCCTTGATCGCGGTTATTGGCTACATGCTTTACGACGAGCCACTATTATTATCGGTGTTTGTTGGCGCGTTTATTATTTTTATTGCCAACGTCGTTAATTTACGTGCTGAATCAAAGATTGCCGCTTCAACTGTATCTGTTTAGTTGTTGAAAGCGGATTGTTTGATGAAAGCGCCTATGCCAATACGAATCGGTAGTTGTGGCTGGTGATGTTGTGCGTGAACCCCTGAATGACGGATGGCCACCAGTGTAATGATTGGAGCAAAAAAAAGCCCTCGAGACGAGGGCTTTTGATTTCGTTAATATGAATACCTTTTAATAAAATTATCGGTATTGACCAGCCTGTGCTTCTACTTCTGGCCGCGCTAGGCCTTTTACGATTTGATCAAGCGATATACTGCCGACCACCTGATCGCTAGCATTAACGATATTAGCACTTTGCCCGTCAATGGTCGCAACGGTTTGGAGTGCTTCTTCTAGTACCATATCGCTAGGGATTGTCACGGTAGAGCGACTCTGGTCCTTTGTCATAATCGTACCAACCTGCAGTACACGGCCTCGATTGATATCTTTAACAAAGTCAAAAATATAATCATCTGCGGGGTGAATGATGATGTGCTGAGGGTCACCTTGTTGGATCATCTGACCGTCGCGTAGGATCGCAATCCTGTCACCTATCCGTAGTGCTTCATCCAAATCATGTGTAATAAACACGATGGTTTTGTGCAGATCTTTTTGTAGATCTAACAAGACATCTTGCATGTCGGTTCTGATTAGTGGATCGAGTGCAGAGAAAGCTTCGTCCATTAATAGGATTTCGGCATCGGTTGCTAATGCGCGGGCTAAGCCAACGCGTTGCTGCATACCGCCAGATAGCTGGCTAGGAAAATGTTCCTCGAAGCCTGCTAGGCCAACACGCTCTAACCACTTGTGGCTTTTTGCCTTAGCTTCTTTCTTACCTTGGCCTTGAACGATTAAACCGTACGCTACATTTTCTGCCACCGTGCGATGCACGTGTAGACCGAACTTCTGAAATACCATGGAAGCTTTGTGACGGCGGAAATCGATGAGTTGTTCTTTGTTCATCGCGAGTACGTCATCGCCATCAACCATCATCGATCCTGCAGTTGGTTCAATTAAACGGTTGATGTGTCGAATCAATGTTGATTTGCCTGAACCTGACAAACCCATGATCACAGAAATACCTTTGGCAGGTATTTCTAGGTTGATATCTGATAAACCTAAAACATGATCATGTTTTTCTAGAAGCTCTTGTTTACCGACACCGTTTTTAACTAGCTCTAGCGCATTTGCTGGATCTCGGCCAAATATTTTGTACAGGTTGCTTATCGCAATTTTAGTATCAGTCATGCTGTGCTCCTTGGCGGTGACGCTGCAGGCGGTTACCGAAGCTTTGTGAGACTCGATCAAAGATAATTGCCAGGGCAACAATTGCCAAGCCGTTCATCATGCCTAGTGCTAAGTACTGATTGGAGATAGCGCGCAGTACAGGAACACCTAGGCCTGCTACACCGATCATGGATGCGATAACAACCATGGCGAGAGCCATCATGATGGTTTGGTTAACGCCGGCGAATATGTTGGGTAGTGCCAATGGTATTTGTACACCGAATAGTCGTTGTTTGTAGCTAGCGCCAAATGCGTCAGCAGCTTCTAATGCTTCTTTTTCTACCAATCGTATGCCCAGATTGGTGAGACGAACAACGGGTGGCATTGCGTAAATACAAACAGCTATCAAGCCTGGCACCTTGCCAATTCCGAGCAGCATAACTACGGGGATAAGGTAGACGAAGGCGGGTATCGTTTGCATGACGTCTAACACTGGGGTGATGATTGATTGCACTCTTTCAGAGCGCGCCATCAAGATACCCAGCGGTATGCCTAAAGCAATACACACAAGTGTTGATACGGAGATGATGGCAAGTGTCGACATAGTGTCTTCCCACATGCCGAAATAGCCAATGGCTAAAAATGAAAGTATGGTGCCAATCACGATCGATATGCTTCGCGCACCTAACCACGCTAAGGCTGCTGCGATAATGATGATTACTGGCCATGGTGCGGCTAACAATAGCTTTTCTAACCACACAAGAAACTGGAGCAAGGGGTGGAAAAAGTCTTCCATGTTTTCGCCGTAAGCTCGGGAAAAATCGCGAAACGCGGCGTCAATGCCTTTTTTGAGATCGCGCAGATCGGTTCTTCCCATCTCGGGAAACTTATTGGTCCAGAAATCCATGAAATTCCTCTAATAAAAATGAAAAAGCCCACCCATGTTCATGGGTGGGCTTTAGTTTAAACGTTACTAATTAGTGCAGTGTACGGTTTAGTTAAGAGCTGCTTTAACTTTGCCTGCTACGTCAGCACCAACCCAGCTTTCCCAAACATCACCTTGAGTCAGTAGGAATTCAATTGCTGCGTCTTCACCACCGGCTTGGTTATCAGCCATGTATACCAACATGCCATTCATAACAACACCCGGGAATACGCGGCTGCTTAGGTAACCCATTACTTCGTCACCAGCTTTAGTTTTGAAATCGTCAGTAACAACAGTGTGGACTTCAGAATCTGTCCAAGCAGATTGCTTTGGATCTGCGCAATCTTGCTCAGCTTTAGCAATACAGCCATCCCAGTTTTCACGACCAGCGAATTCAACACCCCAGTCAAGCTTAACCATCTTGTGCTTGCCAATCATCGCAGTAGGTGACCAGTAGTAACCAAACCAGTTTTCGCCACGCTCAACTGCTTTAGTCATTGAACCGTCAAGGCCTGCTGCTGAACCTGGATCAACCAGTTTCCAACCCTTGGCTTCCATATCAAATGCACGGAATAGGTTAGCGTTAGCTAGCTGACAACCCCAACCTGCCGGGCAACCAATAAAAGCGCCTTTGCTTGGATCTTCAACATCAGGGAATAGGTCAGGGCGTTCTAGTACATCAAGAACGGTTTTTAGATCTGGGTTTGCTGCAAGTGTTGCAGGCGGAATCCACCAGCCTTCACCAAGTTCAGTAATCGGTCCGCTGTTGGCAGAGTGCAATGTACCTTCGTCCATTGCCTTTGTTAGAGGCTCCATTACTGCGTTAATCCAGAGCTCACCAGCGATATCCGGCTGACCCTTTTCGTTCATAGATGCAAAAGTAGTCGTTGTTGCGCCTGGAATCAGCTCAACGTTGCAGCCGTAACCGGCTTCAAGAATGATCTTGTCAACGTTCGCCATCAGTTCACCTGATGCCCAGTTCCATTCTGCGATCTGGATGTCACCGCATTCAGCGGCGGCAAAACCAGAGCCCATTAAGGCAGCAAGGCCTAGAGTGGCTTGTTTAAATTTGTTCATTCAATCCTCGTGGGTGTTTAGTTATGATGCAGTGCAGGGCCTTATGCCCCATTGTCACTGGTGTAATCATTGTACAGAACAGATATTTGATTACCGCAGGTAGGCCGTTCTGAGAACAGCTTATGGCGCTGGTAATTGCATTTACCCGTCGCAGCCAACCTGTATACATAATGTATACGAATTGGGTGTCGCGATCAAGAACTAATAATCATATAAAACAATGACTTAGATTTTGAATTGTAACTTTGCTGACATAAACATCGAATGTGTCACACAAAAAACGACCATATTGGGTGTTTATTGTGCAAAGCATGGGGATGACAATACTTGTGGGGATGACGGCTAACCAGCGTCAATCATCTCCTCAATCTCAGCCCAACGCGCATACGCCGCATCAAGTTCCTTTTGCAGTTCATCGCTATCTGCGATGGTTTTTTCTGCCTTGGTTTTGTCGTCGTAAAAATCTGAAGCAGCCATTGCCGCGTGCAGGGTTTCTAATTTGGATTCGAGCTTGCTGATTTGCTCAGGCAAGGCGTCTAGTTCTCGTTGTACCTTGTAGCTCAGTTTGGCTTTTGGTTTTTCTTTTTTAGGTGTTGAGGTTTCAACTGGCGCTTTCGCGTTGTTGGCATCATTATTATCAAATACCGAAACAAGCGATGAGTTTTGGCTCATCTCGCGTAAAAAATCACCATAGCCACCAATCACTTCTACGAATTTACCCGAGTGTTGGTAAACCAAACTACGTGTTACGACATTATCGAGCAACTCTCTATCGTGGCTAATTAAGATTACCGAGCCGGCGTAGTCCTGTATGAGTTGTTCAAGTAACTCAAGTGTTTCGATATCAAGATCGTTACTCGGCTCATCGAGTATCAATAAGTTTGATGGTTGTAAGAATAACTTGGCTAACATCAAGCGGCTAGTTTCACCACCTGACAGTGCAGTGATGGGTGCGCGAGCGCGATCCGGGGTAAACAAGAAATCTTGCATGTAGCTCATGATATGGCGAGGTTGGCCATTGATCAGGAGGTTGTCACTACCGCCACTTACGTTTTCGGCTGCCGTCATGGTTTGATCAAGGTTTGCGCGTAGCTGATCAAAGTAGGCGATCTCTAGTTGAGTGCCGGTGCGTAGGCTGCCTGAGGTCGGTTGCAACTTTTCAGTTAGTAAATTAACCAGTGTGGATTTACCACAGCCATTTGGGCCGATAATGCCTAGACGGTCCTGACGCAACACCGTAATGCTTAGATCATTAATGATCATGTTGTCGTCATAGCCAAATGAGACGTTCTCGGCCTCAAACACCATTTTACCTGAACGTTCGGCTTGGTTAACCGTCATATTGGCAGAGCCACTGCGGTTACGGCGTTGGCGATATTCTTCACGTAATGCTTTTAGCGCTCGAACGCGGCCTTCGTTTCTGGTGCGGCGTGCTTTAATGCCTTGTCTTATCCACGTTTCTTCTTGGGCTAGCTTTTTATCAAACAAAGCGTTTTGTGTGGCTTCAATTTCAAGGTGTTCTTGTTTTTTAACTAGGTAGTTTGCAAAATTGCCGGGGTAGTATTGCAGCTTGCCTCTGTCCAATTCGATGATGTGATTCGCAACGGCATTCAAAAATGAACGGTCGTGACTAACAAACACTAAGCTGCATTCAAGCCCTGCTAATAAACCTTCTAACCAATCAATAGCGCCGATATCTAAGTGGTTAGTGGGCTCGTCCAGCAATAGCAAATCAGGTTTAGTAACCAACGCTTTGGCTAACAAGACACGGCGCTTCATACCGCCTGATAGTGTTTCAATTAGGGTGTCACCATTTAGCGACATCTTGGTGATGATCTGTTCAACCCGCTGTGGGAGATCCCAAGCGTTGTTGGTATCGATCTCATCTTGTAAGCGCGCAAGCTTGTTTGCATAGGCATCACTGGTATCAAAGTTAAGAGAGAGTTCGTGATACTGAGCTAGCATCTGGCCAATGTGGCCCAGCCCCGATGCAACGATGGTATAAACCGAGCCTTCTAGATCAGTAGGCACTGACTGCGGTAAGTAGGCCGTGTTTAATCCGGTGCGGCGCACAATCTCGCCACTATCCGCCTGCATTTGGTTGGCTAGTAATTTCAATAGTGTTGATTTGCCCTCGCCATTGCGCCCGAGTAACGCGATGCGTTGCCCAGCTTGAATGGTGATATCGGCTTGTTCAAGCACTGGTCTGGCACCGAATGCCAGTGTTAGCCCGTGCCCTCTGATGAGTGCCATGTGATAGTTGCGCTAATTGGAAGAGCGCAAGTGTAACCCGTCTAGCCCCTTTGGGCCGACAATCGGAGCAAAAGCCTGTGCGTGTGCTAGGTATGCATGGCTTTGCTAGTGCATGGTTGTATGCTAACGCTGAGGAGCCTACTTGCCCTTATTCTTGCCTCGAGCTTTTTTCTTGGCTTTCGCGGCTTTGTGTTTATTTTTCTTTGGTTTAGCCTTGTCTTTGGCCTTTGATTTAGTGGTCGATTTTGCTTTTTCTTTCGGCTTAGATCTAAGCTTCGTAGCACTTTCAGCTACGTTGTCTAAATCTAGATACAGTGTTTTGTACATTAAGCCAAAGTCATGGCCTAGGTGTGTGCTCTTAAATAGTTGAAACCTGAAGTTGTCATTGCTGATGGTATTTGGGCTAGACCAAATCTGGGGTGAATGCAGAGGGCCTCCGGCTAAAAACACATGCATAACAAATTGGCTGCCAGCGTGATAACCCACCGCTCGAAAATGCGCCGAATCAAAGTACGCTAAAGTTGTAACGGCATCGGCTGTTACTAGCTTGCAGGCGTAACCCACAATTGGGCTTGTCTCGTTATCGAGTACATCAACTATAAATTGATTCGGTAGCAGTACGATTCTTTTAGACGTCGGTGCTGCAAACGATGCCATCGAAATCAACTCAGCTACGTCGATGTGTAAATTGTCCGGATGTAGACGATGAGGTTTTGAAGGCTCTGGGGCGGCGCCAGGCATGCCAGCCTGCTTTAGCAGCATGCTGATGCCTAGAGTCATTGCATTCGTATCAAGGCTGCGTTGTTCGATGATGGGCTGTACGTTTACGTTTCTGCGGTCTTCAATCAACCGGCAGTTGTGTTTTTTTGCAATCCTGTGCATGTAGCGCAAGTTTTCTGGCTGCAAGGATGCCATTTCTGGTGGCAAGAAAAACGCGATACGATTTTGCTTAAAATTGCACGACATCGTTGTACGCAAACGAGGATTGTTACGTCGGTCGGTAAGATCCAATACGGCGCTCAAACCCTGGATCCAAGGTTTTTCTAGCGTATCGTTTTCAGGTTTTGCTGCAGCTTCCACGGTCGTTCCCATCATTAGGATCAGGTAGTTGATCCAAGGGAAGCGATTTTCGGGCCATTACAGCCGCAAGGGCTTGATACCGACGCGTTGGCCTATTGTTGGCGCGCGCATGACGGATTACAACGCGACAACATAGCTAATAGGCGGCTGACAGGCGTGTGCTAGAAGCCGTCGCCCAGTGCTGGCCCGGTGCCCAAACCTGCGGTTGGCCCGCCAGGTGTTGAACGCAGGCTTGCTGCTATCGTGACCGGCACTTCACAAGCGCCTGTGTTGAGGTAGTCGATAGCTGCGCCGATCATTGAGTCGACCTCGTCAGTGTTGTTTACGATGTCACTGACCGGGTAATCTTGAACCGGATTGTCGGTGGCTCCACAGCTCGCCTCGATGCCGCCTAATACGCTTACCCCATTGGCATTAAAGCCTTCTGCGTAAATGGCGTTCATACTACGGTCGCATTTTTCTTCTGAGAACGAGATGTAAGGTTTGCCAACGGTACGCGAACCAATGGTGACAACATCCACGTAAGGTTTCAGCGAATTGATAACTATCTCCGAAGACGATGCTGTGCTTCCTGTTGTAAGAACAATCACTCGCTTAAGGTTGAGCGCGTTTGGTTCGTTGCTGAAATTTCTCCTAACAAAATTAGGATCGTATTTGCCGTTGTATCGATATTCGATTAGTAGCTCATCGTCGGTGTCTGGGCCTGCAATAAGGCTAGCCAGCATTCGTGCAATGCGGGTTCTGCCACCACCGTTGTAGCGAAGGTCGAGAATGAGTTCTTGAACGTTGTTGTCTTTAAACTCAGTAAAAACGGTATTGAGTTCAGCTTCCGTGTTTTCTATAAAGCTTGATAAGTACATGTAGCCGATGTTGCCGTCGATTGCGGGTGTGCTAAACGTTTGATGGTGAAATACGGTTTTAAGATCGTATCTGGCTTCTTGTAAGTTGACGGTTTTTTCTTGATTGGTAATGGCATCTTGAAATACCCACGTAGTGACACCGGGGTTGTCTTCTGTGCCAAGAGCTTCAAAATACTCGGGGTTATCTAAATCGTCCCAAGCTTTGCCATTGAAAGTTAATATGATGTCACCGCGATTAATACCAGCAAGATCGAACGGGCCGCCAGGATAGATGATTGATACGCGTGGTTCATTTTCGCTGCCTCGCTTCCAGCGAAAGCCTAAGTCGTAGGTAACCCCTGCCTCAAAAAAATCATTGTTGCTTTGGATGGTCGTGACGTAACTGAAGCGATCGTTAGGCAACACGCGCAGATCTTTGATCAGCTTCTCGGGTGAATCGTAATCTGCAAGGTTTACGACGGGCACTTGGTCTGCGAAGTAATAATAATCTCGCATGTTGAAATCAACCCAAGCATTTAACGATGCAACGCTACAATTTAACGGGTCATCTAATGCGAGTGTATCGGCTTTTTTGTTATCGGAGCTGCAGCTGGCCAGAAGCGTGACTGCTGCTGATAGAAGTACTGTGATGAGCGCGCGCATGTTTGTCCCTATGTCAATGCCGGTAAACGATGGTCGCACAAAAACGTTTGCTTGCCAAAAAAACGGGGAAATCCGGTGTGTTGTGGGGCGCACTTACCGCTGAAGCCCACACTTAACTTCGTAAGAGGGGGCAGATGGCCTGAGTTAGTGGATTAAATACGAGGTGTACTTACCCAGGATTTTTGGCTGCCCACTCACTTTTAGTGAATGCTTTTATGGTTAGTGCGTGGATAGCGCCTGATTTAATGTGATCGTCGAGCACCGCATAAACCAGCTTGTGACGCTGCACAGGCGTAAGACCTTCAAATTTGTCACTAATGATTTGCGCTTCAAATTTGCTGCCGTCACCGACGATATTCGCTTCAGACCCTTCGATGGCTTTTTCGACTAAGCCATTGAAATAATCCATACGTACTACATTGCTTTGATTACTCATACGCTGAGTATACCCAATATCGCCTAAGGGCAATCTTGTTGCTTGGAAAGACTTTAGGAAGTGTGCTTGAGATAAAAAAATAGGGCTCGCAGGACGAGCCCTGAATTTGGGGGTGAGAACGTGACACCAAGTATTACCGGAGCACGTGACAAAAGATTAGTAGTGACTCAGCAGAAGTCAATAAATGTTTGATTAGATAGCATTAAATTGACTGACTTAGCGCATAATCTGTGCGTTATGGGCTTTCGAAGAACACATAAGAAGTTGAGTAATCACTAAATTCGAAATACACCTTTTTTTCACCGTCATCTGAGATACCGTTTAGGTTGGTATCCATGATGCCGTAACCGAACCGATAGGGGCGATCAACACCTGAGCTTGTGCCACTGGCGGTTGATAGTTTGTCTATTTGCATAAAGCGTTTAACGAGTTTGTCGCCTGCGTAGACTTCGAGCACACCATTGGTGCCGGTCCAGTTTTGTACGGCTCGGCCGATTTTGTTTTGGGATTCTTGTGTACAGCTTGCCAGCAATAACACGCAGGCTATGAGTAAAATGGGTTTCATGGCAGATCATTCCAAAGATGAGTGGCTGTATATAGTGTATCTATTTAAATGGGTGAACGGCGCTTCCTACCCATTATCGAGCGTGACAAGCTCTTTACCAACGAGATTTTAATGACTGACACAAACAAAAAATTCGGTATTTCGATCCAATTGCCCGAAAACGATCCGATGGCAGCGCCACATTTATTAGGTGATGATTGGCAAGGGGAGCGTTGGTATGACTCGGCTTCCGCCCGTGATGCAGCCCTTATTGATATTCAAAATCACCCGATCTACTACCGCCAAGGCGATACGCCTTCAATAGTCTTGACCAAAATTGAGCGTTAAGCAGAGTTTTTAGGAAAGTCGTACCAAGTCAGATTTATAGCGCTGGCGTTGCCCAAGGAAAAATCTGATTGATCAAGCTCGAATTGCACCATGGCGCAAGTGGGGAGTGTTTTGGGGGCATTTGGATGAAGTATCTGAGCGAGTTGCTCTAGGCCAGGATTATGTGCAATCAGCATTAAGTGATCGACGTCATCTGCTGTAGTTTCTATTTGGCTTTGAAGCGTGCCGGTAGCCGCTAAATACAGCGCTTCTTCGTATGCCACTGCATCGCGCTGCATATTCCAAGCCGCTAGAAAAATATCACAGGTCTCGCGGGTGCGTTTAGAGGAGCTACAAAGGATACGATCTGGCAATGAACCCTGTTGCCGTAATCGTTGCGCCATGACAGGCGAATCGTTCAAGCCTCGACTATTTAAAGAGCGATCGTGATCGCTACTATCTTGATCCTGCCAACTCGACTTCGCGTGCCTAACCAGAGTAAGCAGTTTCATGATTCGGGTTACTCGATAATTAAACCATCTACAGCGCGTATGTAGCCCGCGCCCTTGTCTGTGTTGACTTTGTACCAGTCGTTGACCTTACGGTCAAATTCAAACAATGTGCCGGGGGCAACTCTTAACAATAGGGTGGAGTAAGGAGCAGGTTGGCTGTAGACGCCTTTTGGGTAGTAAGAACCGACGACTTTGATGTAAGCGCTGGCTGTGCTGGCGCGTTGTGTCTGATCTGTGGGTAGTGGCTTGAGCTCAAAGTTTCGATTGTCGTTAACCGGCTTTACCACAACAGCTGCAATATCAGCCTCAGGCTCGCTGGGCGTTGGTTTGCTGGGTACAGAATTTCTGCTGGCAGTGGCGCGATTGTCCACATAGCCCGGTGCCATCGACATTGGGATTTCGATCGTCGTGCCCACGCGTAATCTGCGGGGGTTACTGATTTCATTAAACGCAGCAATACTGCGCCAGTTTTCAGCAACACCCGTATATTGCTGAGCGATGTCACTTAGTCGATCGCCGCTCCTGACTGTATGCACGATCACTTCCATCGAAGGCGCAACAGGAGCCGTGCTACTCGCAGAGGATGTTGTGCGCCCTTTGCTTCCACAGGCGGACAGTGCCGCTGCCAATGCAGCCACGATTAATATGCGTGTACTAAGTTTGATGTTCATTAAATTACACCGTTGCAGTTATTATATTTATCGAGCGGCGTGATGCGATGCTGAACTCGCGAACAGGTTTGTAATGTGAGCCAATCGGCAGTTTCGTGTACAAATGCCAAATTAACCTGAGTTGAGCCGCTGAGCAAGCAACAATTACCAATGGTTTTGAGGCGAGGGGCTTTTTGATGGGCAAAAAAAAACCCGGTGCTGATTGCTCAGCGCCGGGTTTTTCCAGAGATTAGAAAGACTTATCTAATGTCTCTAGCGTGTACGTAACCTACACCTTTTTCTGTCATTACTTGATACCAAGGGCCAACAGCCTTTGATACGGATAGCTGAGTTCCAGGGGACACTCGCATCAACAAGCTTGAAGAGAAATCAGCTTCGTTGTAGATCGCTTTAGGGTAGTAAGTGCCGCTAACCATAATTTGTTGAGCTGCATTGTCGGTAATTTGCTGCTTAGCTTCCACAGCGATTTGAGCCGTTTCAACTTCGGGCGTTGCAATCGCAACTTCTGACTCTTGAAATTTCGCTTCTACGATTTTGATCGGTGCTTTGTCATCAAGAATGCTTGCGCTTGATGCCAGCACAGCCGCGGCTGCCTCTAAGGCGTCAGTATCAGTATCGTTGGCCTTAGGAGCTGCAGCAATTTCAGTTTTAACTACTTGCTTAGCAGGAGCTGCTGCAACTACTGCATTGTCGCCACCATCGATGCTCTTGACCAAGCTGCTTGGTACATAAACTGACTGACCAGGGTATACGCTAGTTGCCTGCTTCTCAGTAAAGTTATTTTGTGCAGCAATTGTTTTCCAGTTAGTCGCATCACCAGTTGTACGCTTAGCGAAGTTCCAAAGAGACTCGCCTGGGCCAACCTTAAACTGTTGTGCATCAGCAGTGATGTCGACCATAGGTGCGTCTGCGTCTGCTTGAACACCTTCTGCTGGAATAACTAAGCGCTTAGTTTCAGTTGATGCTGCTGTAACTACGGTGTCTTGCGCCGCTGTAGCCGCTGCGGTATTTAAGCTAGTCCCTTTTAAGTATCCGGGCTTGATCATGTCAGCAGGAATAGTGAGCTCCTGACCAGGGAACACAGATGCGTTTGGTGCAAGATTGTTGATGTCTGCAAGTACGTGCCAGTTATTCGCATCACCTGTTGTACTTTTAGCGATGTCCCACAAGTTCTCTTTAGCTTGTACTTCGTGAATTAAATCTGAAGTGGCAACGCTCTGTGCGCTGCTAGCAGATGCAGGTACTGGAGTTGCCGTAGTTGCAGCAAGCTCGATTGGCGCTAGCGGATCAGGGTTAGCCAGTGGATCAATCGCTAGTGGGTCAGGTGTAGCCATTGTTAGCGTTGATTCTGATTCCAGACCCAATTCTGTATTGTCGACTAGATTAGTACCTTCCAGGGTGCCTTGAAGTGTTTCATCAAGAGGCTCTCTAACGATGATGTTAGATTCTGCCGCTTCAACGATGACATCGCCGTCTAGCAGTGTCGTTTCTGTTTCCATCAGAGCCATATCTAGCTCGCCATCTAAGGCTTCCGTTTGCAAGATGTCTGAATCAATACCTGCTTGAGCGACGTCTGATCGAGAAGCGCCACCGTGAGCTTCAGCTTCGTCGTGAAGATGCAGGAAATCTGCTGTGCCAGCCAACGCCCTTCCGCCTAACTCCATGGTTTTAGCGCCTACATCACCTAGCGTTTCCATAAATCCGCCGGCTGGACCAGATGTGGTGCTGCATGCGCTGAGCATGCTGATAGCGATAAATGCACCGCCAGTTTGTAATAATTTTCGTGAATATGGAGTCATTAAGTTATAACCTCGGGCGCCTGTTTTGCTTCGTACCAATTAGGGAATGTCGAACAGTGAAAACCGCGTGATCTGCGCCTCGCGTGTCATTCCACTGCCGAACATGACACTTAATTTAATAGTAGGTACTTTGGAGGTCGTCAATAAATCTTTACCAACTGCACAATAGTCAACCAATTCAAGTAATTCGGGATTAAATTAGTCAACAAAATGTCGTTTTTTTGGATGCTTGCGCCAGTTATCCCCACCGTTTCTCTGTCGTCCCCGCGATTTCTTTGTCATCCCCGCCTACGCGGGGATGACAGAGAAACCGTAGGGGTGACAAAGAAATCGCGGGGATGGCAGAAACGCGGCGATGACACTATGCAGTTTCGGGGATAACCGGAGCGGCGTAGAGATATAGAGCGTGTGCTTACT
>CALJAA010000006.1 GCA_938028465.1 uncultured Granulosicoccaceae bacterium | reverse complement strand
ATAGGCGATCGCAAGTGGCTCACGTTGTTCTTTACATCCGCAATGACGGCTTTGCCGCGTTTCTCCACGACATCGATCCTAACGACAGAGTGCATTGGAATGATCGTCTGCTTGACACCTTCAAATTCGGTTTTAAGTTTTTCCTCTGAGGGATCAACCACAACCGTTTTATTACTATCAAAGACAAGCTCTTCGATTACCACGAATCCGTAGAGATCACCTTGATACACAGAACGCGCATACACTTCAAAAACTTTGTCGTTATTGATAAAACGAACCCGGTAGAGTATTTCTTCAGACATAAGATCTAACGCTTACGCTTTGACTTACGCGCATGACGTGGATGGACTGGAATCACCCTCAATTTATCAGGCTGAGTATCGGCCAAGCCGACGCTCTTGGTGAGTGCCTGTAGTTCAGGTTGTGTAAGCGGATGAATTTTGCCTCGACCTAACCACTTAGGTAACGCGATTGGGCCATAACGTGTACGAATAAGACGGCTAACTTGTAGCTCTTGAGACTCCCACAAGCGCCGAACCATTCTATTACGGCCTTCGGCCAGTGTTACGCGATACCACGTATTACTACCCTCTCCACCGTCCTCAACGATACGGTCGAACTTGCCGATACCATCTTCAAGCTCTACACCAGTACGTAGACGTTCAAGCATGTCAGGCGAAACACGACCATTCACCCTCACAGCGTACTCACGTTTAATTTCTGACGAAGGATGCATAAGCGCATTAGCCAGCTGACCATCGTTGGTCATTAGCAATAAACCCAAAGTGTTGATATCGAGACGCCCGACAGAAACCCAACGCCCCTGATGTAGATTGGGCATGCGATCGAATACAGTACGACGCCCTTCGGGGTCATCACGTGTGGTGATTTCGCCTAGCGGCTTGTGATAAGCCAAAACCTGACGGTGCTGCTTATCGTCAGCGACGACACGATAAAAGCGGCCCTTCACGGCAAGATCGTCGTCCACCGTGGCTCGGTCACCTAGCTTGGCCAATTGCCCGTTTAGCTTGACTTGGCCATCGGCGATCCAGCTTTCCAGCTCTCGTCGAGACCCTAAGCCGGTGTTGGCCAGTATTTTTTGTAGTCGTTCGCCCATGGCGAGATTCTACCAGAGCCAGCCAGCGTGACTATGGCTGAATCGGTGGTATGGTTGGGTTTATTGCAATTAATACCTGTGCCTGATTATGTCTGACGCCCAATTTAAATCTCTAAATATTGCGGTACTCACCGTATCTGACACACGCGGTGAAGCCGAGGATATCTCCGGCAAGAAGCTGGTAGACGCGCTCACTGAGGCCGGCCACGTAAATGTGGATAAACAAATCTGCCGGGATGATATGTTCGCCATTCGCGCCATAGCCTCCCAATGGATAGCTGATCCTTCGGTAGATGTTGTTCTGACCACTGGTGGCACTGGCGTTACTGGTCGAGATGGCACACCGGAGGCCATCAAGCCTCTATTGATCAAAGAAATCGATGGGTTTGGTGAAATGTTTAGATCCTTGTCGTATCAACAGATCAAATCATCTACCTTGCAATCACGAGCCTTAGCAGGTGTTGCTAACTCAACCTACGTGTTTGTATTACCTGGCTCTTCAGGTGCCTGCGACCTAGCGTGGCAAGAGCTGATTTCTGCTCAGCTGGACAACCGCACTCGCCCGTGCAACCTGGTGATGTTAATGCCACGTCTAAACGAGAAATAACAGAGCCACTAGCCTGTATTTTGTTGCACTAACTCTTGATACAGGGCTCGCAGTTTTAACGTCATTGGTCCGGCACCTTTGTGCTCGCCAATTTTAATCTTGTCAATTGTGCTTACCGGCGTTTGCGCGCCAAAGGTGCCCGTTAAAAATGCCTCATCTGCACTGTAGGTATCAAACAGCGAATAATTACGTTCTTTAACCACGATGCCATTAGCATGACAAATATCGATAATTTTTTGTCGAGTAACGCCATTCATGCAGTAGTCACCCGTGGAAGTCCAAACCTCTTCTTTACGCACAATAAAAAAATTGCACGAATTGGTGGTGCTGACAAAGCCAGCTGGATCAAGCATTAGCCCTTCATCGGCTCCCGCGTATTCAGCTTGCAGGCAGGCTATGACGCAGTTGAGCTTCGAATGAGAGTTGTATTTTGCATCCTGCGCCATCGGCATACCGCGTACCTGGGGCACAGTAGCAAGAGAAATACCTTTATCCAACAATGCTGTTGTTGGTTTGGAATGCTCCATGATGATGACAACGGTGGGGCCGCTACGCGATAGGCTTGGGTGCTGAAACGGTTTGA
Source organism: uncultured Granulosicoccaceae bacterium (assembly GCA_938028465.1). Classification (GTDB taxonomy): domain Bacteria; phylum Pseudomonadota; class Gammaproteobacteria; order Granulosicoccales; family Granulosicoccaceae; genus Granulosicoccus. The sequence goes on along the minus strand of CALJAA010000006.1, from coordinate 82,815 downwards.
CTTTCACGCCACGTGTCACCATCAATCGGCAGTGCACATCGTGTGTCATGTTGTTCGCTTTGGCTGTTTTTGCTAACGCCTCAGCAACACCTTGCTTATCGAGACCAATATCAATACCCACTGATTTACAGGCGCCAAACAAGCGATCCATATGCTCATCAAAAAACGCCCATTTACCATTATACAAACGCATGCCTTCCCACATGCCATCACCCAGCATAAAACCAGAATCGTATACCGACACCTTTGCTTCATGCTTTGGCACGACTTCACCATTCACATAAATTAAAATACTGTCGTTACGCGTGTCTTCATCCGCATCATGTGCTGTGACCTTTTGCTCATCCATCGTTGAACGCCTCTTGTTTGGGTTGTGTTGCGTCTACCAACTCTTGCACAAGAGTAGTGGCATAAACGCTCTTATCTAGCTCAAAGCTAAGTAGCACCGTATTATCATCTTCTATCTCACAGCGTAACTCATGTGCTACCGCTCGCAAAGCTCGACGCTCTTGCTTTAAACCCGCTTGCTCCAAGCCTTGCATGAAATTGTTCCACTCAGCCAACCAAGCTGTTTCGCGCGTGGCATAAGGCTCTTCGCATAACGATTGCCCCCTACCCCACAACGGACCGCTTGGGTGTATGTCTAGCGCTTCACAACGAGTGATCACATCAACGCTGCCGTCATTAACAAAATAGCTTTTACTACCTTGCATCACCATTGCTTCACCTGTCTGCGGCGTATTGTAGGTTCGCTCTTCAATCCGCTGTGCGCAGACTAAATTAAATAAAGCACTACGCGCAGCAGATAAACAGAATCCTTTCTGGGTTCGAGTTATTTTACGTCGGGGATTTTGAAAATGTTGTTGCGCTTTTTGTAAGTTTGCACCGCCTCTACCAAAGCGTTGCAGCCCAAAGTAATTCGGAAAACCTTCTTTGCTTAACGTGTGCACCCGGGCCGCAACCTGCTCTGCAGGCGAGTCAGTATCCACACTTTGTAGCTCACTCAACCGTACCCGAAATCGGTTGCGTTGATGTGCACCACGACGAAGCTTGCGTGTGTGCCTATGTGATTCAACCACACCCCAGCTACCCTCAGGCATCTCGGTCAAACTACCTACAGCTAGCGGTAACGGTGCTGCGTCATTCGGGGTGCGTATACTGAACCATTGCTCAGTAACAGCGTTCTTATCCTTTAGGCCAGAGTAGCTAACATCCATATCCGCCGATTTGAAATGCCGCCTAAGCTCGTTAGCCACATCTTCAGTATTGAGCTGACGCTTTCGTATCCGCAGCATCAAATGCTCACCCTCGTTATCGGGCTCTATACCCAATATCTCCTCAACCAAAAAATCGTGATCGGCAGCTTTAATCAGCCCAGTTGGACGAGGATCGGTAATAAATGTTGGTGCGAGTAACAGAGCGGGAATATTCATAAGGCAAGTCTTGCTAGAATGGCGCAATTGTACCGAGACTAACTAACCATGGCTGATTTCACCCGAATTTCTGTTGCTGATGCCCACGCCCTGATCGAAAAGGGCCCAGTGACTATTGCCGATATCCGCGATGAAGCAAGCTTCAATTCCGGGCACATGATCAATGCCCAACATTTGGACAATACCAATACACAGGATTTTATCGATAACAGTGATTTGGACCAGCCATTAATTGTCGTGTGCTATCACGGCCATTCAAGCCAACCGGCCAGTGTATTTCTGGCCGATCGTGGATTTGATGATGTGTATAGCCTAGATGGCGGCTTTACAGAATGGGCTGCAACCTATCCGGACAGTTGCAGCACTGGAAACGCTAGCGAATAGAGCTTATTGACCGTATACGTTTCGAGCAACGAAAGAATCCAAATCGCTCATAATCAACATACCTGGGTTGTAGGCGATAACGTTATTTTCTGGGTCAAGCAACATGTACGTTGGCGTACCACGGAAATCCTCGTCAGTTAATAACTTTATGTTGGAAGCAATCAAAACAAGTTCACCAACATAACTATCAAACGTCGCGTTACTGGCTTTTTCGTGCTCTCGAACTTCAACTAGGTTGCTACGACCATCCATATTAATGCCCACAACAGAGATATCGCCGTCTTTATGCTTGTCACTGAATGCCGAAATATCGGGCTTTTGAGCTTCACAGGCATGGCAGTCATTAACCCAAAACATGACGAGAGTCCATTTGCCGTCATTGGCTTGTGGCAATCCGTCCATCTCTTCACCGCTCATGCTGACCAGATCGTTGAAAGGCCCATCCGCCAATGCAGGCGCTACTACGCCTATTAGCAGAACTAAGCCGGCCAAAATGCCTCTAAATGGTGTAGTCAATTGATTATTCCCCGTTTAATGGATGCTTGGAGAGCTCACCTCAGAAAAGGTTCAACGACGCCTATGCAGCCCTGATTCATCTGATTGCCAAAAATCGTTAACACGTCACAATGCGTGACGGTCCGCAGTTACCCGTAATTGCTATTCTCGTACACCTATTGCATGCAACTAAAGATCCACATTGGGTGGCTCCTCTTCCAGTCACAGGTTATGTACTGTAACGTTCCAACAGCAAACAAGCTCAGGGTCATCCTCAGCACCAAAAAAACGACGATCTGGCACGCCATTGTCGGTGTTTTGCTATTGCTGCCCTATCCGACTAGTGGCGCTGAACTAACCATCAACGGCGTGGATGCTGAGATTGCCGAAAACATACGATTAACTATAGGCAATATCCCTGACTTTCCCGAGGATCTTTCCGCACGCGTCGCCCAATCGATTAGCAACCAAGCAAAGAACGCTTTGGGAGCGGTCGGTTATTTTTCGAGCAAAATTGACACTCGTTACTCGCTGGACGATGCTGGCCAACGAATCACCCTGGACATCAAGCTCAATGACCCAGTGAGAGTACGCATTGTACTGCCACTAATTAGAGGGCCAGCTCGAGAAGATCCTGATTACATGCCCGTTTTGGGTAAGCTACCGTTGCGGCGAAATGCGGTGTTTAACTCTGGCGATTACGAGGCAGCTAAAAATATATTGATCGATGCCGCACAGGATCGTGGCTATTTCGATTTCAAATTTAATGAAAGCAGCGTGAAGATTAGCCGCGATGAACTTAGCGCAGATATCACGCTTGACGCTCAGAGCGGCCCACGATACGTGTTTGGCCCTATTACCTTTAAACAAGATATTTTTAGCGAAGCATTCCTGAACCGGTGGCTGGTGTTTCGCGAAGGCGAGCCTTTTGAATCTAGCCAATTGGCAACGTTTACAAAAAACTTACAAAGCAGTGGGTACTTTGCCAGCGTCCGCGTTATACCGCAGCGCGATGATAAGTACGGCGCGACTGTACCAGTGCAAGTCGCCTTAACACCCAGGGACAATAACCATGTGGGCATCGGCATCGGTTTCCAAACCGACACTGGTTTTCGTACCAAGTTTACTTGGGAGAAACCACGTATTAATCGATTTGGCCACTCGGCTGAAATCGATTTTCGGTTTTCGAAACCTAAGCAAAGTATCAGCTTCTCTTATCGCATCCCGCGTAAAAACAATCCGCTTGATAATTATTGGTCAATCGATTTTGGGTTGCAAAATAACGAGGACGAAAAAACGAAAGTTGAGAGCTTACTCAATTCATGGCAATTTCAGCGTGTTAGAAAATTTCGCAGTGACTGGCAAGAGTCCGTGTTTATACGTTGGGAACGTGAGCGCTCAACTGTAGACGGAGAAGCCGATTTCGATACTGACTTGTTATTGCCCGGTATTCGATACTCTCGCGTGCGCAGCGAAGGTCGGCCGTTTACCACTAGAGGTCACAGTACCAACCTGCAACTGATGTACGGTTCGAACGAATTCTTTTCCACCATCAATTTCTTTAAAGCTACGTTTAATTTAAAATACATAAGGGAAGTGGTTGAAAAAAATACGCTAATTTTATCCCTTCAGTACGGCGCGAACGCGACGGATGATGGCGACTATGATCGCATACCGGCTTCACAACGCTTTTTTGCAGGTGGCGACAGCAGTATTAGAGGTTATGCGTTTAAAGATATCTCTCCGATCGAAACAAATGCCGATGGTGTAGAAGAAGCAGTCGGTGGTCGCTATTTAGAAGTGGTTAGCTTGGAATACAATTACCGACTAAATGATGCTTGGAGCGTCGCAGCTTTCGCGGATACGGGCCGTGCATTTGACAGTTTTAGCGAGAGATACCGAACCGGCGCAGGCGTGGGTATACGCTGGCAATCGCCTGTTGGGCCGTTCCGGCTCGATGTTGCAATGCCGGTTGACGATGAGAATTTCGATTCTCCAAGGCTCCATATCTCATTAGGGCCTGACTTGTGATCCGCAGCCTCCTCAAATGGTCGTGGTACTTCTTGGTGTTCGTGCTGTGCTTAATGGCGCTTACTATTATGCTGACCTATGCACTCATTGGTACGGAGAGTGGCTTCAAACTCACCAGCGATCAATTAAACCAACGCATACCTGGGCTCACCTTAGTAAACGTCGAAGGAAACTTGTTAGACGGCATTAAAACATCCTCCCTCGTTTATGAGAATGAACAACTAACGTTGCAAGCTAGCGGTATTAAATCCCGGTGGAGTAGCGAACTATTTGGACGTAAGCTCAAAATAGAACAAGCAATTATCGATCAAGTAGACGTTGAGCTATTTGCAGCAAATGAACCTGTTGAAAATGGCCCACGTGAAAACATCACCCTACCCGAGATAAATCTACCCTTATCGTTTAATGCAGAAACGGTACTAATAAAGCAGTTGCGTATCAAGCCTCCGGGCGACAACGCCCCGATACAAATTGTGGAGAACATTCGGCTGGCTATGACGGCGCAGGATGACATGGTCACTATTCATCATTTACAAGCGCGCTATCAAAATATCACCACCACCCTTAATGGCGATATTGAATTAAGTGCCGGTTATCCGCTTAGCTTAGATATCACAACCGTCGTATCGGAAATTGCAGAAAACATAGAGCTAAGGGCGCGTACCACGCTCTCTAATAGCCTAGAAAAACTGCATATCAATTCGACTATCCAAAGCCCAGTGCAGGCAAGCCTAAATGGCATCGTTGCCCCCTTAGATAAAGCTCTACCGGCGCAGCTGCGGCTAAAAGTAGCTAATGCTGGCTGGCCGGTAGATACGGAGGATCTGGCAAAGCTAAGCAACATCGATCTTGCTATCGAGGGCAACCTTGAGGATTACGAGATAGCGTTAAGCGGGGACATCGAAGGAGAGGCTATTCCAAAAAGTAGTGTCTCGATAAGAGGTTTTGCTAATCCGGAAAAAGTACTGCTTCCTAAAATTGCACTCAACACCCTCGACGGCACTGTGACAGGTAAAGGTGGCTTGCTGTTAGGTGAGACGCTCACATGGGTAGCCAATTTGGAATTTGCAGATATTAACCCTGGCGTTTATCAATCTGAAATACCCGGCAATCTAAATGGTAATTTCGTTGCATCAGGTGAGATCGTCAACCAACGGTGGTCGATAGACTTAACGCGAGGAGATCTTGACGGCGAACTACGTGGCCTACCCTTTACTGTTAGCTCAAAACTAAACAAGAGCCTAGATAATGTTCTTTCAGTTGAGCAATTTACGCTGGACAACGATGGTAACCATTTAGAAACAACAGGAAGTATCGATCAACAATGGAACATGGTTATCGATGCAAACTTGCCACAATTACAAAACTTTTTACCGGGGCTTGCAGGGGGTTTTAAGGCTAATGGCAAAGTGAGCGGTGCTCTCGAAGCACCGGACATCACTCTTGATGCCAACGCAGCGGTCATAAAACTCAATGATTTACTACTACGTGGCTTGAAGATAAACGCCAATGTTGTATCAGCTGGAGAAAAAACAAGCTCATTATCCATAACAGCCGATAACTTAAACCAAGGCACCAATCAATTAAGCAACATTGCCCTTAAACTCAAAGGCACTCGTGCAGCCCATACGCTTAGTACCTTTTTTGATGGGCCATCCAAAACTAGCCTTGACTTGTTAGCAAGTGGAAGCCTGAAAGACAATTTCGACTGGAGTGGTTCGCTCGATAAAACCAAGATCGAATTACCAGGACATAACCTTCACTTACAAAAACCACTTGCGATGAGCTGGCAACAGCAGCAGGCACTATTTACTGTAGATCCCCACTGCTGGATTAGTGTAGATGCTTCTGTGTGTTTGGAAAATCCCGTTAAATCAACCGAATCAGGTAACGCAAACGTGGTGGTGAATAACTACAAGCTAGAACAGCTCAACTTGTTTTTGCCAGCAGTATCAAAACTCAAAGGCGTGTTTACCGCTGATACAACACTCTATTGGGGTAGCGAATACCCCGGTGGATACTCAGCTGTGCTGGATGCCAAAATCGAAAACGGCACGATTAGAGTGACGGATGCGAATGGCCGGCGCGCCGAATTTGAATACAAATCCTTTGGGGTAAAAACTGAAGCCACTGCCGAAAACATTGATGCTTCGCTCACCGTTGACTCGAGCACGATGGGCAACGCTAACATCTTGTTCAATATGAACCCAAGCTCTGAGACAAAAGACATTTCAGGTAGGGTTAGCCTAGACGGCCTATCGGTAAGTATCGTTAAAGCGTTCTTACCAGAGTTCCAAACTATCGAAGGTGTGATTAAAGCCGATGGCGAAATCAGTGGAAGTTTAAGTGACCCGAAATTTGACGGAAATGTTCATTTAAACAACTTGCAATTGGCTGCCGAAATTTTACCGCTGTCCATCACTGGCGGCGATATAACCACACGGATTAAAGGCTCACGCGCATTTATATTTGGTGAGCTTGAAAGTGGTGAAGGTATACTTGATGTAGAAGGCAACGCAAATTGGCGAGAACTTGCTGAGTGGTCAGGGGTTCTCAACATTACCGGCAAAAATTTATCGGTTATCCAAAATCCAATTACTGAATCCTCAGTAAACCCCGACATCACGATTTCTCTTCGCCCAGGCACTGTTGACATTACGGGTAAAGTTACCGTACCCAGTGCCCGCATCAACATCAAAGAGATACCCAAGGGCGCTACAACCCTATCCCCCGACATCATCATTATTGAGGATCAAGTTAAGGATGCAGCGCGCAAGCAAGAGCTCGAAGATAACAACATTGTTGCGCGCATCAAGATTGATGTGAGCCTTGGTGACGATGTGCAATTAAGCGGATACGGTCTCGACGCATCACTCGCCGGCGACATGACGATCCGGATTAATACGCCCAACCCCGTGCAGTTAGGTGGGGAGCTCCGTATCGTTAGAGGTGTATACAAAAGTTACGGGCAAAATTTAACCATTGAAGATGGGCAGATTCTGTTTGTCGGCCCCATTGATCAAACAAGTCTGGATATGAATGCCGTGAGGGAAATCGAGGGCGAAGATAATGAGCGTAAGGCTGGCTTACATCTAGCTGGAAAACTCTCTGATCCAGAGGTCACCCTATTCACTGACCCAGCAGACAAATCCCAAGAAGCGATCTTGTCTTATATTGTATTGGGACGGGATATCGCTGAAGCTAGCGATCAAGAATCATCCTTGTTGGCATCCGCTGCTTTGGCGCTGACCTTAAAGGGTGGAAACAAAGTGGGCAAATCGATTGCCGACGGTTTAGGCATAAAGGAATTCGAACTTGATGCGCGCGGAAAAGGAGATGATACAGAACTTATCGTGAGCGGCAGGTTAAACGACAGATTATTACTGCGCTACGGCCAAAACGTGTTTGAACCCGGCCGTACACTGTATCTACGCTACGACATTACCAAGAAACTCTATTTAGAAGCCGCCCGCGGCATTGAAGATGCAGTCGATCTATTTTATTCGTTTTCTTTTTAAGCTAACACTCAATGCTGTTTCACATTGACAGAGATGGGTATACACTGCCCTATTGTTATATACCCCCCTATTACAAACGCTAAATGACTATCGTGGCCTTGCCTGAACACCAGTACATAAAAACGCCTGAAGCACTGCAAGTATTTTGCGATGCCATCAGTACCCGCCAACACATCATTATTGATACTGAGTTTCTGCGAGAGCGAACCTACTGGCCGCAACTGTGCCTGATACAGATCAAATGTGAAGAACACCTGGCATGCGTGGATGCGATTGCGATCAAAGATTTAAACCCGTTACTCAGCGTTATGGACAATCCTGCTATTACCAAGGTGTTTCATGCCGCGTCGCAAGATCTCGAAATCTTTTACTATCTATTTAAGCGATTACCCACGCCACTTTTTGATACGCAAATCGCTGCCCCGCTGCTCGGCTATAACGACCAGATAGGTTATGGCAACCTAGTAAAAGAAATCCTTAAACTGGAACTGGATAAATCGCAAACCCGCGCCGATTGGACTCAACGCCCACTATCAGATAAGCAACTCAGCTATGCGCTTGATGACGTTATTTATCTTGAGCAACTATATAAGTTGATGTCTAGTCAGCTACAAGATCTCAATCGCCTCGAATGGCTTGCTCCAGAGTTTGCACAACAATCCGATCCTAAAAAATATCAACAAAATGCCGGGGATCGATGGCTACGGGTCAAACAAATTCAGCGGTATAAGGGTGGAACACTAGCCATCATTCAAGCTCTAGCAAAGTGGCGAGAAATCAAAGCCCGTGAAAAAGACTTACCGCGCAATTGGATAATAAAGGATGATGCCATTTGCACACTCGCTCAACAAAAGCCCGCAAACGAAGACGAGCTCTCTCACATCCGCACCCTAGAGCGTAAAACACAGGATCGTTACGGCAAAGAGATTTTGCAAATCGTGAGTGACGCTAAAGATACTGCGCCGATACCACTACCCGAATCAAAGAAGAAGAAAAAACTCAGTGCCGCAAGCCAAGCGCAAGTTCAGTTACTCAATGCTTGGGCACATCATAAAGCGCATGAGCTAAATATCGCGACCAGTATCCTCGCTCCACAAAAACTGCTCGAGCAAAGCGTCACCGAGTCACCCAAAGATGCACTAGCAGGTTGGCGTGCGCCATTGTTACTTGAGGATTTTACGGCACTGCTCAACGGCAATGCTACCTTGCAGGCCGCCGACTCCGGTTTAACCCTAAAACAAAAATCGTAAACAAAGAAACACCGCCATACCGCTGGCGATAGTCAGTAGCAAATGACGGGAAAGCGCCGCTATTGCAATCGAAAATAGCCCGGCCATTAAGTACTCGTTACTAAAAGCGATCGTAAGCTGCCCTTCAGGCATCAACAATATCGGCGCAGATAGCGCCGACAATACTGCAACGGGTACAAAACTTAATGCCGTTTGTAACCATTCGGGTAGTTCGACTCGGCCGCTAAGGGACAAGATCGGATAACGCACGCCAAAGGTGACGACCATCATGCCAACGATGAGTAATATCTGCTCTATGTCACTCATCACGTAAGCCCTGTTTTGGTTGTGAAGATGCTTGTATTAAGCGCCATTGATGGAGCAGAAAACCAACTGAAATGCCCGCTATAGACCCCGCAAACAAGCCTAGTTTATGCGGTAAAAAATTAAGTACTACTGAGACGCCGCTGGCAACCACAGCGCATATCAACATCGGATAGCTGCGTATCAAGGGTACGACAATGCCAATGAAGGTCACGACCATCGCAAACTCTAAGCCTAAATCTCCGAAGCTTGCCAAGCGTTGCCCAAACAAGATACCCAGTACTGTGCACACCTGCCAATTACCGTACATTAGGCAGGCAGACCCAGCGTAATACCAGCGACGCCCATCTACATCACCATCGGTTTCGAAACGCTTGATGGCAATCGCATAGGTTTCGTCAGTCAAAGCAAAGCCCATCGGCAATAACCAACGCCGTGGTAATCCTGATAAGTAGCGCCCTACGGATGCTGCGTACAAGCCATGACGAAGATTCACAACAAATGTAGTAACAACAATAACAATTCCGCTCACACCTTGAGATACTAAGGATGCAGCCACAAATTGCGAAGAGCCTGCATAAACAAACAAGCTCATAGCCATGACGGCCCACCATGACAAACCTGCCGATATACCGAGTGTGCCAAACAGAATTCCGAATGGAATGGCACCAACGATCATTGGGATGGTATCTCGCGCTCCAGCAAGGAAAACGCTGCGACGAATATCTGCGATCATTTGTCGAACCACTCAGGACTATGACACGCTCGCCACAGATACCAGCTGGCAACCGTTCGATACGGCGACCACTGCTCACCTACTTTAGCTAAGGCCTTTGGCGTAGGAAGAGCATCCTGCCCATAGGCAAATTGATAACCTTTACGAATACCTAAATCATTTAAAGGCAGCACATCAGCACGCCCCAAGCGAAATATAAGCATCATCTCAACTGTCCAACGGCCCACACCTCTTACTGCGGTGAGTCGCTCGATGATTTCTTCATTGCTTAGCTGCTGCAGCGTTTTAAGGTCAGGCACGATGCCGTCGATTCTTTTGTTAGCTAAGTCATGAACCGCTAAGGCCTTGGCTTCTGACAGGCCTACTTTGCGCAATGTTGACTTACGCCGTTTAAGCAAGGCTTCTGCTGTTATCTCGCCATCAAATAACGCATTTAATCGCCCATGAATGGCAGCTGCCGCAGAACCTGCCAACTGTTGATAGACGATGGCCCTAACTAAGGCTTCAAATGGAGTTAGATCAAATTCAGTTGCGATATCAAATGGGCCTGCCTTTTTCATCAACGCCGCCATAACAGGGTCCGCTTTGGATAAGCGACGTATAGCGGTTTCAGGTTTGTATTGAAGGGCCATATGGTTTTTAGCGTGTGGGTTAGCGCTAGGATAATCTGGCAATTTTGGGCAGTACGTTGTTGAACACGCTATCCTAGCACCTTACACTTGCGGGCATCTGTTCGAGCACACGATTTTAATGAGTCAACAACAAGACAAGCTATTTGCTGAGCCTCTGGGCAATATCAATGAGTTCCGTTTCGATCAAGGCGTGGTTGACGTGTTCCCCGACATGCTGCAACGATCCATTCCTGGTTACCAAAGTATTATTGCGCAATCTGGGCTGCTTGCGGCGAAATATGCGCAGGCCAACACGACGCTCTATGATTTAGGCTGCTCACTCGGGGCTACCAGCTTGGCAATGCGTAATGGCCTAACACAAACTTCGCCAATCCCTGAAGGCATTGTTATCGCAGGGATAGACAATTCCGCCGCTATGCTAGAACGTTGCCAATCTATTATTGATTCTTCAGCTGACAAACGTGTGCCCATTGCTTTAGAGCTTGGTGATATCAGTAGTACGCCTCTGAGCAATGCATCTGTTATTGCATTAAATTTTACGCTGCAATTTATCCCACCAGAACAACGAATGGAGATGATGAATAAAGCAGCCGAGGCTCTCGTACCTGGCGGGGTCATGATTTTGTCTGAAAAAGTGTGTTTTGATGATCCGCGATTAGAAAAATTGCATACCGACATGTACTACAACTTTAAAGGGCTAAATGGTTATAGCGAACTGGAAATCAGCCAGAAGCGTACTGCGCTTGAGAATGTGCTGATCCCCGATACCATCAGCGAACACCAACAGCGAATGAAAACGGCCGGATTCAGTACCAGCACCGTTTGGTTTCAGTGTTTTAATTTTGTATCAATAATTGCGCTGCGAAGCTAATGAACGACGAAACAATCAAGTACAAGTTAATTGACATCGTATCTGAAGCTCAGCTTATAGATGGTTTTAACGGCACGCCCATGGCTGAGCATGTTTCGGCGATAACGGCCTTGCTTAACGAACATGAAATAGAGCATGGCTTCTACCCTAGATGGCGTGATGCGGTAAACGCGTTACCCAAGCTCAACACTCAAGCTGCCCGTAATGATGAAGATCATTGGTTTATTGACCTACCTAACATCAGCAACGAAAACGCATCACAACTTGAATCAGCACTTAAAGAACTCATGCCTTGGCGCAAAGGCCCTTTCAAACTCGGGCCAATCACTATCGATACGGAGTGGCGCTCTAGCTGGAAGTGGAATCGATTGGCTGAGCACATCACTCCTCTAGAGGGACGAGATGTGCTAGACGTAGGCTGCGGCAACGGCTATCACCTTTGGCGTATGCATGAGGCGGGGGCAAAGCTTGCCTTAGGTGTAGAGCCTAGCCCGCTGTTTAATTGCCAATTCAAGGCCATACAACGCTACGCAACCACCCCAAGCGTCATGATGTTGCCTCTAACCTTCGAGCAATTTCCGGTAACTCAAGCATTTGATAGTGTTTTTTCCATGGGTGTGCTCTATCACCGTCGCGAGCCCTCCGAACACTTACAAAGTCTACGAGATGCCTTAAAGCCCGGCGGTGAGCTCATTCTCGAAACATTGATAGCACCCGGCGAAGAGGACTCCGAAATTGAAATAGAGGATCGCTACGCCAATATGCGTAACCTGTATCAACTGCCAAGCGTGCTTAGAGTGGCGCGCTGGATGGAGGAAGCCTCTTTTAAGGATATCCGCTGCATCTCGGTAGATGTGACCTCGCCATTTGAACAGCGAACGACTGAGTGGATGCCCTATCACTCACTGAGCAACGCCCTAGATCCAGACAATAAGCTACTCACCATAGAAGGATTGCCGAGGCCACGTCGTGCGATATTGATAGCAAATCGCTAAACCCTGAGCTTTGCCCCTCTAAATACGACCAATTGTGACTACTATGACAACAATAGCTATTAGCAATGACCATATTTCATCATTAAATAATTATCGAGTTTTCTTTTTAATATCAATGGTATAAAACATCTTATCAATGGTACTTCTCTGGTTATTTCGCCCAATCCATTACAAACTGCCCGAATCATCGACACATACGCAGGACATTTCTTGTCAGATAGTTATAATTTCGGCCGTCAACAGCAACCGGCCCTATACATGGCCATAGCAACAGCTAGAACTGTCAGCGTTAAACCTCAGCCAGCCGTCGCCACTATCGGCAACGGCACGCGTAAGGAAATCGATGGCAAAGAGTTCATTTTCTACGACGGCTATTGGGTGCGTTATTACCAGCCGCTGGAAGAATCGCTCGCTTCACGTAAATCGTTAATTGACCACCTTACCCGCCGAACATTCCACCACACAGAGCCTGGCATCAACACGCCTGGTCACCGCCTCGACGAAGCTCGTAGCGCCTATGAAGCCGCTACTGACCCTGCACTAAAGCGCGTAAACGCTGCAATGCTGGCTGGCGCTTTGTTCAATCGCGCTACTGATATATTCACGGCCATTGTAGAGCTAGAAGAAAAGGGCGTAAAAATCAGCCGGCAAAACGAACTGATGAAAGATTGTGGCAGGTACTTCAAAGAAGCACTAGAACTGGGGAAACAGGTTAAGCATCACAGTGGTGAAGAAGGTATAGACGAACTTTGGGGTGAACCGTTTAGAGCGTTTACGATCCCGATCAATGCCTACTATGAATCTCGCTTTATCAAGGTATCGCAAACCATGGGTAATATTGATCTACTGGCCAAGGTTATGACCGATACGTTTGGCGGGCGCTCCGAATTTGACGGCATCGATGATTTGGTCAATGCCTATGCGGACGCTGCGCGCCATGAATGTGAAACCATGAAATCAGATCGGGACATTTTTGATATTTGGCCTAAGTTCATTGCAGCCGGTGAGCAGCTCGGCCAGTTTCAAATGGTGGCTGAGGCCGATTGCACGCCAGAATGCGCATTTGCCATTGAACACGCACGTCAAACACTCGTAGTGGGTAGAAATTTGATTAATTGGGTGGCTAGAGCTCGCGTACCGATGCCATTGAGCACTCGACAATACATGAAACGCTGCGAAGAGTTGAAGCAACAAATGGCTCGGTGCTAGTCACAACAATACGAAACTCTCTAAATAAACTAGCGACTAACGGCGGCCCTATGGGCCGATGAGGACGCCCAAAAAAAGTGCACTGAGCCACATCTCACCTTATATAACAATTCACAGGCTCTGTAGTGTTAATAGCAACACAACACATCCCTTCATTAGCACTATAATTTACCGCTACGGCGTACAACGCCTACCTCATCCGATGATTTATTCGAAAGACAGCTGTTTCGGCACGAGTTTGGCAAGTTTTTCATCGGTATTGTTAACAAAATTCAATAGAAAACAATAGGTTGTCGGGTAAAATTTGTTGTTGAGCTACCTAGTTCAACGTTTTATTACTCGCCATCAGAGACCCCCAAATGAAAGTAACCATATACGGATCAGGCTATGTTGGCTTGGTAACTGGCTCACTCTTAGCAGATGTTGGTAACGACGTCATGTGCGTCGATGTAGACACCAAGAAAGTAGCCAACCTTAAAAAGGGCATTGTCCCAATCTTTGAACCTGGTCTAGACGATGTCATTAAACGCAACGTAGAAGCTAAACGGTTAGATTTCACTACAGACATGGACGTAGCTGTGGCCCACAGCGAAGTACAATTCATCGCCGTTGGCACACCACCAGGTGAAGATGGTTCTGCGGACATGCAGTATGTTGCTGCCGTGGCAAAAACTATTTCAGAACGCATGACTGAAAACAAGATCGTTGTTAACAAATCAACGGTACCAGTTGGCACGGGTGACATGGTTGAAGATGTGATGGCTGCTGAACTTAAAAAGCGCAACCTAAATCACGACTACGCTGTTATCTCTAATCCTGAATTTTTAAAAGAAGGTGCGGCGATCGACGACTTCATGAAGCCGGATCGCATCGTTATAGGAACAGATGATCAGCACGCTATCGAAGTGATGCGCGAACTCTATGGCCCTTTCTGCAGAAACCACGACAAAATCATTTTTATGAACCGTCGTTCTTCTGAACTAACAAAGTATGCGGCTAATTCCTTACTGGCAACAAAAATCAGTTTCATGAATGAGCTCTCTAACATCGCTGATCGTGTTGGTGCTGATATAGAGGATGTTCGTATTGGTATCGGCTCTGACCCGCGTATCGGCTACCATTTTATTTACCCTGGTTGCGGTTATGGCGGTTCATGCTTCCCTAAAGACGTAAAAGCACTAGTAGCTACAGCACGCAGTGTTGATTACAACGCTGAGTTGCTTGCCTCGGTTGACGCGGTAAATGATCGCCAAAAGCACGTGCTTTTCGAAAAGCTAATGCGTCATTTTGATAACGATATCAAAGGCAAGTGCTTTGCTGTTTGGGGCTTATCATTCAAACCCAACACAGATGATCTACGTGAAGCTGCAAGCCGTGTGCTTATCGAAGCTATCTTCGAAGCTGGCGGCACAGTACGCGCCTACGACCCCGTTGCAATGTCCGAGATGCGCCACTTTTATCCTGACGAAAAGCGTCTTGAATTAGTCGGTACTGCGCAAGATAGTGTTATGGGTGCGGATGCTTTACTTATCTGTACTGAATGGAGTGAATTCCGCAGCGTTGATTTATCCGCGTTGAAAAAGAGCCTAAACAACGCAGTTATTATTGACGGCCGAAACTTGTACGATCCGACTGTTATGCGTGAGGCGGGTTTTAAGTACGATTGCATCGGTCGACCTCAGCAGGATCGTCGTCGCAACTAATGGCGACGCTAGAGGTCTGGCTCTCATTCTAGCGCTGCCAGCCCTCTGAAGGTGTCATTCCCGCGTAGGCGGGGATGACAAGCTGCTCTGCCCTTCAACCTTTCCACCAACACCCCACAATAAAAAGCCTATCATCACGGTGAGCCCGCTTTACCGCAGATAACATTTGAGCACGTCATCCCCGCCTAATCTGCCCAGCAATACTGCCGGATGGCACAAGCGTGTCTTGTGGTTGGCCATACCCATAATCTTGTCTAACAGCACTGTGCCATTGGTGGGCATCGTGGATACTGCCGTGATGGGCCGTATGGACTCCCCTGCCTTCGTCTCAGCTGCTGGCATCGGTGCCGTGATGTTCAGCTCCATATTGTGGGTATTTGGATTCTTACGCATGGCCACAGGCGGCCTAGTGGCGCAAGCGCATGGCGCAGCCAAGCCACTACAGGCTGATCGTACTGGATTGCGTGCGCTGCTATTAGCGCTAATATTAGGACTTTGCCTCATCCTGCTGAGCGAATACCTCCTTTGGCTTGGCTTAGCGCTTATGGAGAGCTCTGAGCGCGTCCATGCCTTAGTCGCCGAGTACTATCGTATTCGCATTTGGTCCGCACCTGCCACCTTGATGACGTATGCCTTATCGGGCATCTTGATCGGTCAGCAACGCATGCGCGCGATATTCAGCCTTCAGCTCATATTAAACATCACCAATATCGTGCTCAATCTGGTGTTTTTTAACTACACCGACTGGGGCATTAAAGGCATTGCTACAGCCACCGTCATAAGTGAATATCTAGCACTAGCCGCGGCACTAGTTATGAGCGGAACCTTATCGGCCTTACGTCGCAACAACGCAGCTACAGGCAACCCTATAAAAAGCTGGATAGCGGACCCCAAACGCTTCATGGAGTTTTTGCAAATAAGCGGCGATTTATTTATCCGCACACTCTGTCTTACCGCTTCGTTTTACTGGCTTACTGTTATGGGATCTAAGCAAGGCGATGACATCCTAGCCGCCAACGTATTGCTTATTAACATGCTGCACTTTATGGCCTATGCCTTGGATGGTTTTTCACATGCCGCAGAAACACTGACCGGATACGCATTAGGCCAACGCAATCGCACTGCGTTAAGCAGCGCTGTGAAAGCCAGTACTATTTGGGCCGGTTTGTTTGCGCTTGCGCTCATCGCACTGTTTGCCTCAGCGGGCGGCGCCATGATCGATGCCATGACAACACAAGAGCCATTGAGAGAAATCACTCGGCAATGGTTGCCGTGGATTGTTCTTTCGCCGCTCATTTGCGTTTGGAGTTTTTTACTAGACGGCATTTTCATCGGCACCACCCACACTCGCGCCATGCGAAACGGTATGTTGATCTCATCCAGTGTATTTGTCGTCGCATCCATTGTGCTGGTGAAGTACTACAACAACGATGGTTTGTGGCTGGCGTACTATATACTGATGATCATGAGAGCTGTCACACTGGGTGCGAAGTATCCAACCGTACTGAGATCCGCAGAGGATCGTGCTGATCTAGCTAGTACAACTTTAGCCGGCAATTTAAACGATAATATTGCCGTCAATACACTCAAAAAGAAGTCGAACAAATAACGCCGTGTGAGCCCATGCAGTTTGAAAAAAATAAATCATTAAAGCGCTTAAACACATTGGCGTTTGAACACACAGCTGAACACTTCGTCGCAGCGCAATTCGACGACGACTTAGCCGAAGCCCGCGAGCACGCCCTCAAGAAAAGCTGGCCTCTATTTGTATTAGGAGGTGGTAGCAACATTGTCCTCACCCAAGATATCAAAGGCCTCGTTGTACATCCCGTGGGTGCTGATATCAACTACCAATCAACCTCTAAAGATGACGTTCTTGTGACTGCGAACGCAGGCGTTAACTGGCATGAGCTTGTACTCGATACTCTTCAAAAAGGGTATGCAGGCTTAGAGAATTTAAGTTTAATCCCAGGCGCAGCAGGAGCAGCTCCAGTGCAAAATATCGGTGCATACGGTGTCGAACTCAACCAACGCTTGGTATCTTTGCGCGCGCTGCACTTACCTTCAGGAGAATGGCGAACCTTCACGAACAAGGAATGTGAGTTTGGATATCGCAATAGCTTGTTCAAGCGACTAAAAAGCGAATACGTGATATCGACTATTACGCTTAAGCTATCAAAATCATTACCGCTTAATACTCAATATGCGGCACTTCAGCAATTAATCGAAGAATCACAATTGACCAACGTAGATGCAAAAGCGGTTAGTCGTTTGGTTTGCCAAATTCGTTCCCAAAAGCTACCGGATCCAAAGGTACTTAGCAACGTGGGCAGCTTTTTTCAAAACCCGATTGTTAAAAAAGAGCACTATCAATCGTTAAAAGCCAAACATCCAAACTTAGTCGCCTACCCGCAAGCTGATGGCCAAGTAAAGCTCGCCGCGGGATGGCTTATCGACACCCTAGGTTTTCGTGGCAAACGCACAGGCTCGGTGGGTGTACATGACAAACAAGCTCTGGTATTAGTGAACTTTGGGGGCGGTACTGGAGAGCAGCTACTAGCACTGGCGGATGATATCCGCCAGTGCGTCAAAAGAAGCTTTGATGTGGAACTTAGAATCGAGCCAAACGTAATGTAAGGCTCGACCTATTTCAGATTAATGATCAGTGACTAGAGAATATCAAGGTCATCATTAGATGAATGATTGCCCACGGTTTTGCGCTTGTTACGATCACGACGCAGGCGCTCAATCGGTGATTGCATCTCTTCATCTAACTGTGCCGTCAAATCGAACTCTGCTGCATGATCGGTAAGGTTGTCATATGGATCGTCGTCATTAAGCAACACACCATTATGAAAAACTCCGCCAGCCGCTGCAGCCCCTGCTAAGGGCATATCTAGATCAAGCTGTACATCGCTATCATCTGTCTTAAGCTGATACAACTCTTCTTTTGATAGACGAACTTTGTCACCGCGTTTAGTTTTCTGGCCCTTCTCAGTGTAACCGTAATAATCGTAATAACCCTGATAGTAGTAGTCGCCACCGTAAGAAGTAATGCGATCAATATCCACTTGGGTAATCAATATGCCAGCGAGCTTGGCTTTAACTTGCGCTAAACGTTGTAGCCCTCGCTTCACTAGTTCCATAGAGGTATCGTGAGATTTCACCGCATAAACTACAGCGTCACTTAACTTACTCAGTACTAGCGCATCTGAGACTGCCTGAGTTGGGGCGCAATCGATAATAATACGATCATAGTGCTGAGCAAGTTGCTCCAGAATTTTTTCAAAACGCTTTGACGACAATAGCTCTAGCGGTTGATCTGGGATCGGACCGGAAGGCAGAATATCAACAGAGTTTTCAAATACACCTCGCTTAATACAATCTCGAGCGGAAGCTGTGCCCGTAATCAAACTACTTAAGCCTGGAATATTTTTATCGAACCCAGCCGCCTTAGCAACCGTCGGACGGCGCATATCACAATCAATCAATAACACTCGTTCAAGTTGACCAAGCGAGTACGAAAGGTTGATCGATACCGTCGACTTACCTTCACCTGGCACAGAGGATGTCACCATGATGATTTTTCTTGGAACGTCGCCGTCATCCATACACAGCGCAGTGCGCACCGTATTGACCGATTCAGAGAACGTACCTTTAGGATCAGTAATTTCGGTAGGGTTGAGCGGCAAACTGCGCGTACCCTTAAACATGCCACTCTTAATAAGTGGGAAAATACCTAGTAAGCGAACGCCCAACTTACCTTCAACATCATTGGTGCTTTTGATCGTGTCGTCCATTTGCTCATACAAAAATGCCATTAGCATCGACAGCATCAGCGATGCCAAAGCTGCAATCGCTATGATTAACTGCTTCTTAGGCTTAAACGGCGCGTTGGGTATGACTGCCGGATCAGACAAGCGCGCATTAGCGGTTTCTAAACCATCAGCAGAACGAGCTTCGCTCATACGGTTGAAAAACGTGTCGTAAAGCTCCTGGTTAGTTGCCACTTCACGTTCGATTTCATCTAGCTCAATTTTCTTAGAGCCAATCGCCTGAATCTCTTGTTTACCTTGCGCTAGTTTCGCTTGAATAGTCGCAACGTTTTGACGAACTAGCTGGTAGTCCGATTGAATGGTGGCAGCTACGCGACTTAAATGACCAGCAAGCGTGCTGTCCAAGGTACTCAGTTGAGATTTAGCATCGATAACTTTTGGGTGTCTAGCACCATATCGGTTGAGCAGTTCATCCAGCTGACGCTGCGCTTGGCCCTGCTCTATTTTTACGCGCTGCACTAATGGATCAAGCTGCATTGCTGGTAGAGTTTCCAACAATTCAGGCGTACCACGTAGCGATTGAACTTGACGATAAACATCATTAGCAGAAGACAATTGGCTTCTAGCTTCTGCCAGCTCAGTTGTTAGCATGAACAGTTCTTGCTCATTTAACCTACCGACGCTTCCATTAACATCTACAAGATCATTTGCTTGCTTGTATGCAAGGAGTTTGGATTTCGAATCGTCTAGAGTCACTTTAAGTGAGGCTAAGCGCTCTGTTAACCAAGACGTCGCCTTGGTCGTCATTTCCATTTTGGCGTCTAGGTAGCTCTCGATATACTGCTCAGCGTAGGTATTCGCAACCGTTGCGGTAAGCGCTTGATCAGTAGAGACATAACCAATGTGAACTAGCTTGGTACGACGAATCGGTGAGATTGTCAGGCCTTGCATAAATTTAGAGATAATTTCCTGACGATCGCGCTCGGAAAGTTCGCCAGGTATGGCCATTTCTTGGCCTGCTGTTTCTGTGCTTTGTTCACCGCTTAAATCCATCGATTCTGCTGATGCGATTTCTACAG
The DNA here is from genome assembly GCA_938028465.1 of uncultured Granulosicoccaceae bacterium. Taxonomy (GTDB): domain Bacteria; phylum Pseudomonadota; class Gammaproteobacteria; order Granulosicoccales; family Granulosicoccaceae; genus Granulosicoccus. Next base: position 62,400 of record CALJAA010000006.1, on the reverse strand, counting down.
AGTCTGCAATATCAACTGCCTCGCTGGGCCCGAGACCGAGGGTATTTTTGATCTTGGCAACAAAACCCTGAACTCCGCCATCAGAAACGGCTCCATCCTCAGCATTCGAGATGAGGTTCTTTTGAGCCACTTCACTCTTCATTTGCGCTTCTTTAGCTGCAGAAGAGAATAGCGGGTCGTCCCAAAGTTCTAGTCGATCTATGACCTTCGCGGCTAGCGCACGAGATTTTAGTAACTCGTATTGTGTCTGGTAGTAATCAGCGCTTTCCGCTTTTACACCGATTAGTTCTTGTATACCTTCTATTCCGGTCGTTTTCTGTTGCTCAATAAGGAGCGTCGACTCTGCCGAGTAAACAGGCGTTGCGGTGTATGCGTAGTAACCTGCCAATCCAGTAACCGCAGCAGAAAATAGCGTTATCGGCCATTTGTACTTGCGTAGAATTCGGAGGTAATGTTGTAAGTCGATTTGGTCTCTAAATGAGCGACTGTCTGCTTGGTCGTGCTCGTCTTCATATTCCTCGTCGAATGAATCTATTACGCGAGCCATTAGAAGAACCCCTCTTCAATCGAGATGATATCGCCGGGACCTACTTTATTTTGAAGTGTCACTTTTTTCTGTTTACCGTTTGGGTTTTGAGCACTGATGAGAAACATCTTGCGTTTCGATGCCCTATCAGTCAGACCTCCAGCAAGCGTGATGGCCTTGTCCAACGTCAATCCAGGCTGGTACGGGTAACTGCCAGGCTGCTTAACTTCGCCGTTGATGAAGAAAGGGCGATATTCGACAATGGTGACGTTCACAGAGGGATTAACTAAATAGCCGTCTTCCAGTAGACGGACGATGTCTTTTTCTAGTTCTTCCGCGGTTTTATTTTCAACCTGCATGTCGCCGAGGTAAGAATAGTTGATCGACCCACTCGCACCCACCTGGGTGTTCATGGTTAAATCGGGTTCGTCAAACACTTGGATTGAGATTCGATCGCCTTGTCCGAGTCGATAGTTCTCAGAACTTTCAACACCGCCAGTTTCAACCTCGGTACCAGTGGCATCACTGCTACTTACGTTGTCCGCAGGGGTCGTGGCGACAGTAGAGCAGCTGCTCAGAGTCATCGCCATTGCAGCAGCGGCTAAACTTCTTAGAAAATATTTTAGAAAACATTGCATTACGAGACAATCCTGAGCCCTGATTTAGTGAGTCAGACTAACAAAAAATAAGTATTACGGAACCTGCGTGGTTCGCAATTTTTGGCCAAAATCCACCAAAAAGCGACAATCAAGATATGGTACACAAAACTCCAAATTAATGGATCAAATGTTGTTAAATACCGTCACTCACGTAAGGTTTTATTACCAATCTAAGCGGCTTGTAAGCTTCAGCGGGCGATAGAGCTACTAAAGGCGTCATTTTACCGCTAAAGCGTTGCTCTGACGTGGATCCCAACCAATGTACGATCGTAACTAAGATTGGTAGCATTGGGGTCACCACAGCTGGTCGCCTCTCGACTGGCTCCAGTACCGCCCACACCAAATTCCAACCAGCGGCGAAACTGCAAATTAAATTCGTAACCCACTAGGTTAACGATGACGTCCTGTGATGGGCAATCCCGCTGTATTGAGGTTCGCGCAATTTTGGCTCGATGGAAGAAGCGGGTTGACCAGTAATGTGTCCAATTCAACTGAACTAAATCAGTCACCTCCGCAGCATTGATCGTCGCGGCGTTGTCGCTCAGTTTTTCTACTTCGCGATCGACCACTAAGGAGAATAACGAATAATCGACGGGTGCGTACTTAAGTTCGCTGCGCATGACGAGCTCAGAGGAATCACTCAGGTCATTTGCATCATAGGATGTGAGAGTGCTACCTACCTTGATCTGCCCATTAAGCTTACCTGTCGGAGCAATATCAACGCCTAGCAAAAAAGTCGTGTCAGAGCGATCTTTGCCGCTATTGTCGTAGCTTGTGCTACCGAAGCGCACTTCAGCCAGCGCTCGCAAATCAGGCGATACGCGAAGCGAAAATTGCGCATAGGGTTCGACGTTGTTATAGCTCTCTCCATCAGTTAAGTCTGATTGGTTAGAGAAATTAAGGGAATCAATGGATAAACCTAACTCGATGTTACCTTTAGCTTGAGCTGCACCATAGCGGCTGAACACGTCGAAAGTTGTTTGATTATATTCCACTGCATCGGTATTTTCGTCAGCTATACCTCGGGTCAGATAGGTGCCAAGCTCTTGATGGTCGGACACAATGCCCAACCGAGCGCCAGCTCGAATGCGACTGCTGAATTCTGCATTGCCTTCAAAACGAAGCGCGTGATCTGCATAGCTTGCAACCGAAACATCACTACTATTGTATTCGCCTTTATATTCAGCCTCTAGGGAGACCAGGCCCTTACCAGCTCGATATAAAAATTCTGGCGTAACACGAACACCAGACGCTTCAGTTTCATTTTCAGCATTTAATAAAACGTTGCTATCAGTAAGGTATTCCACCCTAACAGCGGGGTAAAAATCGGCTTCGCCTACCTTTTTCGAAAATCCGTATCCTTGCTGAGCGGATACACCGGCAGAGTGTATTAGAACAGCACTGGCGAATACTGACTTTATAATTGTTTTATGCATATCTCTTAACCTAGAAGACTTCAGTAATCAGATAACCAGCGCTTTTGCACTGCTGTTGAACCGCAGCAACCCGTTCGGGTAGTACCACCAAACACCAAAATATCATTTGGATAATCGATGCATTTTATGTGTTTTAGCAACTTCTGGATGGAATTAATCGAGATTTTTGCAGGCTACAGCTCATTATTAAGCAATAATTTCTGCGTCAAGGGGGTGGTAGCCGCAGCCGCCCTCAGCGTCCAGCCCAACATCGGCGGGTGCAGCTAGAGCTGCTTGGTATCGAAATCACGCCTACAACGGTGCAGCTATAACGATCAGCTTGCTCACTACGGCGTAAGAATATTGACGAATTGTGATTGGTTGACCATACCCGGTAATTTCACCTGTGCAGTTGAGATAAACGCCCTGATGCACAGCATCAAACGGGATACAATGCACAAATGAACTCCGGCCTCACACTACTGCAAATATTGGAACGAACATTCCATTTCGCCCTGCCGTTTACTATCGCCTTGAGTTTGATTTTTATCTTTAAGCGCGCAGCCACGAAATTTGGCTTCGTCGACAGACCGGACCAACGCAAAAGCCACGAAGGCAATATTCCACTTGTCGGTGGCCCTGCGATATTTTTCGCGATTGCTTTCTCTTGCGCGCTACTGGTCCCTCAATTTCAAGTACTGATTTTTTTATTGCTCAGCGGGTTCATGGTTTTATTGGGTGTTGTTGATGATCGCGTTGATTTACCGGCTTCATTCCGACTCGTAGCGCAAGCGGCGATCGCAGCGACAATGGTGGTTTATGCTTCCGTGGCTATAACAAGCGTTGGCAACCTGACTGGTTCTGGGCCGTTGCTTCTTCATGGATCAATCAGCCTAATTTTCACCATCGTGTGCACAATCGGAGCAATTAATGCGGTCAATATGATAGACGGTGTTGATGGCCTGACGGGTACGATTATGACTATCAGTTTCTCAGCGATCGGCTGGGTCGCATGGCAAGATGGCGACTGGGTTACCGCAAAATTAATTTCTATATTTGTTGGGGCGATTGCTGCATTCCTTATTTTCAACGCACGAATATTTGTCCCAAGAGCAAAAATTTTTATGGGTGACTCAGGCAGTATGCTCATGGGCCTTATATTAGTTTGGTTCTTAATCAGAGTGACGCAAGGGAGCGAACCGTCAATGTCGCCAGTGGTCGCGGGATGGGTGCTTGGCCTGCCGTTGCTCGATACCATTTCAGTTATGGTTGGCCGCCTGCGTTCTGGGCGTCATATTTTTGAAGCGGGACGAGATCATTTTCATCACCGGCTCTTAGATTCAGGCTTAAGTGTTAATCAAACAGTGTTAGCTGCGGGGGCATTTCACGCAACGTTTGTCTGCATTGGGGTTAAGGTCAACGAATATCGTGAGCTAGAGCCAATACTCTTCTGGGCATTTGTGGCTACCGTTGTGATACATCACTTTGCTACACCGATTGTTTTAAATTGGTTATCGCTAAAGCTGAATAACGCTCCTTCCTTAGAAACTGACTAGCGTCTGGCGGTTCGAAATAATCCCCAGAGACAAATAAAACCGCATGGACGTTTCGACTTTAAAGCCTCGTTATTTAATAATACTCTTTCTTATAATTACGACAATCACCCTCACATTTGGCCTGCTCCCTAGAGGAGACTTTGATGCCAATTGGATTGAGAACGATCAATCAAACAAGGTTACTTGGATTGGCGAATACGGTTACGCCATTGGGCAGCTGCCAGAACTAACAAAGCAACCGTCCAACAATATCATTACCCGATTCAATCTAACGTTAACGATGCGCGAACAGGTAGGGCCTACTTTTCGTATTTTGATTTATATAGGCGAAGACTGCGAAAGCGAACCATTAATCATTGGGCAATGGCGAACGCATCTTATAGTTATGCAGGGATGTGATTTTCCGAACGTATCGAGGCGAAACCGACTATCAACTGATGTTGCACCGTACTTGGGATCCAAGACAACCATCAGCATCCTATTGGGTCAATCTAACAATGAGCTACTGATCAATGATGAGTTGGTATCAACGAAATCCGGTGCCGTTTATGAAACGCCTTATGCTATTAAGCCAACCATAATTGTAGGTAATTCACCCGACGGCCGTCATGGGTGGAGCGGATCCATATCATCCCTCAGCATTGAGCATGTATCCGAGACAATCGAAATCTCAGACATCATTCGTGACTATCAGTTTGGCGAGTATGATGGCGCTGGAACGATTATCGATCTATCCGCCGCTGGCAATTCACTCAGTGTTCCTCGGGCTGGAAGCTTTCAGAAGCAAATAGTGTTGGCCCGCACTTCCATAAAGTCGCTTATTAAAACCCATCGATTTGATGTACTCATCAACGTAATCGGCTTTATGCCCATGGGGATTGTCAGCGCACTGTTACTCTATGCCTGCTTTGGCTTTCGGGGCCGAGCCCTTTTTGTAACCACTGTATTGGCTGCCAGCGCAGTCAGCCTGAGTATTGAATTATCCCAAGTTTACATCGCCGGTAGAAGGTCCAACTTGCACGATCTAGTACTCAACATCGCAGGTGGATGCATGGGTTACATCGTATTCTGCGGCATAGTCGCTATTGAAACTTGGCGTACTAAACGGGGTTCGCTACCCGAATAATTAATCGTGAAGACAGGCACTGCCAAAGCGCGCATGCACGGTACCGCTGGGCGACCATGCAGTTGAATTTCCACCGTGGAATGATGAAAATAGTAGGCGGTCTATACTGGGGTTTTGACCGTCGCTTCCGGCTTGCGATTGCCACTGGATATTTGTTTTTTCTAACTTCAGCTCATCATTGATCCAAACAGAAAAACTACCGTCGTTTTTCTCAACTGCCGAGTTAACCTTTACCCGCACAGCTACATCGAACCATTCACCTTTTGGAATCGAAAAATCTGGAATTTCAAATTTATCGCCATAGGGACGATTTTGTGTTCTATCAGCGGAATACACATATAGCGCCGCACTGACTGTGCCATCTCCACGACCATACCAAGCCAAACGTGCACTGAATCCATTGAGGTCAAGGCTTCCACCCGTTGGTGCTGAACCTCCAGCTATGCCGTAACCAAATTTTCCACTTTGAGCATTGATCCCCCAATGAAAATCGTTTTCAAAGAAAATCGATTGTCGCAATTCATAGGTGTCTCTTGGTTCTACTTCGAATGCAGCTATTACCCGTTCACTACCAGAACCCGAGGGTACGAATCGTTGTCTTAATACAGACGAACCGTTGGGACCATCGGCAACAGATAAATTTTGAGAATTGATCACATATTGGATGGATTCATTCCACTCCCTAATTTTGTTCAAGCTAACGGTATCAAAAGGTGCATAAATTTTTGGAATGCTGACACACATTGCTTCCGTGTTATGACCAAATATTTGATGCCACAACCAATAAAAAGATAGTTCATTACGCTCTTTTGAATGCGCCACACTTGAGAAAACAAGAGCGGTGGTCAAAGTGAGAACCAGCGCACATATTCCGCTCAAAGCAGCTAGAGAACCTCTTTTCATTATTAAATTTTCGTTCTTACGTCAACCTGTTGGCAAATATTACCATAGTGTCCCGACGTGTTGAAAAGGATAGTGGAATGGTGATTTAAACTATTTAACAAAAATTTGGTTATGGTTAACCGAGCTGGTTTCAGCTGTTTTGTGAAGGCCTACCGAGTTTATACATAAGCGTAAAAATTAAAATAATCTCCCCAAGCGCTGGCCCAAATACCACCCAAAGAGCAGAGTTGAAAACCAAGCCGCTAATCAACATCATCGTCACAGTAGCGCAACTGGCGACAATGGCTATACGGAGCAAAGTGCCGTACTGCATTTTCACCACAAAAATTTGGCCAACCCAGTATCTAAAATTTGACAGGCTTGAGACTAAAACAGTCGCTAAAATCATAACAATCAAGGTGTCACTGAGATCCAGCACGCCAAATATTTGTGCCACTACCCCGCCAATCCCTACTAGCGTAACGTAGTAAAGTACAACCTGCATACTGGTACGACGGTGTGCTCGAACGGCCAAAACCAACGCCTTGTGACCTCCGGCTTCGTACGCTTTGCGTATCTGAGACAAACTACTTTTACCCAATCCGGTAGTCACCATATTAATGGGGGTAATAATCATTTTTGCCACACTGTAGTAGCCCACCACCAGTGGGCCGAACATAAACATGAGCAGAGGTGTCACACTTTGATTCTGCATCCACGTTACCAACATTCCCCCAGTAGCAGGCACGCCATGCTTACGATACTTTAGAAAAAGCTGCCGTGCAGATACAGAGCCAGGGTCGCCGCTAAGGTTTCGCTTTTTTAGCGCATTAAAAGCGAACGCGACGTAAATTAAGTTACCACTTGCTAAAAACCAAAATGCTGAAAGTTCTGGCGCGCTAGACACACCACTTGCAGCGAATACAAGAAAACCAAATACACCGGACGCTAGAGAAATAGTTGAAAAATACAAAGAGAGCCGTTGACGAGCACTCATGTAATAGAATTGACGATACAATTCTGCCAAGTTAAAACTGACACAGTATGTAGCTAAGGCAACCCAAAATATGAACGTATCACTGTCTGGTGGATGAGACCTTACTAAGACAAAAAGCAGCGACACTTGCACTAGTTGCAATGCCAACACAATGATGCAAGTCGTTTTCAAACCCGTGTACTGAACTATCAAGGGCTTGTTGGCATGCTCAAGCACCATTTGTCTTGTGGCAAGGCCCATCGTCAACATCGCCATAAATTGACAAATCACAAACCAGAATGTGTACACACCCAGCTCACCAATACTGGCGAACTTGATGATCACCAAAGAGTAAAGAAAATTGGTGGCGCTCAATCCCGATTGCTCAAGTGCTGCAAACCACTTGTTATTGCGCTTGGGCAACTTGCGAGCTACCCACTTGAGTTGTCGAGTGTTCACAATTTTATCGAAGGGAATAACGAAATAGCTTACTGAGGTACAGATTGAGAATGCAGGTACCCAATACTGCATCCAAACTGGGCATCTGTAAATTTGACATTATAGGCTCAACACACCATCAACAAACTTCGACGCTGTATCTTGGATAGTATAATCACCAGCGGACTCACGGCATCCATCACGAAGCTTTTCTGCGAGTTGATTATCGCTTAGAAATTTCTCAACTAAATCAGAATAACTGTCGACATCGCCGTGTGTGTCGAGAATTAGCGCATTGACATCATGCTCAAGGTAAGCAACCTCAGGCCCATGGTTAGTACTCTCGGTAGTTAATATCGGAGTAGCGTAGTGAAAAGAATCAATTGCCACAAGACCGACCGGGCCAGGCATGACTATAGCTGTTGCACTCAATAAAAACCGATCACGATCCTCTCCAAACACCGGGCCAACGTAAGTGCACCAGTCGTGTTCTCTCGCGAATGACTCCACCATACTTTGATCGGGCCCAGTGCCCGCTATATGTAACTCGATCTCACTATGTTTAGCGCTTAACTTCAGCATGGTTTCAAAAATCAAATCTAGCCGCTTTTCTTTATAGAAACCACCGATATATACAAATCTGCTTTTATGCCTTGGCACGTCTGCTTCTTCAAGCTGGCGGGACACCGTCAACGTGTTATTTACTACAACGATGCGCTCATCAGACACTTGCTGTTCAAGCAAAGCTTGTCTTGATATTTCTGTATAGGCAAACCAACGAGCTACTCGCTTTACCATCAGCTGTTTGAGCTTTCGAGCTAAGCCGATTTCACGGTGGCTTTGAAAATTTCTGCCATGACCAAAATAGCAAAGTGACAGCCACCCTATTTGCTGAAGCGCGAACAGAAAATAGTTATCCAGTAACTTAGATGCGTGCTCCACAATAACAACATCACCGCGTTTAATTTTAAACGGCACATTCTGCCAATAGAGGTATCGAGTAAATTTTCCGGGAAGCGGTATGATCAAGCTTTTAACACGTCGTCCCCACTCAGGAAATTCCATACGAATTTTGGAGCCTTCATAAGGATCAGGCTGACCATAGATCAACACGAATTCGATCCCCACAGCAGCAAATTGGTCGCGCAAATTTTCAAACAGCGGTAAACGATAGTGAGGTACAAATTTCTGTACGAACACCACACGCCGAACTCTTGCCTTGTTTTCTATTTGAGATTGATCGTTCATAGTGAGTTACTGTTAGTAAGGTCGGTTATTGCCAAGGAACTAACTCCCTATTCCCATATGGCCACGAACCAGCTCATTGAGTTCGTTCTGATAGAAGAATCGTTTTTCATTAAACGCAACGCAGTTGAGTTTTTCATCCGGATAATCAAATAACTTTTGATTAACCTCTGCAGCACTCATCGCGACGACTGCATAGTTTTTCTCTGTGAGCCATCGCGCTATTTCAAGTTGGTGTTTATCTCGTCGCACTGTATTCGGCACTACCAGCGGGACGATGCCTTTTTCCAACAATTTAAATATCGATCCAGCGCCTGCGTGGCAAACAACCACATCTGCAGAATCAATATGCTTTTGAATATCAGGCTCAAAGTTAAACCATCGCGCATTTTTTGGCTGATAGTCTCCATCCGCAATCTGAATTAGCGCCGAGGCAGCAAAGGGTCCGTTATCAATTGCGTCAACTAAGGGGTCGAACGAAGTGGTACCCACCGTAACAAACACATTCACAGCAAACCCACCCATGTAGCCTTAGGGTAGAGATTCAATAATTTTTCGTGCTGAACATAAAACTGATTGGCAAAACGGTAGAGCACGTTGCCACACTTACTTCGATGCTCAAACCGGGACCAGGTTTCAAACACCAGTAGTTCCGCACCCAAAACCTTAGCCGCAAGCGCAGGAATCAGGGCAAATCCGGGGCCAGTAACTATCGCCACACGAACGTCGAGTAGGCGTGCCATTCGCCAGAAACAGTGAGCCGAACTCTTGGCATATATGAAAAAATCGCCAAGCCTTGATGAACGATGCTTGGGTGCACAAGTTTTAACGACCCAGCAGTCATCAAAGGCGCCGGCGTTCTGAATGTCGGTATCAGTAATCAATATACAATGAGAGGCAGATCTGACTTCAGGATCAAACGATGCGAGAATGCGACGAGCTTGTTCAATATGACCGCCCTCACCCGCAATAAAAACGATCGTAGCTGGTGATTTACGTTTCCTAATCATAGCTTGTGACGCGACCAAACAATTGATGCAGCAGACAGAGGCAAGGGGTTATTTGTACCGCTAACCTGCATCATAAAAAAAGCAGCCATTAACCGTATAGCCTTTTGGATGGTTTGATGAGCTTTCCAAGGTTAGTAAAGCCGCGCTTTAGCCAAAGTGCTGATACCTGTACATTCAACGGTAACGCTAATATACCAACCACCAGACCGATTGGTGCGACGAGCATGGCTTTTAACATGAAAACCAATTTTTGTGTAAATCCAGCTTTTCGAAGCACCACTCTTTTAAAATTTTGACCTTGCGTCATGCAACGGAACATCATGTACTTCGAACTTGCTCTCGATGCTGGGATAGTTTCATGGACGATAGCATCCTCTCGCCAGACAATATGTAAACCACGATCAGCCAACTGCTCAAAAAAGAGTGCGTCACTCCCGCCAGTTAAACCAAACTCTGAGTCAAAGCGTTGCTCACCAATCTGCTCCATATCAAGCAAGCAGTTTCCTGTTGCTACTCGAGGTGGACGGTCACCCGTTTTCAGATTACCTTTATTGTGAAGGTCAACCGCAGCCACCCAATTAGACGTTCCTTCAGGATAAACGGGGTCGATTGGGCCAGCAACAACCGCGCTTCCAGAAATCTGTTGTTGCATGTGTAGTTTGCAAAGCCAGTCAGGAATTGGGTATTCGTCGTCGTCAACAAACACCAGCCATCTGCTTTGCACGTTATCCAATACTAGATTTCGTCCAACTGCAATATTGTTCTCTGGGGAATCAATTATGTTTACCGAGCAAACGTCCTCTATACCTGACTCATCAATTATTTTTTGAACTACATCGCGCGACGGCGCGCCAGAATTATTAACAACCAATACCGTACATTTCCCAATACCGGCACCGTCTGCCTGCTCATGCACGTATGCAATTGCAACCTTGAGATACACGAGTAAATTACCAAACAATGAAGAACGATCATGTGTGATCACCCCCACAGTTAATCCAGGTGAATTCATAAATTCACGCATGGATAGTGTCTCCATTTGGGGCAGCAGATGCCAATCAGGAAATAGCCCGCAGACTCGGATTTTGGAATAGCGTCATTCGCTAACATACCATAGCAACTAAAGAAACAAGATTTCACGTCCGATTATATCAGGCCAATGAGAGACACATCACCAAACGAGGGGCTCCGATACGGTAAATATCCCATCATCAATTGAATAAAGTGGCGCATGTCTTTTACATTTCCTCAAGGTTATTGTTGCAGCACACAAAACAAACTCTCATGCTAGCCCAACCGCTGCGACTGGGTAACAATTGCTCGGCAAACTGGCCAATATGGTTAAGGTGATATGCCTGAAATACCAAGCGTCACAATCGTCCCTAACCCACTTGATACTGGCTGCCTACCTCTCATCATGTTGCGAAACTTCACATCTATATGTCGATACGTTGTATAAACTGGCAGTGCCCGACTAGGTAAAGTTACCAAGTCGAACTGACTTGGCTTAAAAGAGGCACCTGTAATCACGATAAAGCCGCAATGCTCGACACTATATTGACGAGCACCTGTATGGGTGTCGAAAGAAGAGTTAAACAAATTTACAAAGCACACCTCGTGGTACGTTTCGACGTATCAAGTTGTTCCGTTTACCTTAACAATTGCCGCCATAGACTTTAGAATCACAACCAGCACGCAACAAATACTAGGCTGTAACAACATCAATGAAACGCAAAACTAAATACACAACAATTACACTCGCAGTTTTTATGATCGTTGGGTTAGTTTTTGCTGTCGTCTATTCCAAAACACCTTCTGTACGCGCACTTTTTCAAAGACTCGCAAACCAAGCAGGATTCAGCGACCAATACATGTGCGTGTTTGTCCCTAATGAACCGAGTGAATTTGATACGGTTGACTTGGATAAACTCCAAGCTTGGAATAGTTCATTACGTTACGTTGTGAACCCGCAAAACCTGTCTGTAGTAACCACGACCGAACGAAACTCACTCAGGCAGCGCTTCATCCCATCGGATGAAGGCAGTGAGCGAGTCGTTGCTAATATTCGAGTAGAAGCTAGAACCACATACGAATTGAAGCAAAGTATCTTCTTTGAAGAAGGATTCGATTGGGGTGGCGAAGTACAAAGCGGTAAGTTCGGCTTTGGCTTTGGTGGCGGTTCTGCACCAACGGGCGGCACGACAGACGAAGACGGATTCACTGCTAGGCTCGCATGGCGTGGTCGAGAAGACAACACCACAGCAGACGCAACCTTGTATCTATATTCCGCCGATCGAACTATGAACCTACCCTATGGCGACGAAATAAAAATTCCTAATTTTGTCATACCCATTGGCGAATGGTTCGACGTTAAGTTGAGACTCACAGTAAATTCTGAACATGAGTTGGCTGACGGCGTAATTTCGGTGCACCTTAACGATGAGCTTTTATTGGAGCGTGAGAACATTCAGTGGCAAACGGCTGGAGATAAGCCAGTCATCGACCGGCTTATCTTCTCGTCGTTCCATGGTGGTAATTCAACCGCATGGTCGCCTAGTGAAGTTGTCTATGCGCAATTTGCAAACACCTGCCTATACGACTGACGCACTACTCAGCACTTAAGGGCTACCGACCATTTTGAAGCGTGTTAACCGCGTTTACGCTAGTATTCCAAGCGAGCTCAGCCAGTACAAACAAGGTGGCATTATCCACCCCTTGCATTTGGTCACGATAGGATTCAGCCTCTGCAATCTGCAGATCACCCTCGATACAGCGTTCGTCCATTAACTCGTCGCATCCAAGCTGCGATCGCACCGAATGAGCTACGGCCACAGCTAATTCAGCAGAATTGACCATCGAAGCTTGTAATAACTCTTCTATCACTTCGATTTTGCGAATTTGGCTCGGCGATGTCGTGCTTAAGGCTTTTGCAGAATCAAGATTCGTTAAAACTTCGTGTAAGGCCGGTAACGGATTATGAGAAATACTGGCGCTATGAATATTCTTAAAAATATTGAGTATCTCGTAGAGCTTATGAACCGACTCATCAAAATAAAATTGAGCAACTAGTGATGCAAGCGGTGAAACCTGCTGCACCAACTCGCGTGATGTTTCCACTTGGACGAGTATCTCTTCGCGTTCAAGGTACCATGTTGGCGGAGTTTGCCCATTAAACGGGTCATCAGCAAAAATAGGTTGTGGGTTAACCGTGCTATCAACCAAAATGCGGCCATTGTCAGGATCGATACCAGAATAACCGTCAACCACAGGCGCCCAACATATATTTTTAAACTTCGCATGGGTTGTGCGATCAGGCGACCAAGCATTTGTGCTTCCACCATAGAAACTTGAATAATATAGCGTATCTATCACGGGCGAATTCCCATCTAGCTGCCACCCCACGTTCTGTCGATCAAGAACGAGTTCTCCGTCGACCCAAGCTCGCATAGAGCCATCGGAGGTATTAACGGAGGAGTTCAGTTTGATTTCATAGATAATGTCCATCCACTCACCGATACGCGCATCATCTTTAAACAAATTATCTTCGCCATACTTTTTAGGGCGATCAGCTGCGTAAGAGTAGATCCCCATTTTTGCACTACCATCTTGCGCGCCTCGCCACATTAGTCGTGCAGTGAATCCAGAGGGATCTACTGTGCCTCCACTAGGCACTGAACCACCACCTACACCAAAAGCGATCTTGCCTCCTTGGCTAACTTCTCCTCCCCAGTCCCAACCTGGCTCCAAAAACACGGAAGTCATTACTCGATAAGTTCGGTGCTGCTTAAGGTTTGAAGCCATAAGCACTCGATCGCTACCGTTATCAGTAGGTACAAACTGCTGGCGTAAAACGTAAGTGTTACCATCCGCTTGCTCGACAGACAAATTCTCTTCGCTCAGCGTGTACCTGAGATCGGGAACCCAACTCTTCCAATCATCGCGTGTAAGCTCCCCAAACTCTCTCTCCACACCATTCAGGTCGATACACTGTGCATCACCGGGCTGGGCACCGAGAATAATGGAAGAATACTCAGATTGAACTGGCTCTAGCTCAGGTTTTGTTTCTGCCTCCGCTACTAGCGCTGGCTTTGCTTCAGGTTCTGGCTCTGCTACTGGCTCAGGGATAGATTGAGGCTCTGGCTCTGCTACTGGCTCAGGGATAGATTGAGGCTCTGGCTCCGCTACTGGCTCAGGGATAGATTGAGGCTCTGGCTCCGCTACTGGCTCAGGGATAGATTGAGGCTCTGGCTCCGCTACTGGCTCGGGGATAGGTTGAGGCTCTGGCTCCGCTACTGGCTCAGGGATAGTTTCTGGATCTGGCTTTATCTCTGGCACTGAAATCGCCTCAGTTTGCTCAGTAGAGGTGACTTGCAACGTATTCGTCAGGCTGGCAGAAGTAGAGACTATTACTGAATCGTCCGTATAGGCAGTCGGTGTGGAAACGGCTGCGCTAAGCTCCAAGCCAGTCTCCTCATTTTCTAGAGATATCGGATCATTTGACGCTCCGCCACCACCACACGCGGTTAGAGCCAAACTGATCAAAACCGCTAGTGCGGACTGCTTCAATGTCGAAATCTTTATCATTTTTTCTAAACAGTTAACTGCAAAATTGGCCTACAGCCAGTACACCCCCGTATCGGATAAATTGATTTTTAATTAAGTTACAAGCCGTTACAGCACTGATTAATAACTGGTTTTTCCGCGCAATCACCCGTTTTATTAAAATAAATTGACGTGAACCCTCGCCATACTGTGATGTAATTCACTGTTGATCTTTATGGAGCTCGTGAACGATCAGTGGAGCTGGATTGACAAGATACTTATAGGTTTCAACAAGGCTGTGCTTGAAAAACTCAGGATCCTTCCCTGAATACTGGTGTTTACTCCAACTGCTCTGGCTTTTAAAAGTAGTACGGAATGGAGCCTCAATAGGCTTAATCACCTCACTCAAGCCCGTTTCGAACGCAATCAATGAAGGAATCATGAATATGTGTTCATAGGCGTTGTACAATCGTCTATGAGCATAAGTGCTGTACAACAACGGATTACGCCAAGAAGACTACCCAGGAACCAGCGCCAGCTTTTCTAACGCTACCGCCGGATTTTTCATTACTAATACTCACTACTAATATTCGTTACTGATTGTGTCTAAACTAATATTTTTTGCACGCAGGGTGCTGAGCTTTAGAGCTATAGACACACTCTGTATTATTTTAATCTTCTGCGCTTTGGTCTACGAACTTCCTGCGACCGCGATCGCCGAAATAGCCGCATCCTTCGGCATGTTTAACAGCGATAATTTTTACGCTTATCGCGTTAATTTTGCAGTAGTTGTGATCGCAGTTGCGGCGCTGAACCTCTTGGTAAATCATCGGTACGTATTTAGGAATAAATTTTTTCTGTTATATGTATTCTTTTTTTCCTATATGCTCGCAATCGTTTGGGCAAACCGCGAGATGTACGGGCCTGAGAATGCATCAGACACTGAGTTGGTTTCCGCACTCGCGTATCACCTGCCCATCTTGTTTAAATTCGGTTTATTTTTTCTGATTGGTTTCTATTTGCCCCGACTCTTTAATTTCCGCTTACTCCTGCTATTTGCCCTCTTCTTTTTATCGTTTATGGTAATTACCCATCTCGATTTCGAAACCCTGGGGCTTGATAAAAAGAACTATATTGATAAAAAGTACGAAGGTAACTACCTTTTTATTGGCGATGCGACCTCCATCATTGCACTAATTTGCATTGCATTCTTACAAAAGACTAAGACAAAAGTCATATTTGCAATATTTTTCGCAGTCATCATATTTTTTATTGGTAGCCGTACTTCAGTTGCGGTATTCGCCGCAGCCGTAGGCCTTTATTTCGTCGTATCATTTAAACCAACAATTCTCTTAGCCTCAACCATCTGTATTCTGGCAGTGGGCATCGGGTTAAGTACTATTGACATCAACGAACTTGCAGAGCGTAATCCGCGAATGTTCGGTGTACTGATAGACCCTGATAATGATAATTCGATTGAAGGGCGCCAAAGATTCGCAGAGTATGGCTGGACTGACATTTCAGACAACGTCATTATGGGAAATTTTGGTGGGCAGCTTACGTCAGGGCCGCCAGGCGTCAAAACGGCTTGGCGAACCTATATACACAACGCGTTCTCATACTGGCGCCAGTTTGGAATTCTTGCATTTATCATAGTTACTGCATTTGCTGTACGCTGCTACACCGCCCTATGGAATAATCGCCAAAATCGCCACCGTAAGGTATTTGCGCTATATTTTTTAGTTAGTATTTTCATTTTTCTCGAGACAGCATTCAGCCGCTCATTTGCCTTCCCATACGCACATATATTTATTGGCCTAACTGTAGCTATAAACTATACGGTTGTTTCGGATAAGAAGTTTCGTGCATTGGCCGCTCAGTACTATCAATCTAAGGATCTGATTGCTACCTCTACACGATCACACCATTATAAAAAGAAAAAACGTAGAAGCAGAAGAAAGAGAATTCGTTTTTAGTGAAATAAATAGGTGCGTATTCAATTAGCTTTTAAACACCCATCTTTACCAGTGTTTTTTCCAGCTCTTTGATATCCAAATGTGATTTAGACACCATTGCGTTCGCTTTGCCAAGAACACTTTCGTTGGAAAAAAAATGTGCGTGGTAGTTTGCCTTTTTGAACCAGGCTAATGATGCATAAGGTAAATAGACGAATCGCTCATCAACTAGTTCTATCACGGTGGGGTTTTCGTGGCAGAACATTAAATTAGTTAATCCAGCCCCGGTCTGACTAATGATCACATCAGCGTCTCTGAAGACTGCGATTTTATTCGGTAAATCCAGCGGAGACATTTCAACAATATCAAACCCACGGCCCTCGAGGAATTCACACACTTCTTCTTCGTTGGAGAACATACGAGTGGGGGCGTCGCGCCGGGAAACGTATACACGCTTACCTGCAATAGAGTTCATTGTTTTGGCCGTACGCTTAAGCGTTTTTTCGTAGCCATCAATAATCCAACCCGGAACCAAAACAGAACTACTACCGCGAGGAGGCGTCGACGCAAGTAAACATTCAAACTCTATGCATTCCAGCGCAGTGAGCTCAACGATACGATCCCGATCAAACCCTAATGCTGCAAGGCCATCCCAATGAAAATCGTACTTCAAAGGGGGAACCAACACCTGATCGATTTGATCCAGATTATAGAATTGCTCTAGAATGAAAATCCGCGACATCGCGTCGACTAACCAATGGAAATAATTTCCTTCCGAAACAGCCATATTTCCATATAAATTAGCGGTGACCCCCGTAACAGTTCGCGAGACAGGTAGACGTAAGGTTGAAGGTGCATGCGCACCCTTGCGAGTCGATGAAATCGATTGAACTCTCTTGCCCTGATTATTAAAAATTGACCTATGCGTGGATTCGTTAGTGTAAGAAGTGGCTCCGTGTAATCGATGGATATGGTATTCGTGCTTAACCTCGACTACCCCATCATCGGTTAAAAGATTTTCAGTCAACGGTGGCGTGTTTGACTTGAAAAATTCAACATCGACTTCTCTGGTTTCCTTGAATTGCCAAGTGTCCAGTCGTTCATCACTTGAGTCTTTCCCGAACACCTTGTTGCTTCTAACAAACGAACCTTTGATTCCTAGCAGCCACTCAGTGGCCAATATTTTTGCCTTATGGCGTCGATTGGCTGAGAAAATATGACGAAAAAGTGCGCCAATTTCTTGTGATATTGCCATAGTCCGTTTTGCCGTGTTCGTTCAGACGATTAAGGGACCCCAACACTCTCGGGGCAATTCACTTAAGCACTATAATTGCGGATCATTTTTTCAGAGATAAATATGACATTCGAACGACGCAGATGAGGTTTTTTCTCGATCCACTCATGCATCTGCTCGTAAATACCAAAAATAAAATATCCATGACTTTCTAGTAAGCTTTTTAAACTTTCAAATGGAACGTGATGTGTGTTGGTAGGATTCATTCCAGCTTCTACTTCTACAAAATCAACGCCATGCAGATTTAGAATACCCTTAGAACCTTTTAATACATTTAAATCGCCACCCTCAGTATCAATTTTTAAGTAACTTATCGTTTCGATATTATTTTCTTTGCAAAATTGATCCAATGTTGAAAGCTTAACGGTTTCTGTATTTGCCGTTTCAGAATCAATTCCTTCCTGCACCAAGCTGTTCATTGTTGATACACCTTCGGAAGTCATGGTGGCTTGACCGTCGCTATCACTAAGCGCTAAATTTAAGCACTGGACCTGACTCTTACTCTCTACCTTAAGCTTAAGTTGTTCATAGGTCGCGGTAATAGGCTCGAAACAATAGATTGCAGACGAGGGATAATTCGACACATATTTTAGCGCCGACTGCCCTACGTTCGCACCAACGTCAAAGATTACATCGAAGCGATACTCTGGGAACCTGTGAGCAATATCGTCTTTGATACTGACTCCAAACGGGGGAAAACGGAATATGTGCCAACCTGTGATATCTTCCACAAGGTTTTTTAATTTTCTCTTTATTCCCATCTCACAACGATCCTATTTCCTTAAATTATTCATTTACCGATTGAGCACCTTCGCATTCGACTAGTAAACAACAGGTTTGTCAATTTGGCGACAGTCTATTTCCGCGTCTTAGAAACAGCGCATTTTGCAACAAATCTAATGGTATGAGTTCGATAATATCAAATCCACGAGTTTCTAAAAACTACACACCACAAGCCTGTTTCAGCGGGCAATTAAATTTGGAGCCTGCAAAATTGTCACAGGTGATTAATAGGATGGCGGGATGTTATTCCTATTCTTTTTCTAGACGACTTCTTATTGCAACGTCTTGTGCAGCCTCTAAGCTTGCAACATCGTTAAGGTTGATATAGTCACCCACCATGTCAAATGCGCCTACACTTTTACCAGAACGAATCAGATCGTCCACGAAGGTAACGAAATCAAGATTGGTTCTGCCACCTTCAAATGCAGCTTCGAGTTCTTCCATAATAGATGAATGAATCATAAAAGTTGCCATACCCAATAGATCGTTTGGCAATGCAACTGGGTTCTCAACTAGTCGTATGACCCGTTGACCATCGCGTTCAACGGAGAAATTTTTCTTAATCAAGCTGGAATCAGTGACTGACTTAACCGGACAGACAACACTGAATTTGTCGGTAGCAAAATCGGCGATATCGCCGAGGTTCGAATTAAGGTAGAACTCATCAGCAAGCATGACAAATGCTTTACGGCCAGCTAGGAACGGTTTTGCTAGTAGCACCGACCAAGCCCACCCTTTGTCTAAATGCTGATTATCAACGTACTGAATGCGAACTCCGAAATCTGATCCGTCGCCAAAGTACTCCCTTATCGCGTCTCCCATGTAGCCAAGGACAATCACAATCTCTTCAATGCGCATTTCATCTCGCATTAGGTCGACGTGACGTTCGATATTGGGTTTGCCGTCGATGACGAACATACCCTTGTGAACCTCGTAGGTATAGGGACGTGCCCGGATTCCACTACCTGCTGCGGGAATAACTCCCAAGACTGATGTTGACACCGGAACTCCTAAAGGATGGGGTTAGAGTAAAATTTGTGGACTAGCGTCAGCAACTCATCGATTGTCGTAAGCTTCTTGCGCTCCGACATCAACAGTTTGCTGAGCTTTAAATTAGCTATTTCAAGTGCGGACCTAATTTCAAGGTCTTCGATATCACGAATATCCGCCACACCTGCGATCCCGACCGTACGACGAGCCATTGAACAGGCAGCGAAACCTGCTGCATCTTGTAGGATATTAACCATGAAGCCATCGCGAAATTTGGCTAAATCTTCTTTGGAAAACATACCGTCACTAAGCATAGTTGACTCACCAGCCTGTTCCCACTGTTCGACGAATCGAGAATCGAACGTTTTCCAAATGAGCGAAACTTGTTCGAGAAGCCACTGACGGTAATCGGCTCCACCAGAACGATGGTAGTGAGATGTACAACTGAGTAAAAAATTTGAAATGACCTTACCCACTTCAAAACTGATAGGGCCGAAGAAAGCGAATTCAGGATCAATAATATAGCTTTCATCTTGATTAACCATTATCGAGCCACTGTGCAAATCCCCATGCAGTAGCGCTTCCGATTTTGAAACAAACAGCTCTTTAAAAGCAAGCACATCCCGCTTGTATTGGTAGTCCGTGTGAATGTTTTCTTTCGCCCACTGATCTGTCGCGGCATTCGAGTAGTTTGAGTCATGCGCAAAATAGGGGAATGTAAAAATGAAGTCTTCGGTTAGTTTGCATAGCTCTGTGTTTAAGGTGAACTGATGCATTAATTCTCGCCGCTCAATACTACCCATCGACCAAGCACTGGTTTTAAACAGCGTCTCGGCCATGAATTCTCCAATGTGCTGAGCCACAAGAGGATAGCGGATACCTTCAATCATACCTATACGCAATATGATGTGATCATCTAGGCACTGCATAACAACCGTACTCATTTCCTCATCGGCATGATAGATTTTGGGAACAAGGTGAGGAACCAGATCGTTATATGCCGAAAACGCTCTGATTTCGAAGCGCATGCGATCACGGCCTAAAGGCCAAGCCTCGCCGGCCATACGTAGATACGGAACGGCTTGTTTGACAATGACAGATTTCGAAGCATCCGCTTTACTACTTACGCGAAAAACGAAATTTAAGTTGCCATCACCTATTTCTTGAATATCTAACTCTTCACCCTTACCTAGAATGGCCGCAACAGCCGGGATATCGGCAAGATAGGCAGGTATCGATGAGCGTTCTAGTATTTGGTATTCAGCGTCAGACTGTCCAGCATCATTCATCAATTACACCATCTCGTGCTCTGCCACAAAACGCTGAGGTTTAACGACTCCGGCACCTTTGAGTTCGCTGAGAATTTCATCATGCACTAACCCATTGGAAACAAGTAAATCGGTTTGATCAAGCGTCCAGGGATTCCCATTAAAATCACTGACCTTACCGCCAGCCTCTTGCGCAGCAAGCACTCCAGCAGCTACGTCCCATGAAGAAATGTTGAGTGTGGTAAAACCGTCAACGCGA
The DNA here is from genome assembly GCA_938028465.1 of uncultured Granulosicoccaceae bacterium. Lineage (GTDB taxonomy): Bacteria > Pseudomonadota > Gammaproteobacteria > Granulosicoccales > Granulosicoccaceae > Granulosicoccus. Next base: position 41,476 of record CALJAA010000006.1, on the reverse strand, counting down.
CCGGCGGCCACCATGTAACACTCTACAGCCGCCGAACCAATCTTTCTAAAGTCTTTGATCTGCTGATGCAGGGCATATTCCATTTTAGAAAATCGAATATTATTTTTTTCGCCACCAGGGCAACCAACAACATAGGTTTTGGGTAATTCGGATGTAGCGGATACGGTTACTCGTCGACCATTCAATGTACAACCCTGACCCTTTCGAGCAACAACCATTTCTTCGAGGAAAGGAGCCAAAATGACGCCAGTAATGGGCTCGTTGTTGTAAGCGAGGCAAATCGATACTGCAAAGAACGGATTGTGGTTTAAAAAGTTACTGCTGCCGTCGAGCGGATCGATAATCCACGTGTACGGGCTTCCATTGTCAACTAAACCCGTTTCTTCGGTTAGTAAATTGTGTGAGGGACAGTGTTCGCTTAACACTTCAATAATTAGCTTGTCGGCTTCATGATCATTTGACGAAGTAACCTCTTTCGAGAGTGTTCTACTACCCACCGAAAGGATTTCCGCACCATAAACCGAGGCATGGTGTTTGCGAAAATTGTTAGCCAAAGCCTGGCCAGCGAGAGTTGCCGCTTTTACAGCAGTGTCAGCGAAATATTGCACAGAATTCCATATATTTTCACGGTTGAACCGTCATTGTACCGCCTGCGATACGCCCTTGATAGCTAAACCAAGGTATTTAATTGGTAATATTGCCGTGGATCACACTCCGATTAGCAAGCAATATCGCTAGATCTGATACTGCCTGACTGACAGGCGAGATATCACAGTGGCGGGAGTACAGCCTTGGTTCAAAACGCTTTCACTCAGTGCACAATGTCATGCCCGAATCGACGAAAAACAGGGGTGCCAAGAATGTGACTTCACTCACACGAGAATCATTGGGGTCAAGGGTAATTCACTAATCCCTCGAGTAGAGATCCTCATACCGGATAATGTCATCTTCACCCAGATAGGAGCCCGTCTGCACTTCGATCAACACCATTGGCAATTTGCCCGGGTTTTCCATGCGGTGATGTGAGCCTAATGGTATGTAGACTGATTGGTTTTCTGTTATCACCTGAACGGATTCGTCTATAGTGACGCGAGCAGTACCGGTAACAACAACCCAATGCTCAGCACGATGCATATGGCTTTGCAGCGATAGGATGCCACCAGGTTTAACAACGATTTTTTTAACTTGGTACCGATCATCAAGCGCTAAAGTTTCGAACCAACCCCATGGCCGGTGATCTTTTGGGAAACGCTCAGCTTGCGGCACCTTGTTCAATTTAAGCGTAGCGACTGCCTCTTTAACTTGCTGAGCATTAGACGAGTCAGCCACCAAAACAGCATCCTGCATCGCGACAACAATCGTGTTTTCTAAGCCAATACCCACTACTTGTATCGCATCGCTTTCTGATCGCAAAAGAGAATCTTTGCAATCAATAGCAGTGGTATGTCCATTTGCCGCTACGCCGTGCTCATCTTGTTCCGATTCGCGCCACACTGCATCCCAACCACCCATATCAGACCATCGTCCATCATAAGGAACAACCGAAACATTATCGGCACGCTCCATGATTGCGTAATCTATTGATTCCGATTCAACATCATCCCAAGCTTTTGGATCCAGCCTAAAAAAATCAAGATCAGGTTTTGCCCCATCTACCGCAGCTTGTACGGGTGGTAGCATGCTAGGTTGATGCACTTCGAATGCACGCAGGATCGCACGGATGGAGAACAGGAAAATACCTGCATTCCATAAATGCCGGCCGCTTGCCAGCATGCTTTGTGCATCTGACAAATTCGGTTTTTCTTTGAAGCTGGCTAGCTTTACAACGGGCTGGGCATCTGGCGTTTCAAGCTCGAGCCATCCATAGCCAGTTTCAGCTCGATCGGGTTTTATTCCAAAGGTTACGAGCTCGCCGCCAATCGCAGCGCTAAGCCCTTGATCGACTGCGGCGCCAAACGAGGCATGATCGGGCATAACATGATCCGCAGGCGATAGTAGTAGATAGGCGTCAGGATCTTGCTTTTGTATCCAAAGCGCAGCAGCTAACACCGCCGGCGCTGTGTTTCGCCCATCGGGCTCAACCACAATGGTTGCACCTTCTACGCCTTGTTGCTGGAGTTGCTCAGCTACGATAAATCGAAAATCATTTCCTGTGACCACAATTGGGGGGGCGTATTGCGTGCCGCTCAGGCGCTCCAAGGTGGCTTGAAATAAGGAAATCTCACCGGCGAGCGGAACAAATTGTTTGGGATAGTGTTTTCTCGACAATGGCCAAAGCCGTGTGCCTGAACCACCACAAAGAATCACTGGATAAATGCGTTTGGAAACCATGTATTCGAACGAAGTTATTCGATTAGAAACGCCATTCTACTGCAGACCCTTGGATCCCCGTTGGCAAATCTAATGAGATGTGATGTGATTCTCATAGGTAAACAAACACCGCATGGTCAAAATACCGACCTTTTTCCGCAATCCGTATGCTAAATACTAGTAAGCAATTTTCCCAACGTAGCTGGTTAATAATTGCCCACATCTATTGGGTGCGACGGAATCGATCAGCCGGTATCTGTTGAAAAAAACGGAACGAGTTCACAGATCACCGGATCGTACTTGTTAGCGAGATATTGGCGCTAATTATTCTCTTTAACAGGTCGATTTAAGCAGTACAGGAACACAGTTTTTTCCGTCAAAATTTTGATAAACCATGGCACAGCAAGCATACAAACAAACTGAGAGTTCAGAGCAATTAGCGAATGAGGTTGTTTTGCGAGACCTTACATTTATCGCTGAATCGTTATCTGAGGACTTCAAACAGGCCAGTGGGAAAACCATCCTAATCACAGGAGGCGCTGGGTTCTTGGGTTATTACATGGTTCAGTCATTGTTAGCATGGAACAAAGCCAATCCCAGCTTAGCCCCCATCACTGGCGTGGTATCCGACTCGTTCGCGCGAGGTAAGCCAGAGTGGCTAACGGCTTTAAGCGATAACGGTGCACTGAACATTTTGCAACACGATATTACCCAACCTCTATTAAGCGAAATGCTCACAGCTGACTTTATTGTCCATGCAGCCTCAATTGCATCGCCTATGTACTACCGTGAACACCCAATCGCCGTGATGGATGCAAACGTGAATGGGTTACGACAGCTGCTCGATCATTTAGCCGAACGCCGAGATACTCAACACCCCGTCAGTGGGCTGCTGTTTTTCTCGACCAGTGAAATATACGGTGATCCCGATAAAGACAATATCCCCACTACTGAAGAATACCGCGGTAGCGTATCTTGCACGGGTCCACGTGCTTGCTACGACGAGTCAAAACGCTATGGTGAAACACTTTGCGTAAATTTTGCGCAGCAATTGAACTTACCCATCACCATAGTACGACCGTTCAATAACTACGGCCCCGGCCTAAAATTAACTGATAAACGCCTACCCTGTGACGTCGCTAGAGATGTGTTGAGCGGCGATGACGTTGTTTTGTTATCCGATGGTTCACCAACTCGGACCTTTTGCTACATTGCCGATGCCGTAATCGGTTACTACAAAGTATTGTTTAGAGGCAAACCCGGCAGATCGTACAACATTGGCAATGACAAGCCAGAAATATCAATTAGGGAATTTGCAGAGCGCAACATTGCGGCAGCACGAGAGGTTTTGGACTATAAAGGTAACTTAAGCTTTGCATCCAGCGCGGACGCCGATTACTTGACCGATAACCCACATCGTCGATGCCCCAACATCGATCGAGCCAGAGCCGAACTAGGCTACGAACCTTCAATTTCCCTAGAAGATGGCATTGCTCGCGCTTTAACTTGGTACGCGGGCAATCAATCCGCTGAGGAAGAATAAATGCGTATTGCTATCGTTGGTGGTGGCTATGTAGGATTAGTGAGCGGAGCTTGCTTAGCAGCGCATGGCCACGACATTGTGATCGTTGAATCTGATCTTGGCAAAGTACAATCTATTAATCAGGGCAATTGCCCAATTTTTGAGGCAGGCCTGCCCGAGCTATTAGCAAAAACAGTTGGTAAAACCCTCAAAGCCACAGACACCATTGAAGACGCAGTAACTATCAGTGATGCCACCTTTATCGCCGTCGGCACGCCATTTGACGGCACCAGTATTGACCTGACACAAATTGAACAAGCGGCTAAAGATATCGGCAGAGCATTGAAAAAAACTAGCGCCTATCATTTGGTGGTGGTCAAAAGTACTGTCGTGCCAGGCACCACAGACAATACCGTCGCCTCACTGCTTGAGCAAACATCGGGTAAAAAACTGGGTACTGATTTCGGTTTAGGAATGAACCCTGAATTTTTAAGAGAAGGCACTGCCGTAGAAGACTTCATGACTCCTGACCGTATTGTGCTTGGCGGAAACGATGCCAGAGCGCAAAATAAGTTAACGCAAATTTACGACTGCTTTGCTGATACCGATAAAGTTAGAGTAAACAACACAACTGCCGAAATGATTAAGTATGCGAGTAATTCCTTACTCGCTACGCTTATTTCGTTTTCAAATGAAATCGGCAATCTCTGCAGTGAGCTTCCTGATACTGATGTGACGTCAGTATTAGCTGGAGTGTGCCTGGACAAACGACTATCGCCAATCATGCCGAACGGTGAGCGCGTGACGCCTGACATTACCAGCTACCTAGCAGCGGGTTGCGGTTTTGGCGGCAGTTGCTTTCCTAAAGATGTGAATGCACTTAGAAAGTTCTCGCAGCAACAAGGCGTCAAGCCTTCTGTGTTAGACGCAGTGATCAACACCAACAAGCTACAACCCGAGCAATTTGTTGCGCTTCTGACTGATTCTATGCCCGAACTTCAAGGCAAAACTGTTGCCGTGTTGGGCTTAGCTTTCAAACCCGGCACCGATGATACTCGCGAATCACCTGCCATTGCTGTGATTCAACAATTGCTTAAAAACGATGCTCAAGTTGTAGTATACGATCCTATCGTCACTACCCTACCCAGCGAAGTTCCCTCGTCCTCTAACATCTCAATTGCCAAGAATTTAAACGAGGCGACCAAACAAGCAGATGCAATATTGTTAGTCACGGCGTGGGATGAATTTCTTGCCCTAGCCGATGTACTGAATGCGCAAAAAAGACAACCATTAGTGGTAGATGGAAGGCGAGTATTAACCGCTGGTGATTTTCAGCACTATCGCGGTATTGGTTTAGGACCGCAAACCCAAAACAATGGGCCAGACGACGACAAATCAAACAAGCCTGATAGTAACGTTGCTTCAGCCGCATAATCTCGACAACTGGCTACTGAATTATGATTCTCGTCGACCAAGCTTTGCAAGAAAGAGAAGATCTAGGCAAGCCTATTCGGGTTGGCCTTATCGGCGCTGGGTATATGGGGCGTGGCCTCGCAATCCAGATCATCCATTCGTATAAAAATGGTATGCGACTTTCAGCCATTTATAATCGCACCGATTCAAAAGCTCACCAAGCGTATAAGCAAGCAGGCATTGACAACATTAGTTGTGTTGAAACACAACAAGCACTCGAACAAGCGATAGATCAATCCAGTTATGCCGTGTGTTCAGACCCACTTGCAATTTGTCGAGCAGAAAACATCGATGTCATCGTTGAAGCCACTGGCGAAGTAGAATTTGGCGCAGCAGTAGTGACTGAAGCAATTCGCCATGGTAAGCACGTTGTTTTGATGAATGCAGAACTCGATGCACTGTGTGGCCCCCTCTTACAACACCGTGCCCAACAAGCAGGCGTTATAGTCACTAACGTAGATGGCGACCAACCCGGTGTTACGATGAATTTATTTCGTTGGGTGAAACAGCTTGGGTATGAGCCACGCCTAGCTGGAAACATTAAGGGCTTACAAGACCGCTACCGTAATCCTCAAACCCAGCAAGGCTTTGCAGATCAGCACAAGCAAGGTGTAAAAATGATTACATCCTTTGCAGATGGCACAAAAATTTCGATGGAAACTGCCGTACTAGCTAACGCCACCGGCTTTGGCGTTGATACTCGAGGAATGCATGGGCCACGCTGCGAACATGTTACTGAAGCAGTTGATTTGTTTAGCGAAGCACAACTAGAGAAAGGATCGGTTGACTACATACTCGGCGCTGAGCCCGGCCCCGGCGTATTTATTATCGGCTATAACGAAAACCCAGTCTTACAACAATACGCAGACTATTTAAAAATGGGTAACGGCCCATACTATCTTTTCTATGTGCCGTACCATCTGCCTCACTTGGAAACACCTAATTCAATAGCGCGTGCAGCATTGTTTGCTGACGCCACGACAAAACCACTTGGCGGCCCAGTGGTACAGGTGTTAGCTGCAAGTAAAACTGAATTGAAGGCCGGTACGGTGCTGGACGGCATAGGCGGATTTCATGCTTATGGCATGGCCGAAAACAATGCAATATTTAAACAAGAAAATTGTGTACCCATGAGCTTGCTAGAAGGCTGCACGTTGAAGCAGGACATACCCAAGGATACCGTTTTAACTTATGATCATGTTGTCGCACCTCAAGGTAGACTTGCCAGCGAACTATTTGACGAGCAATCGGCGCTGTTCGATTAATCCCACCCACGGCTTGAACACATTGTTCAATCCAAGCATGATTTCCAGCCAGTACCAACAATCCGGTACAATTTAGGCTCGCGTTAAAAACCACTGATTCATGACTCGATTCTTCATAATTATTGCCATTGGCCTAGCCGCGTATCTCATCTACGTGCTCTATGCCAAAGACTTACTAAAAAAAGGCAAAGCGGGAAAAATCCAACTTGCGTTAATTGCTGCAGGTTTATTGCTGATTGCTATGGTAGCGATGATGCGAGCACCTGCATTTTTTGCCTTAATTGGCATGGCGCTAACACAAGCTATGAGAGCGGCACCGTTATTAATTAAATACGCGCCGTGGATTGCCAAAAATATGGGCTTAGAGATACCAGGCATGGCCTCCTCTACTCTACGCGCCAATAGCCTGCTATTAACCATGAACAGCCAAACTGGCCAAATAGACGGAACAGTTTTACAAGGCCCCTTCAACGGTAGACGCTTAAGTGAATTGAACAATGATGATCTACTTAACTTCTATCAAACCTGCGAAAAATCTGATCCTGATGCTTTGCAGCTCTTACAAACCTATATCAGTCGAGAGCGAAAACAGTGGACAGGCTCCCACTACCAGCAATCATCAAGCGCTGCACAAGAAAACGAAGATCTATCAATTCGCGAGGCTTGCGATATTTTGGGCGTAAAAAACGACGCCAGCAAAAAGATGATTTTAGAGGCTTATCGGGTATTGATGCGTCAGCTACACCCCGACAAAGGTGGAAGTAATTATCTGGCAGCTAAGGTCAATGCTGCCAAGCAGTTACTACTCAAGCAATTAAACAACAAAGACGACTAAGCAGCTGTTAAGTTTATGAGTAGGTCATCTACTATTCGCTTACAAGCCAAACCATCCCCATAAGGATTTTGAGCGACACTCATTGATCGATGCAGTGCCGGATCATCCAATAATGCAGTCGCCTCAGAGAGTATCGTTTGGTAGGACGAACCCACGAGCTTAACCGTGCCCGAGGACACCGCTTCAGGCCGTTCAGTTGTATCTCTAGTGACTAAAACGGGGATGCCCAGCGACGGTGCTTCCTCTTGGATACCACCAGAGTCAGTGATGATTAACTTAGCTTTTTCCATTAGGAAGACAAACTCTAAATATTGCACTGGCGGTATAAGATGCACGCTAGCCTTATTTTCCAGTATCGGACGCACCGCCTCCCCCACTTTTGGGTTGAGATGAACCGGCCAAATGATTTGTACATCATCTCTGTTAGCCAGAACTTCCAATGCCCGACATAACGATTCAATACCATCGCCTAAGTTTTCTCGACGATGCCCCGTTACCAGAACCAAGTGCTTTTCAGTATCTATCAACGGAAGTCGTGCAGCGATCTTCCCCTGCAATGCGGCGTCATTTGTTAATTTTTCGATAGTGGTATTGAGCGCATCGATAACCGTATTACCGGTGATGATTATTTTTTTGGCATCAATGCCCTCACTTAGTAAGTTGTCGCGTGAGAGCTCAGTAGGCGCATAGTTTCTGTCTGCCAATACTGACGTGATTTTCCTGTTTGCTTCTTCAGGCCAAGGGCTTTGGATATTTCCAGTGCGCAAGCCAGCTTCTACATGAGCGATCTTTATACCGTTATAAAACGCTGCTAGTGATGCCGACATCGTCGTATTGGTGTCGCCATGCACAATAACAAGATCGGGTTTGTGCTGTTTGAATAGCTTATCTAGCGCGGACAGAATACTGGTTGTCACATCGGCGAGTGTCTGACTATCCTGCATAAGGTCGAGATCGAAATCGGGGGTAAGCTGAAAAAGCTCAAACACTTGATGCAGCATTTCTCTGTGTTGCCCGGTCGAGCACAGGCTGACATTAAATTCTGGGGTTGCCCTAAGCCTAGTGATTAGCGGCGCTAGTTTAATTGCCTCCGGTCGTGTACCACAAATGACCATGATGCTCCGCCTGTGTTGCTTGGCGGACCACTGATCTGGCTGCTTATCTAACATTCGGGGCACCTTTTTAAGTGATGTGAGGCGAAAATTCGATAAGAGAGGACATTTGTTGGCCAAGCACTATACTGAACTTAGGCATATTACCAAATTCTCCAATGCGGCTCATACTCTCCATTCCGCTTTTTTTATACGTATTGATTGCAGCAAATGTAATCATGATGTCAGGGCCCGTTGATCAATCAATGATTAACGTTATCCTGTTTGAGTTTTTGTTGCCCTCTGGCCGCACAATCATCCTTACCGTCAGTGATGCCTTCATCCTAGCGAGCATATTTTTTCTCTATATCGAAACCTTTAAAGCCACTCGCACCTCCACTATCTCCATAGTTGATCATGCGCTTTCACTACTCGTGTTTGTGGTTTTTTTGATTGAGTTTTTAGTCGTACCACGTTTAGGCAACACCACCTTTTTAATCGCAACCGTAGCGTCGTTGATGGATGTTGTATTGGGTTTTACGGTGACCATATCAACTGCAAAACGCGATATTACGTTTGGTGGTTAGCTCCACATTCCTCAACTGTCATACCGATTGCAACTGTCATCCCCTCGCATATTGCCAACCCCGCGCTATTGTCATCCCCGCACAGGCGGGGATCCACGTTGAGTAGAGATGAGCGCTCGCACATATCGAGCTGCCAACCAGACATAAAACGACCGCTAGAAAACCGTTAGAAAATGGGGGTATTGATCTCCGCACGGGCATGGATCCCCGCCTTCGCGGGGATGACAGTTGCGGGGATGACTCTATTCCTCGTCTGGAATGGTCGCGCGTAAATCGTGCTCTGTCGCTGCAACGATGTCAACTTCGATGAAGTCACCCGCGAATACTTCAAAATCACCAAGCTCAATTTCAACCACACCGTCGATCTCTGGGGCATCCGCAGTAGTTCGGCCTATTGCTGTGGTGTCGCTAACTTCATCAATCAGCACTATTTTTCGCGAGCCTATTTTGCTTTGCAGCTTTTGCGCACTAATTTGAGCCTGTTTCTCCATGAAACGTTGTAGCCTTTCCTGCTTAACCTCTTCCGGCACACTATCAGGTAGATCATTGGCAGCTGCACCCTCAACTGGCGAGTAAGCAAAGCACCCTACTCGATCTAGTTGTGCTTCATCTAGAAAATTCAGCAGTTCATTAAATTCTTCCTCAGTCTCTCCGGGAAACCCTGCGATAAACGTACTTCGCAAAGTAATATCCGGGCAGGTTTCTCGCCACGCGCGAATCCGCTTCAAATTATTTTCAGCCGCTGCGGGGCGTTTCATTAATTTAAGAATGCGCGGGCTAGCATGCTGAAACGGGATATCAAGATAAGGGACGATCTTGCCTTCAGCCATTAGTGGAATAATGTTATCAACGTGCGGATACGGATAAACATAGTGCAACCTTACCCATATCCCAAGCTCGCCCAAAGCTTCGCAAAGATCGAGTAGTTTGGTTTTAATCGGCCGACCATCCCAGAATGCCGTCTTGTATTTCATATCAACGCCATAGGCACTGGTGTCTTGTGAGATCACTAATAGTTCTCTAACGCCTGCGTTTTTTAATCTTTGCGCCTCTTCCATCACATCCCCAGCATCACGACTCACTAAGTCACCACGCATAGATGGGATGATGCAAAAGCTGCATCGGTGATTACAGCCTTCAGAAATTTTCAAATAGGCATAGTGCCTAGGCGTAAGCTTGATACCCTGAGGTGGTACTAGTTCAGTAAACGGATTGTGTTCGGCAGTTTGAGGTAAATGCCGATGCACGGCACCGACCACTTCTTCATAGGCTTGAGGCCCAGTTACAGCTAGCACTTGTGGAAATTGTTCCTGTATCACTTCAGGCTTTACGCCAAGGCAACCAGTCACTATCACTTTGCCATTTTCGTTTAATGCTTCACCTATAGCATCCAGTGATTCAGCTACGGCACTATCGATAAACCCGCAGGTGTTGACGACGACCATATCAGCTGATTGGTACTCTGGTACCACTTCATAACCATCAGTACGAAGTTGTGTCAAGATGCGCTCAGAATCCACCAATGCTTTGGGGCAACCCAAGCTGACAAATCCGATTTTTTGAGTTTTTGTATCGGTCATTGTTTGATCCCTTGCCAAAGCTTTACGGTAATTGGATCACCTACCAATGCCTCAGTGGGCCCCGGTTGCAACCCAGCTTGCAGCATCGATTGTAAGATTTCTCGATCACCAAACCCTAGCCGCTGGTGTTGATGCTCGGAACGTAGTTGTTCTTCTTGATGAGACGCAAAATCAACAATCACTAATTTGCCATTCTGACGTAACACTCTTGCCGCCTCCGCAATCACTTCTGCAGGCTCAAGGCTGTAATGTAGAACCAAATGCAGTGTAGCCAAATCCATTGTGCCGTCTTCTAATGGCATGCCATACATGTCGCCTTTGCGGACGTGCGCATTTTTGATGTTCTCGCGTTCAAGATAGGTTCGCGCTAGCGTTAACATCTCTGTGTTGGTATCAATACCAATACTGCGCTCGACTCGCTCAGACAACAGCGCAAGAATTTTACCCGTGCCAGTGCCGATATCCACATGGGTTTCTATTTTTTGCCTGCCGACCATATCAAGCAGTCTTGCTTCCACTGCCGCTTCTGCAACATGCAGCTGCCTAATCTCGTCCCAATGTGCGGCATTATCATTGAAGTAGGCATCAGCGAGTTTGGCGCGCCGTTGCCTTATTGCATCCAGCCCAGCAAGATCACTATTGAGTTCGCTATCATTGCCTGGCAGTAAATCCACCAAGGTTCGAGCAAGCGTCTTGGCATCACTATCTTCAGTGATACGGTAATACACCTGTGCCCCTTCGCGGAAGCGTTGCAGCAACCCTGCTTCCACCATTAGCTTTAAATGCCGCGATACGCGAGGCTGACTTTGGCCCAAGATAGTGGTGAGTTCGCCAACAGATAGCTCGCCATGAGCGCAAAGCGCTAACAAGCGCAGCCGCGTGGGCTCGCCTGCTGCACGCAAACCAGAAAGTAATGAATCCATCTATGTGACGCGTTGAGGGCTGGTACTAACCGCGATAATAACGCAACAGCGATGGCATAGTGAGTAGAAATGCAGCACCTATCAACAAATTGATGGTGCCTGAATCCAATAATGCCGATTCCGTCTTCATACCAACTACCCAATTAAGTACACCAGTCAGCAAGAGTAAGACTCCTGGCACATACATAGATAGGGGTCGTTTGGTGGGCAGATTAGCTTCAATTTGTGATTCGTCATCGCTCGTGCTATCGATGATTTCAACAACTGGGCTCATCTGTTTTAGCGCAAGTAACCGGCTAACTCGAAGGGAATCAATATCGGGGAAGCTCTGCACCGAGAGAGGAACGAGCTGTTGATCGTCATCCACTCGGAAAAATTGTACTTGGTCGTCACTTTCATGGGCTTCGATATCCACACGAATAACAAAGCACTGCAACTTGTATTGATCTAAACGTGTCGCATAGAGCGCACAGGCAGAACCCGCTTCATTGAGTGTTTCAGCATCCGAAGCCCCAACAACAGCAATGACAGACAGGTAATCTGCTGTTATTGGATCAACAATTATACAAGTGATACATTGATCCAATGAGCCTTGAATAGAGCCATTCGACGCTGACTTAGATGTGAGAATACCGCTAGTTAGCTTAGATACGATGGAGGACCGTGGGTAACCTGATTGAATCAGGAATTTGTAAATAAGTTCGTCCAACAGCTGCTCCTTGGGTAGCACCGGAGGTTAACCGATGCCCTAAACACTCGTCAAAGACTGACAAATGGCTCTATCATTAAATCACTGACAACGCGTCTATAAAGTGGTTCGAAATGGTTAAATTTTGTGCACTTTTAATACTCGCTTGCCGTGGGCTAAAGAATTTGCAGCTGTTTACGCTTATTTGCAGCTGTTTACTCGGCATGGCATTAACGAAGCAGGTAGCAGCGTGTAAACTTAATGCATCAGGCGGCAACTGCTCCACCAAGGCCCGTCTGCACTAATCATTCATAAATCACGAACACATTGGGGAATTTAATGTCTTTCAATCTAGTTGATCTGGTAAAAGATCAGTTAACAGGCCAAGTAAAAGGCCATGTTGGCAAACTGCTCGGCGGTGAGTCTGGCAAAGCAGATGCTGCACTCGGAGCTGCGGTACCAGGCTTGCTGAAAGGCTTGTCTCAATCCGCATCAACACCTAGCGGCGCAGAAGCACTTTTCAAAGCCATCAAAAACCAAGATGACAGCATGCTTGGCAACATGGACAACCTGCTTGGCGGCGACAAGGCCAAATCAACTGCGGACGCAGGTAGCTCAGCGCTGAGTTCTTTGTTTGGCACAGGTGGATTAAGTGCATTAACTGGCGCTGTCTCTGGCGCTGCTGGTATCAGCCAAAACAACAGTAAATCCATGCTTGGCGCACTAACGCCAATGGTGATGGGTGTACTTAAAAAGCAGGTTACAACTGACGGCCTTAACGCTAGCGGCCTAACGAAGATGATGAAAGGCCAAGAGCAACACATCAATTCAGCCATGCCTGCTGGCTTAAGTGACAAGTTGAGCGCTCAAGGTTTCTTAAGCAGCATTAGCGGCTCGGCCTCAGATGCAGCGGGCAAAGTTAGCAACGCGGCCAGTGGCGCCGCGAGCACAGCTTCTGCAGCGGCAAGCAAGGCAGCCGCTTCTGCCTCGGGTAATTTCGGCGGCGGAAACGGCGGCGATGGTTCTCCTTTCTGGAAAAAGCTTATCCCCATCGCTGGCGCGGTCTTACTCGCTTGGTTGGGTTTTAGCTTCTTTGGTGGAAAAGACGATGCAGGTACTTCAGCCACGGATGCAGTGAATGCTGCGGCTGATGCTACTGGCGACGCGGCAAGTACTGCAACAGACACTGTGGCAGGCGCAGCCGATGCCGTGGCTGAAACGGCTGGTGATGCTGTCGATGCTGCCACTGATGCCGTTGCAGGCGCAGCGGATGCCGTAGCTGAAACGGCTGGTGATGCTGTCGATGCAGCTACTGATGCCGCAGCAGGCGCAGCAGATGCCGTGACTGAAACGGCTAGTGATGCTGTCGATGCAGCTACTGATGCCGCAGCAGGCGCAGCGGATGCCGTAGCTGAAACGGCTGGTGATGCTGTCGATGCAGCTACCGATGCTGCAGCAGGCGCAGCGGATGCCGTGACTGAAACGGCTGGTGATGCTGTCGATGCAGCTACTGATGTTGCTGCAGGCGCAGCGGATGCCGTAACTGAAACGGCTGGTGATGCTGTCGATGCAGCTACTGATGCTGCAGCAGGCGCAGCAGATGCCGTGACTGAAACAGCTGGTGATGCTGTCGATGCAGCTACTGATGCTGCAGCAGGCGCAGCGGATGCCGTAACTGAAACGGCTGGTGATGCTGTCGATGCAGCTACTGATGCTGCAGCAGGCGCGGCAGATGCCGTGACTGATACGGCTGGCGATGCTGTCGATGCAGCTACAGATGCTGCAGCAGGCGCAGCAGATGCCGTGACTGAAACGGCTGGTGATGCTGTCGATGCAGCGACTGATGCTGCAGCAGGCGCAGCGGATGCTGTGACTGAAACGGCTGGCGATGCTGTCGATGTAGCGACTGATGCTGCAGCAGGCGCAGCGGATGCCGTGACTGAAACGGCTGGTGATGCTGCCAATGCCGTAGAAGGGGCCGCAGATGCGGTAACTGAAACTGCCAGCGATGCAACCGAAGAAGCCGCTGATGCAGTAGAAGGGGCCGCAACTGAAGAGGCTACTACCGAAGTTACGGAAGAAGCAGCAACTGAAGAAGTCACAGAAGAAGCGACGACTAAAGAAGCTACCGGATCGGCTGCAGTTTGCGAGACTTGCCCGAAGGTAAATTTTGCAGCCGCAGCTCCAACTGCCTCAACTGAAGAAACTATGTCAGAAGAGTCAAGCTCAGATAACGCTACAAGAGGCAACTATAGCCTTGGTGCTATCGGACGCCAGTTAGGTAGCGTTTTTGGCACTACAGGTGCCGTGCTTGGCAGCGTAACGGATGCCGACACAGCATCTTCTGCCCTACCTAAGCTCGAAGCTGTAAGCGGTGCATTAGATACTGTAATGGGTGATTTTTCTGCTGTACCTGATGCTGCGCGCGGACCACTTAACAAGGTGGTTGGCAATGGTATGGCTAAGTTAAAGCCTATCGCTGATACCGTACTAAATAAAGAAGGTGTTGGCGATGTTATCGGGCCAGTGATGAGCACGATGATGGAGAAGCTAGGCGGAATGGTTAAGTAACCATTCTCATGAGAGATCGACAAACTAGTTGTCGATCTGAGTTTTAAGAGACTCTAGCTCAATAAAAAAGGCGGCCCCAAAAGGCCGCCTTTTTTATGCGAATCAACGTGCAATCTCTTTGTAAGCGGTTAGTTAGGGGCAATAAGAGATACTGACGGTCGCCTAACCGTCATACACCAGACGTTCCTGACATCTCGTGTGCGATAGAAACACCAAATAGTTGTGTAATGTCTTTAACGGTGGAATTAACACTGTACGTTTTCAAACGGGACGTCACTCACTCGATAAAACGATTCCAGCTCTAGTATTTGGAGTCGCGCATGCATCAGGACCGGAAACTCAGTGTTTTTTCGAGCAATGGTTCACAAACATCCGAGCGTCGATGGTATGCGGAAAGGTTTTTATTGACGACTTGTCTTAATTGGCCTAGTGTCATCTCCAGAGTTGGTTTTCAACGGTTGTGTAGGGTATCAGCCCGCGCATCCGTCCTAAATCTAATGCCATGAGGCTCCTCGGATGTATGAGAGAACCATTGGCGCGGGCGTACCAACTTTCCTTCGCGAATAGCCTTTCTATATCAATTATTAAATCAGTCTGGATCTGGTTAGCGAACGTGCGTCTGTTAATAGTGGTTCGAATGACACGGGCACGGCCAATTGTATAAAAATAGGATATTCGTTAGAGTGGCCTGCCCTCGATCAGTCTCCCATTTGTCAGATCGATATTAATAATAAGAATCAATTAATAATAAGAATCAAGGGAGTATTTTCCATTTGAATATCTTTGCTTCGACTCGTCGATCGATTGTTTTTGTATGTGCCGGTGTTATTTCCGCGCTCAGTCTTTCGACCCAGACCCTGGCCGATAGTCATTTCGGCGACATAGGCGACATAGTTTTGCCTGGTGACGAAGTGTTTTATGCCAGCAACAATGTTGCGGCTCGCAGTATTTTCCAGGAAGGTCATCCGGCGTGGAAAGATCTTGAAGCGGTTTCGCGTGAAATCGTGAGTCGCCAGCTCGGGGTGCCGAATGATGATCGTTTGCGACACACTGCAGGGGCGGAAACTCGTGCCTTAATGTATCTGAATCTGATGAGTTGGTTGGCGGAGGGGCGTGTTGCCCTGATCGCCCAACTATTCGATAGTGACAAATATGCTTTAGTAAGTGAGCTTGAAGGTCGAATCAGGAACAAAAAACTAGACCTGGCGACACTTGCTAAAGATGAGTATGACCAGTGGTTTTTTGCTCCCTGTGCTTATCATCCAATTGTTGGCGATCCGGATGAGTATTTGAATCGACCGGATGTTTTCACTGCCTGTCTTCCACCACCAATATTGCGCTTAACGCCGCCGCCGGTTCCTTCGTCGGCGGAATTTACCACCTGGGCGATTCAATCGGCCGGTGATATCGAGCGCAATCAATGGTTGGAACAGTTCAACCTGATCAACCCCTGGGGGTCAATGGGTACCGATCGTATGCGAGTCCATTACAACGAATATCTCAAGTCAACTCTTCATGCCATTCCCTTTGAAATAGTGATGGTTGAAAGCATGCGCACCGGACAGGTTACCGTTGACCTTTCCAGTATTGATAACATCGATCTAGCTGACTCATTTGGTACGCTTGCGGCTGAAGCGGGCTCGGAATTTTTAATAAATTATTTCCGTGATTTTTTAATGGACACACTGATCAGCATGTTAATCGGTGGATACGATGGGCCATCTCCGCATGATGCGGCGATATTGGCAGGAACTGCTCTGGCCGTTGAGATTCTAAAACAAGTTGGGATAGCACAGGTTGGTGATGCACTCGAAGGCCAGATTGCGGATGCAACGAACTACGACATTTTTGAAGCAAATGAAACTGTTGAAGGGCGCACTGAAATCTTTCTGGAATTTATGGCACTAACCTATCCGGATTTCCACGACTATCGTCATTTTTTGCCGGGCACAACCGCAGGAAATCCTGAAGATTCCAGGACTCGATTTGAAAAGCTGGATGAATTTGAGGCGAGTTTTGGGCCTCAGGTGCGCGTCGGTATTTCTGATCCTTTCAGTCCAGCCGACGACAACACCGTACTGCTGGGTAGTGAAATAAAATTCAAGACGCGACAGCATTTCTATGAAGATGGCTCGTTTGCGCGCGAGCTCGACGATCACCCGATGGATTACGGCACTCATATTCCCTATCAGAACTGGGATAGAGAATATTGGTCAGCCTGGAAGATTCCCGAGGGATTCCTGCACATTCGATATATGAAGCCAGTTGGAAATGTGTTTCCAGATGAATATATAAATGCTGATTGCCCATCTAACCCTCCTTATAGCCCAGTGGATTACAGCAATCAGGGATATCGGTGCTTGAATAGCTTCTTTGGATCTTTCACTGAGCCTTTGAATGTTGGGGATCCGGTACAACTCGGATTGTTTGCTACACGTGTAACGGCAGTTCCATCAGCCGATCATCTGGTGATTTTGGACGAAATCCCGGATGGTTTTCGATTTCAGTCGCATCTTATCCATGCCGCGGTGAATGATTATTCGAATTGCGAATTAAGTGGAAATTGCTTTATAAGTCAGGATATTCGTTACCTGAATTCACGCCAGGCAGAGATTGATGGCGGCAGTAGGCGAATTGTCCGATTTTTTTCAAATGACATTCCGGAAGTGGATTTAGTCGCCAGTGGTGAAGTGTTGCCGTCAGTTGATCCAGGTGGTTTACAAAACTTTAATATCGACGCCCCGGTGGTCTTTAATGCCGTGGCAACCGATGACGACGTTCAGTCATTGAATTATAACTGGGTGATCGGAAAGTGCCCTGTCGTGGGGAGTTGTAGTTTCCATGATGGCGGTACCATTATTATTGGAGACGCTGGAGCTGGATCAACAGTCATTTATTCCGGGCTAAGACGCTCAACAATCGATTATTTCTATACCATTCCCGGCCTCTACCGTGTAACGGTGACGGTCACCGACAACCTCGGTGAGGCCGTGGCTGAAAGCCTCGAATTCAGGGTGTCGAAGGAAGCTGGTGATGATAATGAGGACCCCTTTGCCGACCCCGACCTGGATGGCATTTGGACTGCAGTAGACAACTGCCCTGATGTCGCAAATCCATTTCAGGAGGACAGTGACAATAACGGGGTTGGAGATGCTTGCCAACTCGACGATTTCGATGGAGATGGAATCGATTCTTCTATCGACAATTGTCCAGTCTCCCCAAACCCGTCACAGAGAGATTTTGATGGAGATGGAATTGGCGATGCCTGTGATTTTGAAGTACCAGACCGGGATAGCGATGGCGTGCCGGACAGATCTGACAATTGCCCGTTTGTCTCAAACGCCGTGCAAATGGATACCGATGGTGACGGAATCGGAGATGTTTGCGATCCATTGGATGATATTGACGACGACGGCATAGAAACTGTTGTGGATAATTGTCCGAATCTTGCTAATCCGAGCCAGTCAGATGTAGATCTGGATGGCATTGGTGACGCCTGTGATCTGTTCGATGATATCGATGATGATGGAATCGAAACTTCTGTGGACAACTGTCCGACTGATGCAAACCCAGATCAGTCTGATGTCGATTTCGACAGTTTGGGTGACGCTTGTGACTCGTTTAACGACACCGATGGGGATGGAATAGCCAATGCCATGGATTTGGCCTGCCCCGCTTCAGATTTGGCCCCAACGGTTGTGATTGCTCACTGCGACTCCGGTGTTCTGAATTCTGTTACCGTCAATGGCTGCTCGATCATGGACACAATAAACACCTGCCCCACGGGTACCCAGGGCGAGTTGTCCCGTTGCGTATCGCACGCAACTAATAAGCTGAAAAAATCGGGGCTCATCTCCGGAAAGGAAAAAGGGCAGATTCAGAAGTGCGCGAAACTTCCGAAAGAAGACAAGTCGAAAGCTGATAAACCAAAGAAAAATAAGAAGTAGTACTATCAAGCCAGGGACGGCGTCCTTATGTTGTCAACTGACAATCCAATAAGGGGATCTTAAAATTAGTCAGTTTGAGTCATGTGGGCATATTGTGGCTATCAATCGTGCATCGTTTTGCTAAGTGGCGGAAGATCCGCATAGGAGCCTCCTTCATTATTGAATATCATGTTCCTTCGTAAGCGGTTAGTTAGCATTTTAAGCTGCATTGATTACCGCCGGCTTCAGGTTGAACGGCAATAGCCGTTCAATGTCTTCTAATGTATTAGCCGCTGGCAATTCAGTCAATACTTTCTTGATATAAGCATAAGGTTCATGACCATTCGCTTTAGCCGTTTCTACTAAAGAGTATAGGTTAGCACTCGCGTTAGCACCGGCAACGGAGTTGGCGAAGAGCCATGCCTTTCTTCCCATCACGAAGGGTCTAACAGCATTCTCGGTCAGATTATTATCGATGCGCAGTCGTCCATCGGTGGTGTAGACCGTTAACTTGTCCCATTGTTTGTGCAGATAATTTATGGCCTTGCCTAGCGCTGATTTTGGCGGAACGACTAGCAGATTGATATCAAGCCAATCTCTGAGTTCGTCAAGTACGGGGACTGATCTAGATTGCCGTGCTTGTTGTATTGTCTCTGCCGATAACAATTTGATATCTCGTTCAATCCGGTACAGCGTTTGAATGTACTTCAACGCCGTTGCGGCCAATGTGCTGCGTTGCTTTTCCGGATCGATGGCGCTTTGCGCTTTCAGTGCTTCATCGAACTTTCGCCGAGCGTGTGCCATACAGCCCACTGAAGTGAGCCCATTTTGTCGGCACACAGGCGCATAGCCTTCGTATGCATCGGTTTGCAAATAGCCTTTGAATCCATCGAGTAGGCGTATGGGCACCTCTTGGCTTCGACTCGGATCATAGTCATAGAGAATTATCGGTGTGTCTGGTGGGCCGCCACGTTGTACCCAGATATAAGATTGACTTTGCGCTGTTTTGCCGTCTTCTCTGAGCACTTGATAACGCGATTCGTCCATCGCGACAATGTCGTAGCTCAGCAGGTGTTCTCGCATTAGGTTGATCAGCGGTTGAATGAGCTGACCGCTCTGAATCATCCAATGGGCCAGTGTGGATCGAGGTAACGGCATTCCGTTACGCTCAAGTTGTCGTTCTAAGCGGTACAGCGGCATGCCTTCGAGGTATTTGGCGATGATCAGGTACGTCAATGTGCTTGGTGTGGCATTGCTGCCTGGGATCGGTTGAGGCGGCATCGGGGTGGTGACGAACGATGCTTCGCAATGTGCACAACGATACGTCTGTCGAAGATGACGAATCACACGTACCTGTGCAGGAATGATATCGAGTTGCTCGGAGATTTTCTGACTCAATGGATCCATCTTGGCTTGGCAGTGTTCACACTGGCACGACTGATCATCGAGCGTGTGCTCTACCTCCACACGGGGCAGATGATCGGGCAATTGGCGTCGGCCTCGTTTGTGTCGCTTAGATGTTGCTGGTGGTTCTGCAAGATCTTGCGGCTTTTTTTCTGGTTTAGTCTGTTTCTGCGATTGTTCGTCCTCTAATAACAAACGCAGCTGATCAGGAGAGATGTGTTCGCTCTTAACACCGAATCGGTGATGTCGAGCGAGTTTGATTTGTTCGAGTAGTTGGTCAATAAATAACGATTGATGTGTGACTTGTTTGCGCAGCTTTTTAACTAAACTGGTCAGTTCATTGATGTCCAAAGGGGTGGAATCAGAATCACTTTTCATGTTTGTATTATAGTGTATTAGCACTATTGAATCCACTATAATACAGTGTGATGCGGTAATAGTGAATGACCCTGCAGCAGAGTTAAATCATAACCGTCAAAGAGCCAATTAATTTGTTGAGCGTTTAAGTCAATCACATCCGTCGGTAACTGGGTTGGCCATTGGAATCGAGATTTCTCCAATCGTTTCATCCACAGAGCAAAACCATTACCTTCCCAATAAACGCATTTAACGATGGAGCGGTTGTTATTACAGAAGACGAACAACTGGGAGCTAAACGGATCGAGTGACATCTGGCCTTCGACAATCGACACTAAACCATTAATGGCTTTGCGCATGTCCACAGGTTTGCGATACAAATAAACCGTACCGGACTCAGCAGTGGGTCGTAACATCAGTTGCGTTGTATCGCTGCAAACAGTGTTGGTAAAACTGCACTATCCAGAGGGGCGAAAAACTCAAGCACAACACCACAGGTGAGAGTGAGGCGACAAGTCATCTCTGTTTGATCACCAATTGCAACCGGCACTACAGGCTGTACGGCAATAAAATCATTCGACGCAGGGGCTTTGTCGGCTGGTAATAATCCGCGCTTGGTGAGCGCAGTTTTCCATTGGTAGATGTCCTTGGTTTTTAGGCTATGGGCTTTAGCGTACTTGACGATGGAGCCTTCGTATGCCGCAGCTGCTAGGACATGGTCACGCCAGAACTGTTGGCGCTTTGTAATCGACTTTGAGGGCATGTCTGTCTCCATGAGAAATCATGACGACAAGTGTGGCTGACGCTTTACCGATGCGCTAGACGGCCTTAACTAACCGCTTACATCTCTTTACGAGAAACACGCTTTGATTCGGTTTAGATAATGGCGTGCTTAGCCATTGCGTTGTCAATAGCAGTAACGATCTCATCGATGTCATCAGTATTACAGATCAGTGCCGGACTTAAGCAAAGCGTGTTGTTCAAACCAGTAATACTACGATTGGTACGCCCAATGATAACGCCTTGAGCAGAACAATCTGCCGCGATTTTAACCAGCATCTCTTCGTCAATAGGTTCTTTAGTTTGGCGATCCTTGACGAATTCCATTCCGCAAAAAAGCCCTTTACCACGAACATCACCGACGACTTTGTACTTGTTTTGTAGGCCTCGCAGCTTCTCCATCAAGTACTCACCCATCTCAGTAGTGTTAGCTAAAAGATTTTCTTCTTCGATGATGCGCATATTCTCAAGTGCTGCCGCTGGTCCCGCTGCACAGCCACCAAACGTGCTGATATCCCGGAAATAACCCATTTTGGAATCGTCTTCTTTGAATTTATTAAAGACTTCTTCAGTAGTGACAGTACAAGCAATAGCGGCGTAACCACTTGCCACACCTTTTGCCATGGTGACAATATCAGGCTTGATACCATAGTGCTGGTAACCAAACCAGGTGCCTGTTCGTCCAAGGCCACAAACCACTTCGTCCATGTGCAATAGCAAACCATACTTGGTGCAGATTTCCTGAACAGTTTCAAAGTAACCTTCTGGCGGAGTGATGACACCACCACCGGCGGTGATTGGCTCAAGAACAATTGAACCTACCGTGTCTGGATCTTCTGCCAAGATAACTTTCTCGATTTCGCGAGCAACCTTAACGCCGTAATCAGTATTATCGGCGTACTGGCTTCTGTACTCACAACAATGAGGTACTTCAACAAAACCTGGAGTATAGGGTCCGTATTGATCTCTACGCTCGTTTTGTCCACCAGAACTCAATGCTGTGATAGTCGTGCCGTGATAGTCGCGGTCACGATAAAGAATCTTGTGCTTCTTGCCACCGTTTTCTTTTGCCGCGATTTGACGAACCATCTTGTAGGCTTTTTCGTTAGCTTCTGAACCTGAGTTTGAATAATAAACTCGACTCATTCCAGGCATCTTGTCGAGCAACTGCTCAGCAAACTTAATACCCGGGATGTTGCCAGCAGATGCGGCGAAATAACACATATCGACCAACTGATCTCGCACCGCATTAGCAATGCTTTCACGGCCGTAGCCAACGTTGACTGTCCAAACAGCTCCTGAAACCGCATCAAGGTATTCTTTGCCATGCGCATCTGTTACGCGCATGCCCTTACCCTTTACAATGACCATAGGGTCTTTTTCTTCAAGCGGTTTATGTGGGGTCAGGTGGTGCCAAACATGAGCACGATCAATTTCGATTAGTTCTTTGCCGTCTTTTTCAGTCACTTCTTGGTTCATGATTAACCTCTACAAACACTAGCCAACCGGCCTTTCCCGGTAATTTAAGCCCGACTATGGGACAGCAGCGAAGCTGGACGTAGCGCCAGCAGGCTACTGCGCTTGATACCAAGGTGTAGAAATGATGCTGATTGTGGCGCTGTACTCATTTCACAGCCTCCTCTGGGCAGCGAAAATAGCCCTTAGCCTACTCCAAGGGCAGCCCGGCTCGCGCTGCAAAATAGACTACTTCAGTACGATTACTAGCGCCCAAAACCTTAAATATGGCGGAAAGATGAGCTTTCACCGTGTTTTGAGAGATATCCATGTGGGTCGAAATAGACTTATTAGGTTTGCCCTGGAGTAGCAAATTGAGTACTTCCCGCTGTCGCTTTGACAGGTGAAGCAGAATAGAGTCATCTGCGATGGACTGATCGTACTGTTCGGGCATCAAAGGCGGTATAGGGCTAAGCGACTGCCCTGTTAACGCCTGTTGAATCCCGTGGAGTACATTTTGCACGGATGATCGTTTACTCAAGAAACCCACGGCTCCGTTATCGATGCATAACTTTGTCGTTGATTGCTCATCATCTGCCGTTAAAACAACTATCGGGCAGCTTGCAGCAAACCGCTTGATGCAGATCAACGAATCTACACCATGTGTGTCGTCAAGCTGCAGATCCAGCAAAATCAGATCAAAGGTGTTAGACGATAATGAACGCCGTGCTTCGACAACGCTTGTTGTTTCGATGATACGTAAGGTTTGCGGGTAACTTGCTTTGAGTCGAGTTGTGAGCCCTTCTCTAAAAAGTGGGTATCGATCTACTAAAAGTATGTTCATGGCTGCCTATCACTCTGCATGGTCCACGAGTCGAATAAAACACTCACCAGCAATATAAACACCCACTCAAAAGCTTGTCAGCCTTAACAGTCGTTTTTGAGTGATTCTTAATGATATTAACCACATATGTAGCAAACAAGGCGCAGTAACGCTGCCTCAAAGGTCGCTTCGTTGATAGCGAAACGCAGTGCTGCACGTAGATTGGCCAGACCGACGGCGCGCTGCTTTATTGCTTTATACTGAGGGGATTACGTCGGCAATCTCGTGAATCAACAACAAAAAGCGATAATCCAAAACCGAATGAATACAACATCGAAAACAGACACCAGTGTATTCAAGCGACTGCGCCGGGATCATGGCAAGGCAATTGCGGATTTTAATTTAATAGAAGCTGGTGACAAAATCATGGTCTGCCTATCTGGCGGCAAAGACAGCTACACCATGCTCGACCTACTCTTGCATTCGCAACGAGTAGCCCCTATCGACTTTGAAATAGTCGCTGTCAATCTAGATCAAAAACAACCCGGGTTTCCTGAACACGTATTGCCAGAATACTTAGCCAGTAAAAAGGTAGCCTACGAGATTGTAGAGGAAGATACCTACAGTATCGTCATCGATAAAATACCTGAAGGAAAAACCACCTGTGGCTTGTGCTCCAGGCTACGGCGCGGGATTCTATACCGCACAGCAAATCGGTTAGGTGCAACCAAAATTGCTTTAGGCCACCATGCAGATGATCTACTTGAAACACTATTGTTGAATTTATTTCACGGCGGCGTTATGAAATCCATGCCTGCAAAATTGCATTCCGATAACGGAGAGCACGTAGTCATAAGACCCTTAGTTTACTGTCGCGAAAAAGACATTGAGCACTACTCTACTCAGCAGCAGTTTCCGATAATTCCGTGCAATCTTTGTGGCTCGCAACCAAACTTACAACGCGCTGCAATGAAGCAGCTGCTGCAGCAATGGGAAAAAGAGGATCCCAGTAGAATTGCCTCAATGCTAACGGCGCTGACTCAAGTTGTTCCATCTCATCTATTAGACAACACGCTTTACAATTTTGACGACAACACACGCGCGACTGCCCCGGCATCTAAACCGCAGGCAGAATTTTTCGGGGTACCAATTCTCGAGGTTTAAAACACTTCAATTAACGGAGTGAATTGAAGGCCTTGGTAAAACCACTCAGTGAGATGGTGGAGGATACATCTCCTTGGTTGGCTGCCACGACAGTAATCTTCGCATTACCACCCGCTTTTAGGCGACCAATTAAACCGTCATCAACCGGCTCTCTTACCAAACACCCTTGCTCAGTGCATATTTGGAATGGTGCAGCCTCTTCAGTACCACTATCAATTTGCAACGATAATCCTGATGTCAACACAACCCCTAATGGAGTGATGATATCCAGCACAGCAGTTGCTGTACGGCCATCAGCTTCTAGAGGCTCCTTCAATTTGCGGACAACCATTTCAAGTACCGGTGTGCCACTGGAATCTTTACCGATTTGGGCCATGGCGCAATTATCGCCTTGCGGGCTGCAGGCGACTTCCCATGAACCATATTTAGTGGCTTTGGGGTTGTTAGTGCCGTTTTGAGGATTGGCAGCCTCAGCCTTTTTAGGCCGTACCTCAGGCTTCTTAGCGCCTAGGTCTATCTTGGGAGCTGCCGTTTCTTCGGTATCACCACCTAACTTTAGGCCTTGAGCGGTAGTCACAGATGTGTAGGTAGCGGCACATATTGTTACCAAAATACTCAAACAGAGCGCGAATGCGCGCTTACCAGCTAAGTTATGTGTCATATCGCGAGCCATTGAAATTGTGTTCACTTTGGAGATACCCTTCAGTTCAGTTCCGTTTCGACGTTAGGAGTGTAGATTCGTACGCGCAGCCGCGCAACAAAGGTAGCGGCATATTAATGAATATTCACGCAATAAAGCCAACACCGGCGCAGGAGAGCATAATACACGCTCATGTTCACCACGAATAACATGCCCAACAAACCTCTGCTTTTAGCTCATCGTGGCAGCAGATTGCTCGCGCCTGAAAACACGCGCTCGGCATTCGATTTGGCACTAAGCCACGGTAGCGACGTACTTGAAATCGATGTTCGTCTGAGTCGTGACCGGCAAATCATCGTGACTCATGACGACACTGTCGATCGAACCAGCAATGGCACTGGGCGAGTAATCGATTTCACCTTGGCAGAACTAAAAAGATTAGATGCCGCGTATCGATTCAGTGACTTGACGGGGAAATCTTTTCGAGATCAAGGCGAAGAATTCATCACCCTCGATGAATTACTGTTGGCCTACCCCAACACCAACATTAACATCGATATAAAAGACAAGAACGATACTGCAGCAAAAACGATTGCACAACTTCTAACCAAGACCGATAGCGCTCACCGTGTGAACGTTGGTAGCTTTCACGCTGAGACCATTCAGGCTTTTAGACAATACGCACCTATGATGTCCACTGCAGCCACACAACAAGAAGTCGCCAAGCTTTATGTAAAATTTTGCTTAGCTAAAACAGGCGTCGGTGGCGAGCAGTCAACGGCAACAAAGCTGGCTTTCAATGTGCTGCAAATACCACGCTATTATCGTGGCCTACCACTGGCCACTCGCGGTTTTATCGGCTTTTTACATCAACACAATTTGCCGGTAATGTATTGGACAATAAATGATCCAGTGGTGATGAAGCGCTTGCTGCAAGCAGGTGTTGACGGAATTGTGACGGACCGCACCGACCTAGCTGAAAGTGTCTATCTAGAACATCAACAACGGTATGGAACTAATCCAAAACCGGCACCTCAAAGTACCATCACAAGTAACCGAGTTGAGTAAACTATGACGGATCTGACCAACCTAAAAGCTACGCGTCGTCAATTTTTAAAAACCAATCTTCTCCTTGGTATAGCTGCAAGCTCGGTAATTTCATCGCCAAGTTATGCGAAAGACGCGATATACACTTCATTCTTTAATAACAAAGCGGTTAGTGGCTATGATGCAGTGAGTTACTTCCAAGATGGCGGTCCCAAGGAAGGATCAAAGAATTTCTCACTAGAACATAAGGGAGCGACTTGGCTTTTTTCCAGTCAAGAGAACCTAGATCTCTTTACGGCCAACCCGGAAAAGTACTCACCTCAATACGGTGGATACTGCGCCTATGCCGTAGCGATAGATCAAACTGCGAAAGGCGACCCGCTGCAGTGGCACATCGAACAAGACAAACTCTATTTAAATATTAATAAGAGTATACGTACCAAATGGCTGGGCAATATAGATGGATACATTAAAGACGCTAACAAAAATTGGCCTACGCTGCTCGACTAATGTTGCTCGGCGTTAGAGCAAGGTAGTTTTAGGCGGCGGCTAGTTCGCAATCAAGCGATGCAGCAAAGAGACTAATAACCACGTCTTCTGCACGGGCTACATGGCCATCGTGATGCATAATCTCTACGCAATGTTGGACAAAGGCCTCTCTAATACTCTGCGGCTGTACATATAGAGTTTGAAACGCTGCTTCGAGCTCTTTATATATGCCTGGCTCAGAACCAGAACGCCTAGGGTGATTCACCTTGGTGTAACTCTTTAAAGCACTCGTGTATTGCTCTTCAAGTTTGTCTGAAGGCGCACCAGAAGCTTCAACCATCAATGACAAAAGCAAAGCAAACTCAGCCCCCATGGAATCAAACGTTTTAACATTTCCCTGCTTGGCGATCTTACCGTCTGTTTCGGCTAGTTGATCAACCAACGGAAATTCTACATCTAGCTGCCGCCTTACCAGTTGAGCTATTGCATAGTTAATCAGGTCAAACTCACCCTCGACCACAAGCAGGCGTTCCAGGTTCATCATAAGTTTTTGGCGGTTTTCCAATTGCACTTCTTTACGCAATTTATCCGTAGCGTACGATAGGATTGCGGTTTTGTGATTCTCCAAATCTGCAGATTGATTTGACACAATATGCTTTACATGCGCCGATAACAACGGCGTGTAAGCAAAACCTATGGCGTTGTAGTAATCCTCTCGCTTGCCTGGCGCATCGCTTGCAAACGCAGCAAACAGAACGGCCAAACATGAAGGTGTATCGTTTACCATTAGCGCAACAGCATCGGGTAACGAATCTCTTGAGGTTCCGCCTTCACGCGTAACGGGATGTTGCCATGCAAGCGAGACACCTTCGGTTTTAGGTGCTACGCGTCTTCGAGTTGCGCGCTCTTTCGTGGAAAAGTGCGGATCGATCTCGTCGATGCGCTTTTGGATTGGGGGGTGAGAACTGAACAAACGGTTGAACCAGCTTTGCACAGTTCCGATGTGAAAACACAAATGCGCAAGCTCACCAGAGTAACGTGAGCTCATGGCATCGCAGCTGCGCTGATCGCGAACTTTTGCCAAGGCACTCGCCATAGCGAGTGGGTTTCGAGAATACTGCACGGCTGACGCGTCCGCTAAAAATTCTCTTTGACGAGAATACGCAGACCGAATGAGATTGGCAGTAAGCACACCTATTGAACCCAAAATGCGTAACGGTAAACCTAGCACGTACCCAATATGCCAGTCCCGTCGCCAGTCCTTACCGGTATACAGTTGCCCTATCTCGTCAATGGCTAACAAGCCACCCAGTAATATAAGTAGACGCATATTGATTGGAATATCACCGTGAGCAATATGGCCAAATTCATGGCCAATTACGGCTTGTAACTCTTCACGATCAAGGTTATCCAAAGCACCTTGACTCACTACAATTGCTCTATCTTTATCATTCGAACCCAAAACAAATGCATTGATGCTGTGCTCGTGGGTGAGTATAAAAACTTCAGGTTGTGGGCAGGAAGCCGCGATAGCCATTTCACTCACAACATTGCGTAGTACTTTCTGATCTGAGAATCGATTTTTATCCGATACTGGCACTGCGCCAAAGCGCCTAGCTAAGGCGGAACCGCCTTTACGTACATCGAGGTAACGAAAGTACGAGCCGGCTAGCACCGCAAACCAAACAATCAAAACAATAGCTTTAGCCTGCGGTGACGACACGTACATCGAATCGCTGTAACCAAGCAACATTGAAAAAGCATTAACAGCAACATGTGCTACAACCATAAACATGAACATAGCAACCACAAACCCAAACAAAAATAGGTGAGAGCTGGTTTTGCTCGATCGTTGTTTACCGAAAAAATACATGTGCGATTCCGTTCAGCTAGGTCACTACTTAAGCTGCTTTACCAAATGAAACTTTTACAGATTCACGCATTTCTTGACTTTCTATTTCAAACAAGTCGGCTGCCGCAAAGTTAAACGTACCTGCCACAATATTCGATGGAAACTCTTCACGTGCAGTGTTGTAGCGCATTACAGCATCACTATAAGCTTGACGAGCAAAACCAACGCGATTTTCAGTAGTTGTCAGCTCGTCGTGCAAATCACGCATGCTTTGATCTGCCTTTATTTCAGGATAGTTCTCCATCACCATGCTAAATCCACCCATTGCAGAACCGAGCTTCGCTTCAGCTTGTGCAAGAGCATTAACTAGTGAAGAATCTTGTGGGTTTGCAGCAGCAGCTTCGCGTTTCTTCTCGGCAGTATTACGCGCTTCCGTCACGCCAATTAGCGTTTCAGATTCGTGCTCCATATAGGCACGTGCAGTTTCAACAAGATTTGGGATTAGTTCGTAACGACGTTGCAACTGAACATCAATTTGAGAAAACGCATTTTTAAATTCATTACGGCGTTTTACCAAGCTATTATATAAACCCACCACAAATCCGCCAACCAGTAGTAGCACGGCGCCCATTATTATCGCTGTAAGCATTATTGATTCTCCTATTCCAATCAATAATCTAGCGGCTAAAAATGCGACCGCTTTAACGATATGGATAGGCAGAACCAAGCGTTATTAGGTGTTAGCTGAGAACTAGCACACAATTTTGCTAGGCTGATCGTGAGAGTTCAAATTGGTCGAGATTGTCACCTTTTAGCTCATAGGCTTGGCCAAACCCCATAACGAAACGTCCCTCTCGTGGAGTGAGACGCAACAAATGAAAATCGGGCAATTGGCGCAGTAACTCGACAGTCTTGCCATGTCGTTCTTGAAATTGATCCAATAGCCTGACATAGTCAGGATCTTCAGCGCTGATCTCAATGGCATCACAACTGAGTGTAAGACGATTACGCGCAAACAATTGGTTCGCATCGCTTTCATCTTGAATGAGCATGATATCTAGTACCGGGCGCGCCATTAAATTGCGAGTGTGTAACGCTAGCTCGCTGATCAGTATCAGATAGTTATTGTTGTCTAAACAGAAGGGTGTATAGCTACAATGCGGGCTACCGTCGTCACTCAAGGTCGCCATCATTAATGAGCCACAATGTTCTTGGAGTTTAACTACTGCTTGTTCAGGTGTTTCAGCCACGATGTGTCAAACTATCTACTACGATACACCTATGATACTGCAACTAAGCGCAGTGTCATAGTTCAGCCTCGTACTAACAAGGACAAAACATGCATATTAGGATGTTCACGGCAAGCGACACCGACGCCGTGATTCAGCTTTGGCAGGATTGCGGCCTAACCCGACCGTGGAACGACCCGGCGCTAGATATTGAACGCAAGCTAAAGGTAGGCGCGGATACGTTTCTTGTAGGTATTAAGGATGAGCAACTAGTGGCAACATTAATGGGAGGTTACGACGGACATCGAGCGTGGGTTAATTATTTAGCCGTTAGTCCTGATTATCGAGGAGCTGGCTTAGGCCGATTAATCATGGAATTTTTTGAAGCACGTATGCTCGAGCGCGGTTGCCCAAAAATCAATTTACAAATTCGTCGCGGCAACCAAGAGGTTATCGATTTTTACAATGCTATTGGCTACAACGAAGATGATGCAGTGAGTATGGGTAAGCGGCTAATTCCAGATCAGTAATTCTCTACTCACAGCCAATAATAATCACAGTAACCCAATAAGTCACGCCTCAGCCTTATCTTGATATTTTAATTTGTATTGCTTGTGCGCTCCACCTACCCAATCGTCACGTTCAATACGCCCTGGGAATGTCTCTAGGGCATCTGACACTCGTTCTATATCAGCCTTAGTAAACTCAGCAATTTGCTTAAACGAGGTTATACCTAAGCTATTCAGGGTTTTTTCCATAACAGGGCCTATTCCTTTTACACGCTTTAAGTCATCCTTCTCTTTTGGTACAGCAAACAATACAGGCGATGCATGAGAAGCACCTGGTTTGTTAGGTGCTTGGCTTGATCGGTTCTTCGGTGTTTTACGATTTGGTTTAGCAGTCTCGGCTGATGAAATCTGCTGAGCATCAGCCAAACGCCCCTTCAATTGCTCTATTTGCTGGTCTCGACGAATGATGTCATTCTCGAGTTTTTCCAAGGCCTTTGCATCGGTTGTCGAGTAGTTAGATGCCGTGGTGCTAAGTGATTCGACACTGTTATCACGCTGTGCCTGCAACGCCTGTAATTCGCTGCGCAAACGACGCAATTCAATATCATTTTGTTCAGCCTTCTTTGAGACTGTTTCCGCCTTGCTGAGTGCTTTACTCAATTCGTTGATGCGCTTTTTACTTTCTGCTAGTGCATCAGCAGCCATATCAACACGTTTGCTATTGCGCTTTGCTTTTTCGAGCTCCCTCTGCAAGCGATCGTTTTCGATATTGCTACTCATTAATCGATCGGCAGCATTAGTGGCTGCAACTGTCTGTGCATCAAGCTCTTTGAGCCGCTCTTTGGCTTCCAACAGTTCTCGCGCCGTAGCTTGTGCGTCTTTTTGAAAAGCCGCGTATTTTCTAGTTTCATTTTTTAACATCGCCACTTGCGCTTCCAGCTGCTTAAGCTCTGAGCCGCTTTTTTGTGTTTGCAGAGCGCGGGCTTCGGCCTGTTTTAGCAGCGCCTGAAGTTCATTGATTTTGTGTGCGTCGGAAAGTCTCTTTTGCTCAAGCTCAGCGAGATCGCGTGCCGTGTTTTTTGACCCAGAGCTAACTTCATGAAGCTTTGCATCCAACTCTTTAGTTTGTCGCTCAAGCACTGTGGCATTATTTTTCTGCAAATCTAAAGCGGCATTTAGATCAACAACCTTGGTTTCAGCAGCGGTAAGTTTTGTTATCAAGCCTGCTTTCTCAGTATCAAAGGCCGCTAAACGAGAAGCCTGCTTTTCAATTGTGGCCTTTTGGCTCACCATCATTGTTTCACTACGCTTCAATTCAGCATTTAATTCGGTGACTTGTTGCTTAGCCTGCGTTACATCACTCAGCAGTTGCTGCTTATCTACTTTATAGTGCTCAACTTGTTGGCAAAGCTGTTCTATTTTCAGTTCTGCCGCGTTATATTTTTCTGCATAGGCTTGCTCATCTTTTACTTGCTTTTGGCTTGCCTGCTTTTGCTGCTGTAATAGTGTTTCTACCGTTTTCGCTTGAGCCTTAACTTTTTCAAGTTCAGACTCCTGCTCTGCCACTGTGTTGCTTAACTGAATTACTTTTGCTTCGGCAATTTTGGAATACTCAGAGTATGATTGCGAACTAGACTGGCTGCTTTCCAATGCTTGTTCAAGCTCTGAAAGCTCATCAGTGGCAACCTTCAAGCGGCTTTCTAAAGCTTGGCGTTGACTATTGGCTTGCGATATCTTTTTCTCAAGCGTCGCCTCCCTTTCGCATGCTTGTGCTTTGGCTTCCTCAAAACCTGTGTTGAGCGCTTGCAAGGATGACATCTCGTAGCGCCACTGCTGCTCTGCTTGAGTCTGTTGTACTTGTAGTTCTGCGGCGCGTGTTTCTGCTTTACTCAAGAGAGTCTTTAATTTATCCGCTTGTGCGACGGCAGCGTTCTTGCCCTCATGCGCCGCACTAATCGTTTGCGAAAGTTCGTCTAGCTGTGTGCTCAGCCTACCAATCTCTTCATCCTTACTGGCAATCGTTTTTTGCAGTTCAGATTGGAGCGCGACATTGCCACTCAGCTGTTGATTAATTTCTTCAAGCCGCTTGTTAGCATTATCTAATTGAATTTTTTGATCATCGGTTTTAAGCTTTAAGCCGTGGAGCTCATTTTTTAGTTGTTGCGCCTTGGCGCTACTTTCCGCTTGTGTTTTGTCTGCTTGATCTCGACTTAATTTCAGCTCGCTCTGTAGTGCCGAATTTGCTTCTTCTAGCTGTTGTTTTTCCTTTTCCAGAGCACGTTGATCTGCCTCTTGATCCGCTTGTGCCGCCGAACTCTCGGCTAATGTTGTAACCAGCTCAGCGTGCTTGCGATCAGATTTCTCAACTCGAGCTTGTAACTCCGCGATTCTGGAGTCCTTCAACGTCAGCTGGGTTGCTAAACCTTTCGCCATTTCAAGTTTATGGTTTTCCTGCTGTAGGTTGTTTTGTTCTAACTGACTACGCAACCGTCGCTCGACTCGCTCCTTGTCAGCAGCCAGCGCGTTATTCGCCTTTCGGCTCCTAGTAAGCTCATACTGTAATGGCTTTACCTGAGCAACTAGCTGATAGAGCTCTCCTACCTCATCAGGGACGGGTTCATTTGATGTTACGTGCACCGCATAGTTGCCGTCAGACGAGAACCCTACAAATTCATCTTCGCTATCCAGCTCGTCTTGTAAGGTTACCCAAGTATCATCCAGGTCATTGCTTGTCGCTTCTTGAATTGACTTGAATTGATCCAGCTTTTCGTGCGCCTTGCGCAGTTCAAACTCAAGTGGTTTTACTCTAGCTGACAATTGATAGAGTTCATCTAACTCTTGCTCTATTACAGTAAACGCGACTCCGTTGATCACACCGTTAGCAGTTGTTGTGATTCTCGAATCATTATGCGCCGATTGTGTGGTGATGTAATCACCATTGGCGCTGTGAGGTAAGCTACTCGACTGATCATTTTGGTGGTTTTTTTGATCGTCTTTACGGCGCGCGGCCACTTCATCGGCAGAGCGCCAATGCCTAAACAACCATCCGATAAGGCCACCAAACAGCAAAATCAGTAGCGGTGAAAAATCCATGGATCTTCTCGCCTTCAATTACCTCGGTGCAGAATACATCAGAGAAAAGCGGATAATCAAATCATTACAATAAAAAACGTTAAAAATGATTTAAAGCGTCAAAAATACTGCCATTAAGGTAAAGCAAGTTTGGGCAAACTCCCACCACTCCCAGTTGCATATCGCATAACGGCTTGCTTAATCATTTTCTGATTATCGACAAGTTGCATGCTTGAATCACGCAGTGCCGCTATTGGCTCAGGTTGCGTGTTAAACGCGCGATAAAAACCATCGAGTATGTTTATCATCAAACTATTTTCACCGCGTCTTGCGCGCTGATATTTGCGCAGGTGACGAATGTCTGCGTAGTCTTGTTGCTTTTCCATACAATTTACAAGCACATCAAACAAAACAGCTGCATCTAACATACCCAGATTCACACCCTGCCCAGCCAGTGGATGTACGGTATGCGCAGCATCGCCTACTAGAGCAACTCGGTGTTTGACATATTGCTCAGCATGCGCTTTAGCCAGCGGAAAACTGCCCCGCTGTGCAACAGATTCAACCTTACCTAGTTCAGTTGGAAAGGTATCGCTTAGCTCTTGTATGAATTCAGCATCAGCTAACTCCACGAGCCTGGCAACTTCGTCAGCACTGTGATACCAAACAATTGATGCGCGATCATCTGCTAGGGGTAACAGGGCTTGCGCACCAGAGGGGACAAAACGTTGCCAAGTCATATTGCCATGCGCTGAAGCCGTTGTCCGCACGCCAGCTCGAGCATCCAATCCAGCCAACTGTACATTTGCCACTAATGCATGTTGATCGTAGGTATCGCGAGTAATAGGAATGTTGGCTTGTTTTCTAACAAGCGAATTAGCACCATCAGCACCCACTATTAATCGGGCTGTGATTTCTTTTCCAGAGCCTAGTGTCGCGACTACTTGATTGGAATCGATCCGCAGATCTTGCAGGCTATCCGGGCACGCTATTACCACATTACCTGCTTGTTTTATTTGATCATGCAGGGCAAGTTGAATAACTCTGTTTTCAACGATGTGCCCCATTTGCTGTTCACCAATATCGGCAGCATTGAATAGCGTTTTGGCATCTTGTGCTTCATTCCAAACGCACATACTCACAAAAGGGCAACTGCGACGCGATAAGATGTGAGACCAAGCTCCCACGTTTTTCAACATGTTTTGTGAGGCGTGATTAAGAGCCGACACTCGCAGATCATAGGTTGGATTAGAACCAGGATCGAAACTAGGGGGGACTTGCGCGTCAACTAAACATACCGATGGCGCATTTGCGCCGCCGTCAGCACCTAGTTGACCCAGCGCGGCGGCCAGCATGCTGCCAACCATACCGCCGCCGGCTATGATGATGTCAACACTAATCGGTGCTGTGTTCAATACGTTGCCATCCTGAAGCGTCTCTGCGGATTTCAAAAGTGGGCCAGAAATGATATTCGGGTTGCAGAGTCATGACACTCTTACGACCGCTCATCGATATTAACGATAATCGGGTAATTTCGTCTTGCTTCTTTTTCATAATTTGCGCAAGCATATCATCTAGGCTTTCAACCGGTTCACCATCAACGGCAGATACCATTCTGTTACGGTATAGCCCATCCCACAACGCGGGAGAACCCGGCGCGGTATCTGCAATATATACCCCACTAAAATCAACACCCTTAGAAAATCCGATCTCTACATGCTTCTCTTGAAACAAGGCACCGGCCCAACTAATTAATCGCTGCGTACCCAATCCACTCAGTGGCGATGGTTCAAGCATCACGTCAATGATGTTACCACCACGCAATAGGCTCAGCTTCACTTCAGCTTGTTGGGAAATTACTTCGGCTTTAAATAAATCAGACACCAATTCACCGTCTATAGCCAGCAAGATGTCGCCAGTTTGTAGCTTTTCAAATGCTTGCGTTGATGGCACAACCTGTTCGATATAAAGTACTTTACGAAGATCAGAATCGAGATCATTAAAGCGTGTTAGCCATTCTTCTGGTAATCCAAGTTGGGCTGCATCTGATATTGAACGATAATCCAGTAACACGTCCAATGAGTAGTAGCTGCTGTTGGAGGTATACATACGTAACGCTTCTTTAATGACTGCAGCTGGCATTGCCCATTCACGTTGATGAATCTCGCGACCGTCTTCATACGCAAAGCTCATGTACACCGCGTGAACTAAACCCTTTTCATCAACGAATGGCCCACCTAATGATGGCGGTACACTCGGCAGACCATAAACATCAATCGGTGCCTGCTGGAATCTAGGTAGCCTAGGAGCGGAAAAACTGATGGTGAGCCTGCTGAAATCATCTACATCGTGCTGACGAAAGGTGCCATCCGCCCTGTATCCCACCATCGTCAGTGATTCAGGTAACGCATCGTCAGCGCTGGCAAGTTGTAGGCCCTCAAAATCAGCGCCTTTAATCAACTCAGGATCATAACTAAGCAGTGCGATATTATGGCGCGGGTGCAGGAAAACCACCTGCCCTTTAATGACCTTCGATCCAAAAAAAGTAATATCGACATCACCTAACCCGATCGGCACGGTATTGCGATCAACTACGACCAAACCGCGCTCTTTGTCGATGACTAATCCAACGCCTTTGAAATGCTGTGCATACACATTATCAGCTTGATACGGAGTACTAAAATCAACTCTTACCATGGCCGGTGCCACTTGGCTAAGCAAGGGCTGATCAAATTTCGGTACTATGATATTGGTCGCTTCGGTGGCTGCATCGGGCCGGTCTAAATTGATGGCATTACAGTCCCAGTAGCGCGCATCATCAACTCGCAAGCACTCACGGTAACCAAACCACTTATTGCCTACCTCAATTTGAGTAATGCTGGAACTAAACTCTCTGCCTGGCACAGTGAATCGCGCCAGTATTTTTTTATCTTTTGGTGTGCTACCTAAGATGCTAAGGAAATCAACTAAGTTCGATACCTTTTGACCATCAAGCTCCGTAATAATTGAATCAGGAGGAATGCCCGCCCTATCAAAAATATAACCAGGCTGCGCTAAGATCACGCCTTCGGGTTTTTTGTTCATCGCGCGCGCGTGCTGTATCGACATATCCTGCAAAATCGAATCACCTAATTCAACAAATCGATTGGGGGATATTTTGTGTAAGTCAGTAACAAAAACAGATTCTTCAGCTAACTCACCTTGCCGCACAACATGTATCGTTAGCCATTGCTCAGTACGCTCATCAAGCAGCGCCTCTAATTCAACAAATCCCGTAATGTAATCCCCATCGATCGCTACCAATATATCGCCTTCTTGCAATGCTTGTGGTTTTGCCGAAGGGATAACTTGCGATACAACAAGCATCCCGGTATTGCTTGGGTTGTCCTTACGTATTGTCTCCTCAGTATCACTATCCAAACCGAGCCGACTCAATTCGCGATAGGGCTTATGCTCAAAAATTGTTAACAAGCTACCTCGCGTGATAGCCTCTTCTGCTTGAAGCTTAATTAGTGCCCGTTGGATTCGGTCCAATGGCAAGAAAAAACTACTGGCTGTTTTTTTATTAGCTGCAGCGTTTAGCGCAACGACATCCCCATTAATATTAATAACCGGTGAGCCCGAGCTACCACCAGAGGACGATGCCGCCGCTTGAAAATAAAAGGTATTGAAATCATTGTAGCCATAGCGCCCATAACCGGGTACTTCGCGATCAAGCCTAGCAATCGTACCGGCCAGAATAGACAGTTGCTCACCGCCATCGCTACCAATCACTCTAATATCTAGGCCGGTGCTGGCCTCGTCTGAGCGAAGCGGCAATGATTCCGGTTTCGCGTATTTGATATCGTCCGGGTTATAACGAATAAACCCAAAATCATGAATGGGGTCACGATACAAAGGCAACACATCAACTCGCTCTTGATTTTGAAACGTTGCCGACATACGGATTGGACCAGAACCCACAACGTGACGATTAGTGAGTATGATGCCGCGCTCGGCGTCCACAACAAACCCGGTTGCACTGCTGCCCCCTTGAGTAGAGTCGTTGAAATCGCGCAAATTGGACAGTTGCAGCGACACCACTGAATTAGCGGCGCGAGATACAACATCCGCCCAGCGATCATCAGCAGCATGGAGTTGCATTGGGAGGCAGACCGTCGCGATCAAGCCAATAACTGAGGTGATTCTAGATAACAATGTCACGAAGTCATATGTCCTGTTTAAGAGCCTGGGCCGTCATATCCAAGACTCTACGCCGCAACAAATGTTCCACACTGGCGCATTTGTTGCGATTTGCTTGTAATTGACTTGTTAACTCGACACTCAATGATAGTGGACTGGCACAAAACCGTGTTAAATCGTGTAAAAATCAACCAATGAGCAATACTGCATCGAATTCAACTGACTCCATAGCGTGGTTCCGTGAGGCTTCCCCCTATATCCACGCCCATCGGGGCAAAACGATGGTGCTGTGCCTGCCAGCGTCAATGGTGGCTCCTGAGCGTATTGACACGCTGGTAGCCGACCTCATTTTGCTTAGCCACCTTGGCCTGCAACTCGTGCTCTGCTTTGGCTTACGCAGTGAGCTCGACGCACAACTCACAAGCTCAGACCAATCAGCATCTGTGGTGGACGACCGACGCATCACCACCGATGCAGCCCTTACAGCCCTTCTCCAGTCCGCTGGCGATGTTCGTGCTCGGTTAGAAGCACAATTGTCACAAGGCTTGCCCAATACACCCATGTCGGGCACTCACCTTTCCGTGTGTTCGGGCAATTTTATCAGCGCCCAGCCCTACGGCATTCACAATGGTGTTGATTACCTACATACCGGCACAGTGCGACACGTTAACGCACCTACAATCAACTCCTTACTCGAATCTGGCCAATTAGTTGTGTTGCCGCCGATTGGGTATTCACCCACTGGCGATATCTTTAATGTCAAGACAGAAGAGATAGCGAGCGAAGCGGCGATCGCACTTAACGCAGATAAGCTAGTTTATTTTGTCGATCAATTACCTGTTGATGAAGCAGGTACGGTCATTCGCCAAGCCAGCTCAATCGAGATGAATGCGGCTGCTCTAAATACTGACAATAAAAAAATCGTTAACACCCTCAATTGTTCAGTGCAATCGTGTAAACGCGGTGTCGCCAGAGTTCACTTAGTTGAATCCAACAAACCGGATGCCCTACTCAAAGAGTTATTCACACGCGATGGTGGTGGCACCCTGGTTACAGCCGGGTTATGGGAGTCAATCCGTCAAGCACAGATACAAGACGTTGGCGGTATCATTAAATTGATTGAGCCAATGCAGCAAAATGGCTCTTTAGTTACGCGCTCACGTGAGCAGCTAGAACTGGATATCGATAGTTTTATGGTGTGCGAACGCGACGGTATGATCGTAGCTTGCGCAGCCTTATTTATCCCTAGTGACAATGCAGATGGTTATGCTCAAATTGCATGCGTTGCCACTCATGAAGATTATCAAGGCGCGGGCCGCGCTGACAAATTGTTACTGGCATTAGAAAAACGAGCGCGCACTGCCAACATTACCCGCATCTTATTACTCAGCACGCGGGCAGCTCACTGGTTTATTCAGCGTGGGTTTAATGAAGTAGGTGTAGACACTCTACCGGCTAGCCAGCAATCACTGTACAACGCACAGCGTAACTCCAAAGTATTTGAAAAACTACTCAAGTAACTGCAAAACTGGGTTCGCAACTAAATGGGTGTTGCGCTAGCGTCGAGCCAGCTCAATACGAAGCGCGGCTAAGGCATCAGCTCTGGCACTATTTTGCTGTAGATTCAATAATTCGAATCGAGACTGCGGGGCCAAAGGCAGCAATTCTAGCAAACGGTAACAAACCCAATCAGGCTCATCTAATTGGCGTTGTGCAAAGCGAGTATTCGGCTCGACAAAATCCAGTATAAGCTCTAGCTTTTCTGACAACGAATCAATCTCATCAGAGTTTTGTAACGGTTCGCTCTGATCAAAATATTCAACTTCTCCTGTTAACAGCTCGTTGTCGTCAGGTGCATAAGTTAATAGCTTGAATTCGCGCTCCCCCTGTATTGAGATATGCAGCAAGCCATCCGTGCCTTGATCAAAATCGACAATCCGCACGCTGCAACCGATAGGATACGGTTTTGCAGGGATACCAGCGTCGAGGCCTGATTCGATTAAACACACACCAAACCCTGTGTTGTTTTTTAAACACTGGGTGATCATGTCTATGTAACGCCTCTCAAATAAGCGCAACGGCATTAAGCCGCCAGGCAGAACCACACCAGATAAAGGGAAAAGTGGGAGTCGCAACTAATCTATACCCCAACGTGGTTGCAAGGTTTGAGCTACATCTAACTGATCTAGCACTCTGGCAACAACAAAGTCGATGAGCTCATCGATGTCTTTAGGCCGATTATAAAATGCAGGATTAGGGGGCATGATAATGGCACCTGCATTTGCAAGACGGAGCATGTTTTCAAGATGAATGGTTGAGAATGGCATCTCTCTGGGCATAACGATAAGTTGCCGATGCTCTTTGAGCATAACGTCGGCTGCTCGCTCTAAGAGATTATTACAATTGCCTGCAGCGACTGCCGCCAACGTGCCGGTAGTACACGGGCATATGACCATCGCGTCTGGTGCGCCCGACCCACTAGCGATTGGCGCTGTCCACTGCTCTTGACCAAAGGCCTGCAGTTGCCCATCTTTTGCATTGTAACGCTCACTTAAAAAGCGTTGCAAATCTGCCGTTTTGCTTGGCGCTGAATCATCTGTATCCATACCCATAACGATCTTGGCGGGCTTGGACATGAGGACATACACATTGCACTCGGCTTGAATCAGGCATTCGATGAGGCGCATCGCGTATTGAATACCCGATGCGCCCGTCATCGCAACCGTTATCGTTTTATTGGTAGCCACAATGGCCCACCTTTGTCACTGTGCTTTATGTGCCTACGGTAGCACGACTACTTCAACACGACGGTTAAGTGCACGCCCTGCTCGAGTATTGTTCTCAGCTACGGGTCGGTACTGACCATAACCTACCGCTGACAGTCTACTTGGATCTACACCGCCAGTGTTTTGCAAGTAGTTAACGGTATTAGCAGCTCGAGCAACAGAGAGCTCCCAGTTAGATGGGAAGATGGTCAGCAGCTCACCCGATACTGGAATGCTGTCAGTATGTCCTTCAACCCGAACGGTATTCTCCACACCATTTAGCGCACTTCCAACCTTTCTCATTAATGCGCGGCCTTGGCGAGTTAACCGTGCACGTCCAGATGAGAATAAGGCTTCACTGCGCAAATTGACCACAACACTGTTGTCATCACGCAATGTTACCTGGGGATCTTCAACACCATTTGCCAATAAGTTGCTTTCAATCTGATCGCGCAAAGCACTGGATGCAGATAAAGCGTTTTGGCTAGATGCCTCACGCGCAGCTAGTTCATCATTAACAGAACTTAATTGACCTTTAAGATCATTAACCATACCGTTGCTTGCAGCCAGCTGACCCTCAAGATCGACAACGGTGTCGTTTCTTGCAGCAAGCTGACCCTCAAGATCGCCAACGCTGTCGTTTCTTGCAGCAAGCTGACCCTCAAGATCGCCAACGGTGTCGTTACTCGCAGCCAGCTGACCCTTAAGATCATCTACCATACCGTTACTCGCATCGAGTTGGCCTTTCACGTCTTCAACCATTTTGCCACTAGCA
Source organism: uncultured Granulosicoccaceae bacterium (assembly GCA_938028465.1). GTDB lineage: Bacteria > Pseudomonadota > Gammaproteobacteria > Granulosicoccales > Granulosicoccaceae > Granulosicoccus. The sequence continues at coordinate 162 of CALJAA010000006.1, read as the reverse complement.
TCTAGCTGCTGTTGTAAGTCGCTTCGAGCTGCTTCCAACGTTGCTACCTGGTTACGAAGCCCATCTAGTTTGCTACCCATTTCCTGAGCAGTGCTGGCTGATGTCGCTTGGAATTGATCTAACTCACTACCCTTCGCATCAAGTTCAGCCATGGAAGAATCC
>CALJAA010000005.1 GCA_938028465.1 uncultured Granulosicoccaceae bacterium | reverse complement strand
GCGTAGAGTGAAAATTGATTTAGATGCGCAGTAGCTGCTGGTTCTCCGTTGCGATGTTTGATCTTAACCCGCAATAAAATCCACCATCTCACTCATGCCAGCATTGGTGCACCAATCAATGCATTGAGCCCGCGCATTATCGTTGCCCAACGCGATGATTAAAAAACGATTAGCTCTATTAGCTTTAAAGTTTTCATAGTTAAGCACTGGCTTATCGCGTTTTGCGATTTTAATATCCGAGCGATCCAAATCTACAAAGCCCTGTACCTCCGCGTCGTTACTTTGCAATGCATCAAACCAATTGCGTGCGTTTCGACCTGTGCCGGCAATCCAAACGGGTCGTTTATTTTTAATCGCATCATGGCTCGTGCAGAGTGTTGCGGCTTTTGCATTGACAAATGCTTGCTTATTGTAACGATCGTCGATGTGAGTCAGCCTACGCGGATGCTCTCGCCAGTCGAGTAGTACCTGATCAGGCTTGCCCATCGATAGGCCAAGTTGCCAGGCGCGTAGTAACAAGTCGTAGTCTTCAGGCCAATTGTTATCTTGGTACCCACCGAGTTTGCCCCAGGTATGTTTATGTGCAAAGAAGGTGGGGTGTGGGATTGGGCTTTCGATAAAAATTGATCGGTTGATCGCCTCTGGTGTGGTTAAACCGTTTAACCAGTTGGCATAGCGTTGATTGCCTTCGCCTACTTCTTCTTTCTCGCTGAAAAAGTGTATTCGTGCACCACAAATATCAAGTTGGTGCTTTAACAAGTGCTCAAGTTGTACCTTCATGCGATCGGGGTGGCTGATATCGTCGTCGTCCATGCGGGCGATGTATTCTCCTTTGGCGTTAGCGAGGCCAGTGTTGAGTGCGTCGATGATGCCGGGGCGTTTTCGATTGATCCAGCGAATGCGAGGGTCGGATGATCGTTCGGTAGGTAGGGTTTGATGGGGTTGGCCGATCAGGATGAGTTCTAGATTGTCGTGGGACTGGTCGAGGATGCTTTTTATCGCTTGGTGGGTGTAGGTGCGCATTTCGCGCACAGGCATAAGCACTGATATGAGCGTGGCTGACATGCTCTCATTTTACAGCCTGTAAAAATCGTGTGGTTGTGCCATATAATAGGTTAAGGAAACCAGAGACCTCTCATGCAACTATTCGTTGTCTCAGCACCATCGGGCGCAGGCAAAACTAGCTTAGTGCGTCGCACTGTTAAAGAGCTAAGCCAGCTTTCTGTATCGGTATCGCATACTACACGTGGTATTCGCCCTGGCGAAGTGGACGGTGAGGACTATCACTTCGTTAATCGTGATGTATTTGAGCAGATGATCGAAGCTGGGCAGTTTTTAGAGTATGCCAATGTATTTGGTAACTATTACGGCACCAGCATCGATGTGGTCAAGGCTATGTTGGCCATAGGGATCGATGTCATTCTGGAAATCGATTGGCAGGGCGCCGAGCAGGTGCGAAAAAGCCTACCGGACGCCGTGTCGATATTTATCCTGCCACCGTCGCGGGCCGCCTTGATTGATCGCTTGACCAACCGAGGCCAAGATAGTGCCGAAGTGATAGAGCGCCGTACTTCTGAGGCTATTGATGAGATGCGCCAGTACCAGCACGCCGATTATCTAATTATTAATGATCGCTTTGATGAGGCGTTATCGGAGCTTAAATCCGTAATAGTGGCGCAAAGAGTGGGTCAATCTCGTCAGGCTAAGCTGCATGCTGAGCTAATTGAGAGCTTAATCACCCTGAAACCTTAGTTTAGCGGGCTTAGGTGTGGTGTTTGCATGCAATATTGGCTAAACTAGAAGGTTCGTAAAACTTGGGAATCGCCTCTAATGGCTCGTGTTACCGTTGAAGACAGCCTCGAAAACGTAGGCAACCGCTTTGATCTTGTATTGATCGCCTCAAAGCGTGCGCGCAATATCTCAATGGGTGCTGAGCCCATGGTGCCTGCTGAAAATGACAAGCCAACCGTTATTGCTTTGCGTGAAATCGCTGATGGTTTGGTGGGCGAAGAAATTTTAAACGAAGCTGCACCAGCTCCAACCCCTGCTCCAGCTGAGCCTGCACCTTTTGAACAAGAACTCCGCTCTGATTTTCCCTAGATCGAACATTCGCATTATGCGAACTGCTTGGTCGCCTTACTCTAAGGCGGCCTAAGCGTGGCGTCGTCCAACTCTTCCAATGCACGTGACGACGCTAGGCCACCGGCCAGTGAAAAACCCGAACTCGCAGCCTATTTAGTATTGCTCGATGAGATGAAGCCTCGCTTCACTACCGAGCAAATTGCTGAAGTGACGCGCGCTTATACGTTTGCGCGTGATGCTCATGAAGGCCAAACCCGAAGTTCCGGCGACCCCTACATTACTCATCCTATTGCTGTTGCGCGTATCGCTTTAGAGATGCAGCTCGATCACTACAGTGTGATGTCAGCTTTATTGCATGATGTGCTTGAAGATACGCGAGCTACCCGCGAAGAACTTGTTAATACATTCAGTGATGAAGTTGCAACGATCGTTGATGGTTTAAGCAAGCTTAATTACCTAGAATTCAAAACCAAAGAAGAAGCCCAAGCCGAAAGCTTTCGTAAGATGCTATTGGCGATGGTCACTGACTTACGCGTTATCTTAATCAAGCTGGCTGACCGGTTGCACAATATGCGCACCATTGATGCGATATCGCGTGAGCGTCAAAAGCGTATTGCTCGCGAAACACTCGAAGTATATTCACCGATTGCTGACCGCCTTGGTATGTTTAAGGTTAAAAATGAGCTTGAAGATTTAGGTTTTCGTACGCTTTATCCAATGCGCAGCCGGATTCTTGATAACACCGTTAATAAAGCGCATCGCAATCGTGATCAGTTAGTTCAACGTATCGAAGAGCGTATTACTGCCAGCCTAGGTGAGAAAGGTATCGAAGCGGTTGTAGCTGGCCGAGAAAAGCATTTATATAGCCTCTACAACAAGATGCTTAAAAAGCAGCTGTTGTTTCAGCAGGTGTTTGACATGTTTGCTTTGCGCGTTGTTGTGGCTAGCGAAGATGAATGCTATCAAGTGCTTGGTATTATTCATAAGCTGTATAAGCCTATTTTTAAACGCTTTAAAGATTACATCGCTGTGCCAAAAGCAAATGGCTATCAGTCGCTGCACACCGTGCTTAACTACGTAGATGGTATTCCAGTTGAAGTGCAGATACGGACTCGTGAGATGGATGAGTTTGCTGAGTCCGGAGTTGCTGCCCATTGGGCGTATAAAAATGAAGATGCATCCGTTGACCCAACGCAAACACCGTATTGGTTAGCTAATCTTTTGTCGATGCATAGCGATACACGCGATACGATTGAATTTGTTGAAAGCGTTAAGGTTGATCTCTTCTCTGGTGAAATTTATGTGTTTACGCCGAAGGGTAAGATCGTTCAGTTGCCGCGAGATGCAACACCGGTAGATTTTGCCTACGCCGTGCATTCAGATGTGGGTAACACATGTGTGGGGGCAAAGGTTGATCGTGTTACAACGGCGCTTAACGTGCCACTTGAATCAGGCCAAACAGTTGAAATAGAAACCTCCCCTAGCGAACTACCTAGCCCAATGTGGCTCAACTTTGTTGTAACTGCAAAAGCCCGTACCGCTATTCGTCATTTTTTGCGTAATCTTGATAAAACTAAAGCTCAACAATTTGGGCAGCGATTAGTAGAGCGCGCGCTTAGTCGCTACGAGCACACGTTGGCTGATGTGCCTGAAAAGGATCTCAACGCATTATTAGCAGAATTCCATTTTAAAACCATTGATGATTTATTTATTGATGTTGGCCAAGGTAATCATCTACCTAGCCAAATAGCTCAACGTCTACTGCAGCCTAAAACCGGTGGAGGCGATAGTGCACAGGTTCTGCCCACACGAGATACTGCGCCATTGCTGATAGAAGGTCGGGAAGGTTCTGTTGTGAGCTTGTCTAAGTGTTGTAGTCCGATCCCAGGTGATCATGTACAAGGATTTATCACGGCCGGGCAGGGCGTTGCGGTGCACCGAGCTGGTTGTCGTAATATCCGTCGTTATAAGCGTAGGCCCAAGGAGTGGGTAGCGGTTGAATGGGCGCCGGGTATTTCAGATGTGTTTGAGGCTGAAATGACTATCCAACTCATGAATCAGCCTGGTGCCTTAGCACGTGTGACCTCCACCATGTCGTTGATGAATGTCAATATAGAGCAGCTTGATTTTAATAAGCGCGGTGAGGACGATATCCTGATTCGCTTTGTGTTATCGGTTAGTGATCGGCTCCATCTTGCTCGCATCATTCGTCGTTTACGCAATCTAACGGTTGTACGTAGCGTTAAGCGGGATCGCTAGCGCACGTTGTATACTGACCCCTTAATTTAAAAGGGGTATCACATGGCTCGTAATCCAGTAGTAACCGATAAAGCACCTAGCGCTATTGGCGCTTATTCTCAGGCAGTAAAGTGCGGTGACACCGTTTATTTGTCAGGTGCTATTCCTCTTGTTCCAGAAACAATGGAGCTAGTCAGTGATGATGTACGCACGCAGGTAGAGCAGGTGTTCACTAATCTTGATGCTGTTTGCCGGGCTGCTGGTGGGTCGTTCGCTGATGTGGTTAAGCTAAACGTATACCTTACTGATTTAGCTCACTTTCCAATTGTCAATGAAGTGATGGCTGATCGCTTTGAAGAGCCTTACCCTGCGCGTGCTGCTATTGGTGTTGCCTCCTTGCCTAAGGATGTTGCCGTAGAAGTCGAGGGTATAATGCATCTCGGTTAGCACGTCGCTCAAATGAGTTCAACCAAAGTCACCGCGCTGGATCACATTCCAGTCACCCAACTTAAAGGGGTGGGCAATGCGGTGGCTGAAAAGCTTGCAGGTTTAGGCATCCGCACGGTGCAGGATGTGCTGTTTCATCTACCGTTTCGTTATCAGGATCGCACGCGCTTATCAAAAATTGGCGCATTGCGGCCTGGTATGGAAGGCGTGATTGAAGTCGAGGTAGAGCTGTGCGAGGTCGTTATTCGTAAGCGGCGGTCGATGCTGGTAAGAGTGTCGGATGGTACGGGCATGCTTACGCTACGGTTCTTTCATTTTAATAAGCAACAACAAGAACAATTTAAACGTGGCAACAAGCTGCGTTGTTTTGGTGAGGCGCGGCGCGGCCCTGGCTCGCTCGAAATGGTTCACCCCGAATACCGAATGCAAACTCAAGCGGCAGAGCTTGAGGATACGCTCACGCCGTTTTACCCTACCACTGAAGGCGTGCAGCAGGCATCGTTACGTCGTTTAACTGATCAGGCCTTGATGCTACTGAAAAGTAATCGGGTTACTGATTGGTTGCCGGCGGAGTTGATACAAGGGCATCAGCTACCCGATCTTGCAAGCGCGCTGTCAATTGTGCATCGCCCACCTCCTGATGCGGATGTTCGGGCATTGATGGATGGTTTGCATCCGGCGCATCGCCGTTTGGCGCTTGAAGAGTTGGTTGCGCATCGCTTGGGTTTACGTCTGTTGCGGCTACGCACTCAGACTCGTGAATCTCCGATAATTTCTCCTGAAGGTAAAACTGCGCGAGCATTGCTTGCATCGTTAGAGTTTGATTTAACAGGTGCGCAGCGCAGAGTGTTAAAAGAAGTTGTTCTCGATATGAAAACGCCTGAACCCATGTTACGGCTGGTGCAAGGCGATGTGGGCTCGGGTAAAACAATAGTGGCGGCATTGGCTGCAGCGCAAGCCGTTGAAGCCGGTTATCAAGTGGCGATGATGGCTCCAACTGAAATACTAGCCGAGCAACACTTGCTTAACTTTGCACAATGGTTTGAGCCATTGGGTATTGATGTGGGTTGGTTAACGGGTAAGTTACGCGCAGCTCAACGCAGAGATGCGATTGAAGCGGTGGCAATGGGCCGGCAGCAAATTGTTGTTGGTACACATGCTTTGTTTCAAAACGATGTCGAATTTAAAAATTTAGGCTTAGCTATTATCGATGAGCAACATCGCTTCGGTGTGCATCAGCGGATGGCGTTACGCAACAAGGGTGCGCATTCCAATGTGCTGCCGCACCAGCTGATCATGACAGCCACGCCTATACCGCGCACACTTGCGATGACGGCTTACGCTGATTTAGATTGTTCGGTTATTGATGAGCTTCCACCGGGACGAAAGCCAGTTACTACCATTGCTGTTGAAAACAACCGGCGCGGTGAAGTAGTAGCCAAGGTTGATGAAGCGATTGCAAGCGGTCAGCAAGTGTATTGGGTCTGTACCTTGATTGAAGAAAGCGAATCACTGCAGGCAGAAGCTGCCGAAGATGCCGTAACCACTCTGCAAGATGCCTTGCCTAGTAGGCGCGTGGGTTTAGTGCATGGGCGACTAAAGCCAAAAGAAAAAGAAGCCATTATGCAGAGCTTTAAAAGCCAAGAGCTGGATCTGTTGGTAGCTACTACCGTGATTGAGGTAGGCGTCGATGTGCCTAATGCGTCATTGATGGTCATAGAAAATGCTGAACGCTTAGGGTTGTCACAATTACACCAGCTGCGTGGGCGTGTTGGACGTGGAAGTGCGCAGAGTCATTGCATTTTGTTTTTTCAAGGGCCGTTATCTGAAACTGCGCGTCAACGCATCAGCATCATGCGCGAATCCAACGATGGTTTTGTCATTGCACAAAAAGATTTAGACATTAGAGGTGCAGGTGAGGTGTTGGGCACGCGGCAAACGGGATTGGCTGAGTTTCGTATAGCGGAGCTTGGCCGAGATAGCGATTTGCTGGATACCGTGAGTGATATCGGTGATCGACTACTGGACGCCTATCCCGAAAATGTGCACGGCCTGATTAGGCGATGGATAGGCGAAGAGAAGAATGACTACGGCGGTGTTTGATCGTAGGGTTAAATGACGGTTTTGCTAGATTGGCTATATCTGATCGCTAACAACACCGCCCCGATCGCTAGCCCAGCTATTGCGCCATAAAGATGGGCGTTCACCACCACGCTGCCACCGGCCGCTGATTCGCTACCTGGTAACGGTCCGGCAATTTGCTCCCACAGTAACTTCGCTCCAATCATGGCTAATAATGCTGAGGCTGATCGCGGGTAGCGTTTCAAGTCGGCAAGGCTGCCAGCGATGATTAAGCCATGCAGGGTGCCTGAAAACCCGACATACCAAATGATCTTCTCATCGAACAAAAATAGGCCGACGCCTACACAAATACTGGAAAAAACGATAATAAGTAGCCATTGCCATATGTTGAATTGTGCCCAGACCAGCGCCACTATGAGGGCTAGGCCGGCCATATTCATCCCCAGATGGCTTTCGCTAAGGTGCACAAAGTTACCGCTAAGTAACAACCACCAGTGACCTTTTTCGATGGCTTGACGGTCAAAGCGCAAAGTAGGCTCAAGGCCAGAGAATTGCAATACAACACAGAGTACGGCTACGCCAACGGCTAACCAGATCGCCGGGCTGCGTAAGTACCGCTGAAGAGTGGAAGTCATGAGCTAAATGTAGGTCAGATTGCGCTGATGGCTAGGTTTTATGCCCATTGTGTTTGCAGTCGATTGCTCTGTGACTTTACACCAACATGCTATTCTTGATAGCAGTAACAGTGCCTTTTGGCGCCAAAGAAATAACAGGAGATACCCTTGAAGAACAAGTTGTCCATAAGTCGCATCCAGCGCGGTTTTACATTGATAGAAATCATGGTGGTTGTAGCCATCATTGCAATTCTGGGTGCAACGGTAGTACCTAAAGTTATCAACTACCCAAATGATGCTCGAGTCACCAGAGCTAAGCAGGACATCAGTAATTTTGCTCAAGCGCTTGAACTGTACAAATTGGCTAACTTTAGCTACCCGTCTACCGAGCAAGGCTTGGAAGCATTGGTTGAAAAGCCATCGGGTGATCCGGAGCCAGCTAACTGGACAGATAGCTATATCCAAACGTTGAATAAAGATCCATGGAATCGTCCTTATCTTTATATTAGCCCAGGCGAAAACGGTGATTACGACATCATCTCCTTAGGCAATGACGGTGCTGAAGGTGGCGAGCGTTACGATGCCGACATCACCAATTACTAAGTTTGTTGGTTTGAGCAAACTCGATGCGCAATCGACATCACTCTGCAGGTTTCACTCTTATCGAGATAATGGTTGTCATTACCATTATCGCGATTCTCGTGGGTGCAGTTGTGGTCAAAATCAACATCAAGAACCCCGCTAGAGATATCAAAGATACCGCTGTACGCACTTATTTGTTAATGGGTTTGGCATCTGATCAAGCCGTTTATACGCGGCAACAGTTTGGTATTCGGTTTCATCCAGAATCCTACGAGTTCTACTTTTTAGAAACCGGTAAAAAAGGTAAGCAAACTTGGCAGATACTCGAGGACGACAAACTCAAGTACAAACCCCTTGCTGAGAAGCTTGATATCGCTGTGGATATATCTGGTCTTCCTATTGTGCTCGAAAGCTTAAGCGATGAACTAGCTAACGTTACAGACGAAGAGCCCATCAAGCCACACGTGATGTTTTTATCCAATGGTGAAATAGTGCCTGATTTTAGGGTTGTTTTTGCTGATCCGGATAGCGACATAGCCCATCAGGTTATGGCAGGCGATGAAGAGCCCATCATTGTTGAGCAACTAAACTGATATGGCTCGGCGCACAAAAGGCTTTACGATAATTGAAGTGATGGTCGCTTTGGCCATTTTGGCTGTTGGTGCGTCAGCATTGGTTTCGTCGTCAGGAGCAAGTGCATTTAGAGCTGGCGTTTTGCGTGATCGTGAGATGGGTCGCTGGGTAGCCAGTAATCATCTAACGTTTATGCAAGTATCTCCAGGCTGGCCATCGTTTGGTACTAAAAACACCGAAGCAGAAATGGGCACCACAGTTTGGTACGTGCGCACCATCACCCAAAAAGTAGCGGATGCAGATCTGCGTCGCTTGGATGTTGAAGTACGCTTAGACGAAGACGCTGATGGTTATATATACAAAGTAGCGGGTTTTGTAGGCAACCCGGAGCAGCGGCCATGAATCGCGTTCGCGGTTTTACACTTATCGAGCTATTGGTAGCGATGTTCCTGATCTCTATTATGGGTGCGGCTGGCTTTAAGATGCTGTCGCAAATCAATAGCGCGCGTGGGCTCATTGCGGATCAAGCGGACCGCATACAAAGCTTGCAACGTACTTTTTATTGGATGGCAGAAGACATCACGCAAGTGATTGACCGGCCCATTCGCTCCGCGCTTGATGCGAACATACCCGGTATTCAGTTCAGCTCTGAAGCGGGTGCCTTGATGGAGTTCACGCGTGGGGGTTGGACCAACCCAGCAGAAGATGTATCACCCACTCGCTCCAGCTTACAACGTATAAGTTATTCACTTGATGGTGATCGATTTATTCGTAGCTATTGGTATCATCTCGACCCACTTGATGAAGAGCCGACAAAGAGGCGAATGCTTCTTGATGGTGTTGAAAATTTGACGCTCCGTTTTATCGATGGCCAGGGTGAATGGAAAACCAATTGGCCTCCGCTGGACGTAGAAGACCCAGGTATGCCAAGAGCGATAGAATTCAATTTTGAGCTAGAAGATTTCGGCACGGTGAGCCGCTTGTTTGCGTTACCGGGGTAGGAATGTGAGCAATTTGAAGCGTCAAGAAGGTATCGCCGTCATCACAGCCATGCTGATAGTGGCTTTAGGGACTATAACTGTAGTAGCGATTGCATCTCGTCAGCAGTTGGACATGCAGCGAGAGCAAAATGAAGGCCTGATCCAGATGGCTAGGGACTTTTCAATAAGTGGCGAACGCTTCGCTGTGGCAATGCTCTATAGGGACAGAAAGGAAGGCCTGCGCGGTAACTCAGATTCATTAGATGATGATTGGGCGCAGACCATACCGCCAGTGCCAATCGACAATGCCTCGATCAAAGGTTGCATTGTGGACATGCAAGGTCGGTTTAATTTGAATAACCTGATTAACGAAGAAGGTGATTTGGTTGAGCAGTATGTAGTACAGCTTAAGAGTTTATTAGGCGAATTAAGTATTGATCAGGCGAAGGCTGAGGCCATCGCTGATTGGGTTGATAGGGACGTAAATGCAACCGTGCCAGATGGTGCTGAGGATGACTATTACACTGGGTTAACACCTGCTTATCGCGCAGCTAACCAACCATTCTTTAGTGTCAGCGAGTTATTGTTGGTTAAAGGGTTTAGTGCAAACGTAGAGGAAGAAAAGGCAGATTACGATTTGTTGGTACCGCACATATCTGCGTTACCTTTTGATGGTAGGCCGACTCCAGTCAACGTTAATACGGCAACTCCAGAAGTTATTTCGTCGTTGTCGCCGTTTTTAAAGCCATTGGGGACGAGTTTGTCGCGTTGGGATACAGGGGCTTATGAGGATTACCCTGAGTGCGAAGATATTTTTGATCTAACTGTAGAGGATACAGCTGGGTCCATTTTGCAGGATGAGGAATTACTGCCGTACGAAAGTACTGGCGGGTTTGATGTTGAAGCGGCTCCCGATTCCGGAGAAGAGGTTGCACCGCCAGGTAGTTACAGTGTTGATTCGCGTTACTACCAACTGCGTATTGATATGGCGACAGAAGGCTTAGCGATATCACAGTTTACGTTGTTAGAAAGGCTAGACGACGGCAAGGTTAAAGTGGTGTCCCGCTCGCGGGATACGTTTTAAGAGAGATATTTTAAAGTAGAGTTTAAATAAGTTGGCAAAGAGCGTCATCATTCATTTACCCGTAGTTGGGGAAGACCTTGCACATTGGGCTGTGTCCGATGATAAGGGGCTGCTCACTAGTGACCAATCCACTGGCACCCTAAGTAAAGCTGCAGCTGCTGTTGATGGGCGCCGCGCAGTATTGGTTGTGCCAGGTGATGACGTGTTGTTGGCTGAAGCGACGGTGCCTGGCGGGTCGGCTGCGCGTGCTTTACAAGCTGTGCCTTATGCACTGGAAGATCAATTGGCCGACGATGTTGATCGATTGCATTTTGCGCTTGGAGCGAAAGGCAAAGACGATAACTATCCAGTTGCTGTTGTCGGCAGGGAAACCATGGATACGGTGAAAGAGCAGTGTGCTAGTGCGGGTTTGCGCGTTAGCGAAATCGTACCCGAAACATTGGCCTTACCCAAATTTAGTGGCAATGACGTTGGTGAATCTGCTTGGACTGCCTTGTTGGATAAAGAGCAAGTCGTGGTGAGACTGAATGGTTACACGGGCTTTGCTACTGATGCGTCGATGGCCGGCATTATGTTCGACGGTGCTCGTAATGATTTACCGGGCGACATGAATGCATCAATGGTGGTTTACCGCACGCAATCAAGTTCGGCGTTACCACAGTTGGAAAACATAGAAATGGAAACGCGCGATTGTGATAGCAGGCTTAGCCTCTATGCCAGTGGTTTGGCTTCTGCGCCGCGTATTAATTTGCAGCAGGGTGAATACAGCCCGAGAACGGCAATGAACCAAAGCTGGAAGCCTTGGCGTTGGACAGCGGTATTGGCTGCCGTGCTAGGTACGATCTTTTTAGGTGGCAAGGTGATGGAGCAGCAACAGTTAAAAAATCAGGTAACAAACTTAGATACCGAAATCGCTTCAACCTTTAAAAAAGCTATGCCTGGTGTAAGAATGCAACGCCCCGTTAGGCAGGTAAAGGCAGAGATTAAAAAACTAAGTGGTGGCTCGCCCGAGGGTTTTATAAATAGCTTGCACCACATAACTGGTGCATTAGCCGAACAACCGCAAACAGTGGTTCGCTCTGTTAGTTTTAGAAGTGGTCGATTTGAGCTGGACATAAATACTGATGCAATACCTAGCCTTGATCTACTCACAGCAGATCTTAAAAAGCGTGGCAACTTGACTATGACGACACAGTCGGCAAATCGTGAAGGCGATGGTTTGAAAAGCCGCATTCGAATTGAATGATCGCAAGCAACTGAATACAAAACAATGAAAGAGTGGTATCTAAGACAATCACCTAGAGATCGATTGATCGTTATTGCACTTAGTGCGGTAGTGTTCTTGGGTTTGTTGTATGCAATGGTTTGGTATCCGTTGAATAACAGCATCAATACCCAACGTTCAGCAATTGAGTCTAAAGGTAGCGATTTGGCCTTTTTGCAGAAAAGCGTTCCTATTCTTCAGTCTTTGCGCTCAGGCGGTAGTGAAATTATAGCTTCTGACAAGTCACCATTTCAGTTGCTTGATCAAGTCACTAAAGAAGTCGATTCTGGCAAGCCCGATCAATCTCAGCCGGTGGGTGCTGACAAAGTACGAATGACCTTTAACAATGTTGCGTTCGATAAGCTCGTATCAGTTATAGCAAGAATGGAGCGTTATGGTATCCAAATCGATACGGCCAATTTAACGCGTAAAAAAGAAACCGGTTATGTGTCCGCTCGAATCACTATGGTGCGCAAATGATGCGGGTCATTTGGTTAAGCCTGCTTTGTATATTGGCTTTCATCATATCGATTGTGGCGTTGTTTCCAGCTTCGTTTGTTACGGAAAAAATCAAAAAAGATATCGTGCCAATTGCTTTGAGTAATGTTGAAGGCAAGTTGTATAACGGTAAAGTAGGCTTAGTTGAAAACAAAGACGATTTACTGCCTCTAGAATTTCAAAATGTGCGCTGGACGCTTGCCCCATCAGCCATCCCAACAGGCGGTGGTGTAAACGTTAAGTTTGACGGTTATGGTGGCGGTGGCGAAGGCTTAGTCAAGCGTGCTTGGAATGGTGATATATCGGTTAGCGATATGAATTTTACTGCCAAGGCGCCAGAGTTTGATGCGTTTACACTCCCCTTTGTCAGCCTGAAAGGTAGCCTCACAGGTGAAGTGAGCTCGTTACAAATTAAGAACCAACTGCTAACAGAATTTTTTGGTCAGCTGTTGTGGCAAGATGCCGAGCTAACACTCCCTGTTCAAATGGTGTTGGGTAAAGTCGAGCTAGATATCAAACCCGAAGGCCAAAACTCACACATTGCTAATATCAAATCTCGCGGAGGAGAAGTTGATGCTGATGGTAAGGTGACAATCACTCTTGCCGGTGATTTCAATGCTGATGTACTACTCAAGCCGACGAGTTCAGCTTCCCAAGATGTGGTTAACACCCTGAGTCAATTTGCCCGCCGTGATGCACAAGGCCGGTTCAGATGGGTGCAGCGCGGAAATGTGAATCGCTTGTAATGTCGCGTCATCCCTGCCTACGCGAGGATGACGCGAAATTCCCTGCAAACCACGGCGCAAAAAACACCGAGTTAGCTACCGTATCAGTAGCAGTCGGCAAAACGTTCTTTGAGAATTTAATAAACCCTGTATTCGTCCGCTACGTTTTTTAGATCAAGACGGAGCTGACCGGTGTATCTCACCCCCGAGACAACCGAATTTCTTACCCACAAAGCGCTGAAGCTAGCACACGATGCTGGTGACCGCATTTTGGATGTGTATGCCCGTAGCTTTGAAGAAGGCTGCGAAGTGATATACAAGTCAGATAACACACCTGTTACCGATGCTGACTTAGCAGCGCACCGTTTAATCACTGAAGGGCTGCAAGCTCTCACACCAGATTTACCTGTGTTATCTGAAGAATCTGATGACATTCCATACGCCGAACGTCATCAATGGCCGATGTATTGGTTGGTTGATCCGCTTGATGGTACGGCTGAATTTCTACGACGCAACGGTGAATTCACTGTCAATATCGCCTTGATCCAAAATGGTCGCCCGGTAATCGGCGTGATTACGGCCCCGGTGTTGGACGTGGCTTACTTCGCCGCTCAAAGCTTTGGAGCATGGAAACAGTATGGTCGGTACGAGCCTGTAGAGATCCATGTGCGATCAGTCCGTAAAACTAGCCCCGTTGTTGCCTGTAGCCGCTGCCCAACGGTGGGTAGGCGTTTTCGAGAATTTCTGGATAAGCTGGGTACCCATGATGAAATTCAGATGGGTGCGGCACTTAAGTCGTGTTTGGTTGCTGAAGGCGTTGCTGATGTTTATGCGCGGCTAGGGCCCACCTCAGAATGGGATACTGGCGCGGCTCAATGTATTGTAGAAGAGGCGGGTGGCCATTTTACCGATACCAAGTTGTGTAAATTACGCTATAACACACGAGAATCATTGCTAAATCCGCACTTTCTAGTGTTTGGCGATGCCTCTTTCAATTGGTCTGATTACCTCCCTGAAGATATGTCATTAGTGGGTTAAGCCCGAGCTCAATTGGTTTAGAGTGATCGAGACGGCTCATAATGCCCTCGAAAGTTCGTCATTCCCGCGAAGGCATCTGCGTCAAATAGTTCGCGGATACAACACTGGCATGGGGTATCATGAGCGTTTCCGCTAACGAACATCATCTTGAGCCACAAAAAATTCAACACGCCAGAAGAGGCCGAAATCGCGTTCTACGAAGCTATTGAGCGTCGTGATATTGATGCTCTTGGGCAGGTTTGGTCCGACGATGAAAACATTGTCTGCATTCACCCTGGCTCTGATCGCATAGAAGGCCGAAAGCCTGTACTCGACAGTTTTATCGAACTGTTTATGGAGTCCCCCAAGCTTAGTTTCTCATTGATGGATTCTTTGCAAACGGGCACTGATAACTTAGCGATTCATCTAATACGCGAGCATGTTGAGGTGGGCGGGGAATTCATGAGCTCGGTTGTTTCTACTAATATCTATCAATTTGAAGATGGGGGCTGGCGAATGTTGTTGCATCATGCATCACCTGAACCTGACTCCCTACTTGACGACGATATGGATGAGTTTGAAGAATATGAAGGAATGCTAGATACCCCACCGGTACTGCATTAATACCAGCGTGAATGACGACGACCATCTGTTTTATCATGAAGGGGCTGGCATTGCTGTTACGCGCCATTGGTTTAGGATGGGTAGTCAAAGCCATGCGATACATTATCTGCGCCGCCTAACCCTGGAGCAATCCTCGCCGCCGCGCAAAGTGGCAATGATTGTTTTCTTTATCGGTGTGCTGCTCACCATTATTCAGATCATTCAAGTATTTCGAGAAACCTTGCCGCATGTGGTGGGCTTGTTATTACTGATTGCCTGCATAGTGCTAATGATCGTTTCATCTTATATCGCCTTTGTGCAAACCGATAAACACAAGCTGACGGTAGACTTTAACGATGGTGAGACTGTTGCTATCGCCCTGCCCAGCAAGCTTGCAATGAAGGAATTACACGCGGCTTTACAGCTTGCCATGGACGGTCAGCCTGCTGGCAGGCGGGCATCGACTCGAGGTATGCCGCAAGATGCTGAAAGTTCGGAATCAGCAACCCACAAAGCCGTTGTTGCTGAGCTAATCAAACACCCTCGTAGTCGACGATAAAAGGCGCGTGATCAGAGAATCGCTTGGTGCGGTATATGCGAGTCGCTTTAACATTTGGCACGAGGTTTTGAGTGATGATTTGGTAGTCGATGCGCCATCCGGTGTTGTTTTCATACGCTTGCCCTCGGTTAGACCACCACGTGTATTCATGTTCTTTTTGAGGTAGGGCGCGGAATGCATCAGCATAGCCGTGCTTTTCAAATAGTGTCGTTAACCACTCGCGCTCTTCTGGCAAGAAGCCAGAATTTTTCTTATTACCGCGCCAGTTACGTATATCAGCCTCTGTGTGTGCGATGTTCCAGTCGCCGCAGATAACCACTTGTCGGCCACCACGCTTGAGTTTTTTCATGTGCTCAAGCAGATAATCCATTACTTTATATTTGTAGTCTTGGCGGATATCCCCAGTGGTACCTGAAGGCAGGTAAAGCGATACTACTGAGAGTTTGCCAAAGCGTACTTCCAGATAACGCCCTTCGTCGTCAATCCAATCAACGCCAATGCCGGTGATTACTTTGTCAGGTTTTGCCCGTGCGTACACTGCAGTGCCGCTGTATCCCTTTTTAATAGCATCGTGATAGAAGCAATGAAATTGCCTTGGGTGAAACACAGGTGCCGTGAGTTGATGTTGTTGGGCCTTTGTTTCTTGCAGGCAAACCACATCGGCTTTCTGCCGGCTTAGCCAAGTAAAAAAGCCCTTTCTCTCGGCTGATCTGATGCCATTTAAGTTGGCTGTCATTATTCGCATGTTGGGCAGTGTACACCGATATAAATGGTGTGTGCATTGCGCAGTGGTTCGCGTTTGAGCTCGTTAAAAAATCGAGCCAATAAGGCTTAGTATTGGGCTATTTGAGCCTACAAATTGATGTTGTCCACAGAAAACAAGTTTGTCATTCACCCCAATCGATTTATGGACGATATGACTAGCAAGAGAATTTGCGAATACCAATACAAAACGTGAGGCTGTCCACAAAGTACCTTTGGGGTTACAGCAACACATCAGGGTAAATGATGACTGAGTACACAACCATACAATCTGCGGTAAACGGACGCTTCAAAGTTGTATCGATTCTTCTGACAACAGCAACTCTTTGTTTGGCGTCATCAGCCGTGGTTGCTGAAAAGGTATACAAGTACAGAGACGATGGATCAATCGTTTACCAAGACAGAGCACCCAGTTCACAGCAAGATGATGGTCACAGCATACTGAACAATCAGGGCGTAGTGATGCAGCAAGTACTGAGCCGTGAAGAGCGACGTCATGAGAAAATGCGAAAACGGGAGGTAGAGCTTGCCAAGATTCGCGACAGAGCGCTATTGGCGACATTTACCACGGAAGATGATTTGATCCGAACGCGAGACGATCGAATCGGGATGATTGATGGTTTGATTAGCCGCCTTGATGATCGCATTCGCATATTATCTGATCGTTTGACCGTTGTTGATAAGCGTATCCAGATGATGGAAAAAGCGAAAGGTGTGGGAAATGCTGCTGAAACTATGTATGCAGAGCAACATAGTATTCAGCGTAATATTGAAAATGCGTGGTCTTTGATTGATTCTAAGGCGGTTGAGCGTTCAGTAGTTGGCAGCAAATTTGATTCGGACTTAGACCGCTATCGTGAACTTAAAATGCATCCCGATGATCGAATGACTGCAGAAAAATAGCTTAGTAAGGTTATAAAATTAGCAAAGACATAAAATAAGAACTTTTTATCATCCCGTATTGATTATGCTACCAACACCGGCATCGGTGAATAGTTCTAACAGCACAGCGTGTTCAACGCGACCATCCAATATAACAACACTCCCAACGCCTGATTTCACGGCATCTACAGCGCATTGTATCTTAGGCAACATACCGCCATAAAGCGTACCGTTTGCAATGAGTTCTTTTACTTGGCTGGTTGAAACGGGTGTCAGTAATTGCTCGTTTTTATCCAAAATGCCAGGCGTGTTTGTTAATAGTAATAGGCGTGATGCCTCTAGAGCGGTGGCCATTGCGCTGGCGACTAAATCTGCGTTGATGTTATAGCTTGCTCCACTGGCATCAGTGCCAATGGGAGCAATAACCGGTATAAAGTTATCTTGCAATAGTTGATTAACCAGGTTGATGTTGACTTGATCAACTTCGCCAACATAGCCCAATACATCTTTGGCTTGTCCTTCAAGCTGCATCGTTTTCGCTTGGATGGTGCAGCTATCTTTTCCGGTAATGCCAACAGCGCGGCCACCGGCTTGGTTAAGCAGCGAAACGATATCTTTATTCACCAAACCACCGAGCACCATCTCGACCACTTCCATCGTGGCACTATCAGTTACTCGCATGCCTTCAACAAAATCGCTTTGGATATTGAGCTTATCTAGCATCTGGCCAATTTGTGGGCCGCCGCCATGCACCACGACGGGGTTGATACCAACCTGCTTGAGCATGACGATGTTTTGCGCAAAGCACCGCTTGAGGTGCTCGTCAGTCATCGCGTTACCGCCGTATTTGATTACGATGGTTTGGCCAGCATAGCGCTGAATGTAGGGGAGTGCTTCGTTTAAAACGCGTGCCGTATGGCGAGCTGTTTCTTGCTTAGCTTTGCTCATAAGTAAACCGCTGGGCACGCCAAGGTACCGTGACAACCGTTAGAACGGAGGAGTAACGCTACTGTCAGTTTCTCGCATGGTTTCACGAAATTCATTTTGGATACGCTCTAGCGCTTCTTGAGTATCGGCCTCAAAGCGTATCACTAATGAAGGTGTAGTGTTGGAGGCGCGTACTAAGCCCCAGCCATCTTTAAAGTCGGCGCGTAGGCCGTCGATTGTGGTGAGTTTGGCATCGTTAAAATTAGCTTGTTTTACGAATTTTTCGATAAACGCATGCTGCGCGCCATCTTCATCTAATACAACGTTAAGCTCGGGTGTATTGATGCTGTTAGGGATCTCGCCAAATATCTCGCTGGCCTTACGATCAGTAGCTGATAGTATTTCTAGTAGGCGTGCTGCTGCGTATAGGGCATCGTCAAAACCGTACCAGCGTTCTTTAAAAAACAGGTGGCCGCTCATCTCGCCACCCAGCAGTGCGCCAGTTTCTTTGATGCGCGCCTTAATAAACGAATGGCCAGTTTTCCACATGTCAGGCTCGCCGCCTGCTGCTGTAATTGCTTCTGGTAAAACTTTTGAGCATTTCACGTCATAAATAATTTTTGCACCTGGGTTACGCGATATAACATCTTGTGCAAACAGCACCATTTGACGATCAGGCCAAATGACATTACCTTTGTCATCGATAACACCGACTCTGTCGCCGTCTCCATCAAAAGCTAAGCCCACTTCCAGCTCGTTATCGATAACGGTTTTAATTAGGTCTTGTAGGTTCTCTAGCTTGGCTGGATCTGGGTGATGATTAGGGAACGTACCATCCACTGTTGCATACAAGCTTTTGCTTTC
>CALJAA010000004.1 GCA_938028465.1 uncultured Granulosicoccaceae bacterium | reverse complement strand
GTTGAACATTACTCGCCAAAAATTTGCAGCGGAATCTGTGCAGTCACTATCCAGTTGGGTACGTCCACTATCTCGCTTATTTTTAGATCAACGATAGCACTACACAACACATACGATTGAGCGCGTGTTAGCCCTTTTGTATCGACTAACCAATCAATCATCTGCCTTACTGCATTCTGAGAGTTTACGTATAGATCTGGGCCATGCGCCGTCGTGCCGAAATGTCCCGCCGTATCTGTTTTAGTCATCGGGCTTGGTCGCATGTATTGCAGTTCTTTAACACTGGAATGTTTATTAACTTTGAAACGCATGGTGACGGTCATCGGACACTCTATACCTGTACCGCAGATTTCCCCCTGGCCCTGATTCGCATGACAATCTCCGGTTGAAAACAATGCGCCGGGTGTGAGCACAGGTAGCCAGAAAATGGTGCCGGTGGTGAGATCCCTTACGTCTACGTTACCGCCATTTTCTCGCGGTGGTATTGTGTTTAATCGACCCCGCGCGCGTGGGGCTACGCCAACACAGCCTGGCATGGGTTCAAAGGGGAGAACAATATCGTTTACGCCGAAATGACACTCGTTGCCGTTAAGCTCCCACATATGGAAATGGGGTTCTTCAAAATCGTCAGCCAACAAGCCAAAGCCAGGGCGAAAAGCCGTCCACCCCCACCCTTTGTGTTGCATGTCAAGAATTTCAACTTCCAGCGCGTCGCCAGGTTCTGCACCGTTGATATACACTGATCCAGTGAGTGCGTGCACCTTGCTGCGGTCCACATTGAGATAGTCATCGATGGTGGAATTATTCGAGTATTGACCGCTGGCTTCCAAGCACTCGAAAACGACAGTATCGCCCGGTTCTATAATCAAGCGAGGCGTTACCGAGTTGTCCCAAAAAGGCTGCGGTAGGCTGTCGTCGAGAAAGTGTATTGTCATAGATCTGCTCCCCACAAATGAGCTTCACAATTGCTGTGCTACAGCTTACTATAGGCCATCACTCGATATTCACAGGTTGGACACGTGGGCAACACACTTCAAGATCAATTGTTTAAGGCTGGGCTTGCCAACAAGAAACAAGCGGTTAAAGCTAGAAAGGCCAAAAACACAAAAGAAAAACAATTGCGAACCGGCCAAACAGGCAACGACGAAACCGATGAGCTGGTTAAGAAAGCCATTGAAGAACAATTGGCGAAGGATCGTCATCTCAATGCTTTGAAAACGGAAGCAGCAAATCAAAAAGCCATCCAAGCGCAGATAAAACAACTAATCTCATTGAACCGAATCGAGGAACGCGGTGAAATTGAATTCCGATTTGATCACGAGGGCACTGTCAAAACTCTTCATCTAACTGCAGAACATCGACAAGCGATCATCAGCGGAAATTTGGCTATTGTTAAAGATTCAGAAACCTATCAACTTGTGCCTTGGAAAGCAGCAGAGAAAATAGCAGAACGTGATGAGACTGCGGTCATTGTTAGTAATCATTCAGCCAAGCTAAGCCAAGACGACAAAGCTGATGAGTATGCAGAGTTTGTTATACCTGACGACTTGATGTGGTAAAAAAAACCGCTTTGAATTGTTTTGAGAAAGCGAAGCAAAATTGGTTACGAAGCATTGTCCTTATATCGAAAATCTTCGCGATCACTTTAGCTAGTAACCGGTAACCGCGTTTAGATACCGCTTCTATTTTTTGGAATGCCATAGCGCACCGCGCGGTTAATGCCCAGTATCTTTTGTCTAGGGTTGACTGAATAAAATACTAAACTAGTTATCCTCATTCGGATCAGCTTCCTCCAGAAGCTCTTTCAAGCGTTGAGCAATGCGGCTTACGTCGCTGTCACTGAATGAGATGGTATCTTGTAAATCATTTTGCTCAACGCCAACGACTTCATCTGGCAGGCTTCCTTGTCGTATCCATGCTTCAAACAGCCAGGTGGAGAGCATAAGTGCTGCAACTGAAACTGGGAGGGTGAATTCTTCTGTCTCTACCAATATAGGGTACAAATATTCATCGCCAAACCCCTCCTCCGGTTCCTCGGGCACGAGGTTCATTTGCTCAGCTGGATTGTGAAGTAACAGTTCACCTCTAAACGCTAAGTTGCTAACTAAAACCCTTATCGGTTTCATGTTTTTTTTAAATCTATAGATTTTTTTGTTAACCAGCGATAATCGGCACTGCTCTAACCGATGCATTTATGTGGGCGAATACTGCATTAAGTACAAAGCTCGATCGAGAAACGTCGATTGTGAGCACTTTTCTTGGATATTTTGTTACACAGAATCTCTC
Source organism: uncultured Granulosicoccaceae bacterium (assembly GCA_938028465.1). Lineage (GTDB taxonomy): Bacteria > Pseudomonadota > Gammaproteobacteria > Granulosicoccales > Granulosicoccaceae > Granulosicoccus. The sequence goes on along the minus strand of CALJAA010000004.1, from coordinate 11,530 downwards.
CAACTTCGCCAGTTCTAGCGACATGCGTGCCCCCGCAAGGCTGAATATCTATTGACTCTACATTGACAATTCGTACTTTACCGTCAAAGGCAGGAGGCAGGCGCATCGTACGTGTCATGTCACTAATAATCGGATCGCTGGAAGAGCACCAATAGCTACTAACTGGTTTGTCTGCTTCAATTAATGCCATTAGCGAACCGCTAACATCGTCCTTGGTCCAAGTTGATTCGGGCATGTCGAAATCGAGACGGCCTTTGTTAACGCCGATACTGCAGCCTGTTACTGGTGCTGGGATAGTGGCGCACAGCAAATGTAAGCATGTGTGCATTCGCATATACTTATAGCGGGTATCCCAATTTATCTCGCCATGTATAACATCGCCTGTTAAAGGCAATTGGCATTGATCTTCTATAAGGTGCCAAATTAGTTGGGGGTTGTCTTTATCTCTAATAGTTTCTATTACAGTTAAAGAGCTTTGTTCAGCTATTTTTAAAACACCTGTGTCACCAGGTTGGCCCCCACCTGTTGGATAAAACAGCGTTGTATCTAGGGCAATTCTGTTATCTGAAGTTGCTATCACACTCCCTGTGAATTCCCTCTCATAGGGTGATGAGTCGTAGAGCTGCTCAGTTTTCATGCGAAGTCCACGACGTTTTTACAGTTAACTATATTATTCATAATATTGTTTTCCTGCTTGCTAATCCCATTGACATTAATCAATATCAATTGCTGCAACTCAAAACACAGCAGAATATTAAAATTAGATCTATTTGTTGCAGTATCATCTTTTGGTTTTGAAATACGATATTCGTTGTACGTGCCCATCAAGTGCACTTTGAACAGGGCCAGTGTTTCTATTTCATTGTGATCGCTATCCAGTGAGGCCACTCGTTGCAGATTCTCAATCGTACCGGTTAAATGTAATGTGTCGTCTTGTACATACGCGCTGACGGACAACTTATTGTCAGTAGTGTCTGTACGACAGATTTGAAGTTGATTAGCGATTGTGATTTTTGTTCCGGAAGGAATGTGATCAGTAACAACACAGGATGGCGCGATAAACACGTTATCACCAATGGTAACTGGGCCAAGCACTCTGGCTCCGCAGCCAATTTCAACCTGATTACCAATTGTTGGGTGGCGTTTACCAGTAATGTTATCTGCTATGCCTACAGCACCTAAAATTACATTGGATAGAATGTAACAGTTATCGCCTATACAACATGTTTCTCCGATCACGGTACCATAACCGTGGTCAATGACAAATCGTTTACCAATAGTTGCTCCTGGGTGTATTTCAATACCGGAAATTAACTTTCCGTAGTTGCTGAACTTATACCTTAATAGGTCAAGCTTCGAGCCTTCCGCCAATTGGCAATCTGATAAAGCCGATGCTAATCGATAGCAAATGACTGCATGAAACGACGTGCTGCATTCTAGTATCGTCGTTATACGTCCATGGGATGCAGGGTCGCGTTCTGAATAAGCAAGAATGTCGTCAACAAGCCATTGAACAGATATTGATAGCACTTTATCAATGTCATCAGCCAAGTAGTTCAAATCATCTGATGTTATAGCAGAGTAGAAAACGTCTTTAACTTTTGAAAATACCTGGCTGTGTATTGAGATATTGCAGTTCATTAAAAATCTCCATCTTTCTCAAAATGCGGTAGATAGGAGTCTATTCCGTCATATACCATCGTTAAGATATTGGCTCCCTTTTCAAACTGATCACACACCTTATCTACTGCAACTAAGTTAGCTGCGGAAGATAATCCCATGCTAATAGCATCTGTTTTAAGCACGGATACAGCCATATCCACACATTTGTCATAGGGTACCTTAACCATATCGTCGATAATGCCGACGTTAAGAATGGGCGGTACTAACCCAATAGAGAGTCCTTGTAGTTTGTGCGGTGCGTGTTGATTTTTCAGTATGTCGCACTGTTCTGGCTCAACACCTAGAATTTTAATTTGTGGCCATTGTTTTTTTAATATCTCGCCAATGCCTGTTATGTGCCCGCCAGTACCAATACCACTGACAAAAGCGTCAATTCCTGTCTCGTCAAAGTCATCAAGTATTTCCTTAGCGGTTGTTTCTCTATGCACCCTAGGGTTTGAAGGGTTTCTCTGTTGATTCAGTAATACGTATGTGGGGTTTTTTAGTTGTAGCTCCATGGCTAAATCACCATGTGAGTTGTTACTAATAGTGCTATCCGAAAGTACCACATCAGCGCCATAGAGTTTCAGTAGTTTTTGCTTTTCAATGCTGTAGTTATCAGGAATCACTAGCTTCAACTTGTAACCACGAATGTTGCATATTATGGCTAGCCCAATGCCGGTGTTTCCGCCGCTTGGTTCTATAACTGTTTGGCCACTACCTGGCCTTAGTATGCCTTTACTCTCAGCATCTTTTATCATGGCATGTGCAATTCTTACCTTGTGGCTACCTCCGGGGTTAAGCGATTCAAGCTTGACGTAGATATTTCTATTTGTCTTTTTTGACAAAGCAGAAAGCCGTATCACTGGCGTACAGCCCACCGCTTCTAAGAGCGAATTCAGTATCATAATAAATATCTTTTATTAGATATTTATGGGATTAATATATAGGCATGCTGGGATCGACATCTCTAACCCAACCTTTCATGCCACCTCTTAATACTTTGACTTTGGAGAAGCCAGCGTCTTTCATTATATTGCTTGCTTTAACCGCACGAACCCCACCGTGGCACACGACGAAATGTGCTTTATTAGGGTCAAGTGTATCTAATTGCTTTTTAAGATTGCCTAATGGAAGGTGCACAATATTGGATAAACGGCAGACTTCCAACTCGTTTGATTCTCGTACATCGAGTAACACGTAATCATCGTTATTATCTGCCATGTAGTTAAATAGATCTTTAGGTTCGATGTATTGATGAGTTTGAAGAATCGATAACCCATCGTGTGTATGCGTGGCACGAACTTGCGAGCTTCCGATAGGTTTGTGTAGGTTTTCAGGAGCGCATGCTCGGCAGTCTGCACGTCGATTGAACTTGATTTCGTTGAATCTCATGCTCAATGCGTCATAACGTAATAATCGACCTACTAGTGGTTCTCCAAGGCCTAATAATAATTTAATGGCCTCGGTTGCTTGTAATAATCCGACAGCGCCAGGCACTATCCCAAGCACACCTCCTGCACTGCAGCTTGGAGCAAGGTCATCAGGAGGTGTATTTGGGAATAGGCATTGATAACAAGGGCCGGAATTATAGTTAAATACGCTAACCTGCCCATCAAACCTTGAAACGGATCCAAATACTAAGGGAATGCCAGCTCTAATACTGGCATCGTTAGCAATATAGCGTGTTGTGAAATTATCCGTTCCATCTACTACAAGGTCATACTGTTTGAAAAGTTCAACAGCGTTCGTTTTACTGAGCCATTCGTCATGAGCTTTAATAGTAATGTGTGGATTGAGATCAGTGAGTCGTTTCTTTGCTGAGATTACTTTTTTTTCGCCTATTGTTGAGCTTCCGTGTACAACTTGGCGCTGAAGGTTACTTTCCTCTACAACATCGCTATCTATAAGGCCTAAAGTGCCAACGCCAGCTGCTGCCAAATAAAGTGAAGTAGGAGAACCTAATCCGCCTGTACCAACAACTAAAACACTAGATGCTTTCAGTCTAACCTGCCCCTCTCTGCCCACATCTGGTAGTGTAATGTGACGTACATATCGCTGTACTTCATCATTGGAAAGATTTCCTGGATCAGTGCCCATGCCGCCTGAAGCTGCAATCATGATTTCTATGTGCTGATTATTATCTAAAGCTGTATCGCTTTCTACCAGTGCTCCTTCTACGGCAAACAAAAAATGCTCTTTTAACATGCCGTTTTCATAGAATAAATGTGACTCCAAGTTTGGATATTCTTGGCATAATCTTTTAACAGACTCTAGCAACGTTTCGTTCTTGTCGAACGACGTTGGAGGCGTGCTTAAATTTGGGTCAGATAGTTCGGCTACAGTGGCAAGAATATCGGGTAGTGTATAAGTGCTCATAAAAGTATGCCTAGAGTTAATGGTAATTAAGAGTATTGTGTTTAACTAATTTCCATACTGGTTATAAAGTTACTGCCGTTCCATTGGAATACTTTCGCGCCTACCGATATTCCATTTTTCACATCAATGACAACATGTCCTACTGGGTACGCGGGCTGGCCTAAAAACAACGCTTTGTCTTTATCTTCGTCACTGAAGTACGCACCCACATCGGGGTGCGAGTGATAAATCAAAACAACTGGGTTGCTGCTGTTGAGAGAATTGTTCAACAATTTCAAATCAGTAAATGAAAATGTATATCCAGTAGCGCTGTCACGGATAAATCTATCTGGATTGGCTCGATTAAGTTCAGACTGAATATTAGAACCACAATGAATAGTGGAGTTAGCTAGTACAAATCCGCAACATTCCTCTGGGTAGCACCGCTCTGCATGTTTAAACATTGCCTTTAACGTGTCGGGGCTCAACACCTCTTCATAGTCTTGTATAGGGTTCATCATTTTGCGAACCTTTTGATGAAAGTTTCTGGCGGCGCTTTAGTGATGCCAAACCCCGCCATCAATACCATGATATAAAACAGTAAAGAATCAGATATTGGCGTGCCTTCGTACCAAGAACCTATGAGCACGGCGAAAACGGGAAAAATAATGAACACAAAGGACAGAACGACTGGATTCAATCGTTTAAGTAAATAGAAATAAACGATGAAACCAACCACTGATGCAATCACGCCCAGGTACAGCAATGCGTACCAAGACCGAGCCGTTATTTGTGATAGCTCTGGATTTTCAAAAATTAATCCAGCGAAGAACAACATCATGCCCGCTATACCGATCGGCAGGGTGTTGTAAGTTATGACGCCGATGTGTTTACCGTGTTCTTTGGTTAGTACGTAGCACAGTGCGTGCATAATTGCCGCGGTGAGAATAGCAAACACCCCTAGCACTTCTGCATAAGCTAAATGAAGCCCTTGGGAATAAATTATCATTGCAAGGCTGAAAAAACCGATTCCGATACCGGCGACTTGGGATGCGTAGATCTTTTGCTTTAGAAAACAAGCTGAGAATACGAGGATGAATACCGGCATGCTGCTAAACAATAGCGCTGTTAGGCCAGATGACACGTACACCTCAGCATAATTGAGTAAAAAATATGGGATCGAGAAGTACGTTACGGTGACAAATACAAAAAATATTGTTTTCTCTTTAGGAAACATAATCGGTTGATTTTGTATTTTTGCGAACAGGTAAAACAAAGGAAAAGCGATTAAAAAACGTAACCCTGCCGATGTCATCGGTGGAGTTGATTCAACCGCTATTTTTATTGCTAACCAAGTTGTACCCCAGCTAACGCAGACCAATATGAATAGAAAACTCGTAACCAATGAAGCGGATAAGAGTGGCGAGGGTTTCTCATATTGGGTTGTAATAATTGACACCGCTTCAATTTTTAGTTATCACTGCATAAGCATATTATTGAAGGCCATCAATAAGTGCGTATTTAATGTAATCTGGAACATATATGAATGTCAAAGACTATATTGACACGGTGTCAATGTTGAGAGAGTCGCTTGCACTTGGCGATGGGAAGCGATTTAAGATCATTGCCGACGCGCTTGAGTTAGCGATACAAGAGAATCGTTTTGAGACGACAAACGGTAAGTTACCCACCCACAGAAAGTTAGCCGAACAGCTCGGCGTAACGAGTGGAACGATCAGTCGAGCTTATCGAGAACTAGAAAAGCTTGGCGCGGTGATTTCACGCGTTGGAGATGGCACTTATGTGTACTCTAAAGAGTTAGCCGCAAAAGATAACGAAGGGTTTCAACACGGATCAGAAGATGTTGAGCGCTACTTTGATATGAGCCGCAATATAAATATACCGATATTTGCAAACGATCATATGGCAACATCCTTGAATTCTCTGGCAGCCAACCCAACCGCGATTAACAAAATATATCAGTATGCACCAGAGAGCGGTTCGGTGCGGCATAGGCGCGCCGGCGCGCAGTGGTTGAGTGAAGGTTCTTTCAAGCCAGAGTGGGAACAGATCATTTGCACTAATGGAGGGCAGCACGGCCTGCTGTGTGTGTTGATGGGTTTACTGAAAAGTGGAGACACACTTGCAACGGAACAACTCACCTACCCGGGTTTAATTTCGATTGCTAAATTACTTGGAATAAGATTAGTACCAGTAAAAACGGATGCTGAAGGTTTGGTACCTGAATCGTTCAGTGAGGTATGTAAAAAGCATGATATTTCAGCGCTGTACTGCATGCCTTCGATTCACAACCCTACAAATGCAGTTATGTCTAATAAACGAAGGCATAAGGTTGCTGCTATTTGTAAAACAAATAATCTACTCATAATAGAGGATCAATCGCATATCGTAAGGTGCGAAAAAGATAAAATTCCGCTCAGTGTTTTGTGTCCTGACATAACCATCATGATTAGCAGCATGAGTAAATCAGTCTCTTCTGGTTTACGAGTAGGTTATTTACATTCGCCCGTTACATTTATTAGTCGTCTTGCAAATGCTATTAGGTCTACTTGCTGGATGGCCACGCCATTGGCCCATGAGCTAGCATCTACTTGGATATTGGATGGTACAGCTAGCTCAATGGTTGAGAGACAGATTGCAGAAATCCAGCGGCGAAAAAAATTGGTGTCTCCCCTATTGAAAAATATTGACTACTGTACTCACCCGTTTAGCTCGCATTTTTGGATCCCTGTTGTTGAACCATGGCGTGCTTTTGAAATTGAGCTTGAGATGAAACAAAAAGATTATCTTATTTCAACAGCTGAACAGTTTACCGTTGGTAGGCAGTCTGCACCACAATTCGTTCGTGCAAGTGTGAGCAACAATATCAATGACGATCAAAAGTTAATCAGCGGTTTCAGTGCGATCTCGGAGACACTCTCGTCTTAATAAATCTAGTGTATTACTTAACTTAAGTAGCTGCGGCCTAATAAGTAGAAAGCGCCATGTACCAGCTGGTATGAGTATTTAATGGGAACAACAACGCCTTTATGGAGAATAGCGGATATGCCTCAGACCAATCTAGGCCTATGATCAGTTGAGGGATCACGCCAAAGCTCGGTTTAATGAATCAATTAACTGGCTGAAATATCACGACCGCTAGCGGAGGCAATGTGATAGATAAGGAGGCTCTACGATTATGCCAAGCGACATCATCGGCAAGCAATGCGCCTGTATTGCCCATGCCACTGCCACCGTATATTGTTGCATCGGTGTTGAGTAATTCATTCCATTGGCCGGTTTGATTTACGCCAATTCGGTAATGGCGTTGCGGCTCTGGCGTTAGATTACACACTACAACTAGCTCTTTACTCTTATCAATGTTGAATCTAGAAAATGCAAACACACTGTGCTCTGCATCATCGCAGCTTATCCATTCAAATCCGTTGCCATTGCAGTCTGTGCTATGCAAGACATCATGATCTTTATACGTCGAGTTGAGATCCGTGACTAAGCGCTGCATACCAGCGTGCTGACCATCCTGTAAGCAATCCCAATTCAAGCTTCCGTCATGATCCCATTCCGCTGATTGAGCGAATTCGCAACCCATGAACAATAGCTTTTTACCAGGATAAGCAAACATGTGAGCATAGAGCGCTCGCAGGTTTGCAAATTTCTGCCAAACATCGCCGGGCATCTTGCCGAGCATTGAGCCTTTGCCGTAAACAACTTCATCATGCGACAGTGGTAATTGGAAGTTCTCACTAAATGCATAGATTAATCCGAACGTAAGATCATTCTGATGATGCCGTCGGTGAATGGGGTCACGACTCATATATTGTAGGGTGTCGTGCATCCACCCCATGTTCCATTTAAATGTAAAGCCTAGCCCACCTGCATAGGTTGGATGGCTTACTGCGGGGAACGATGTTGATTCTTCTGCAAAGGTAATCCCACCTTCTGCATGAACAAGTTCATTCAGCCTTTTTAAAAATTGAATGGCTGCTAGATTTTCATTCCCACCGTGTTCGTTAGGTATCCACTCACCCTCCTCTCGTGAATAATCGAGATACAGCATAGATGCCACGGCATCGACCCTTAAGCCATCGATGTGAAATTCTCGTATCCAATAGAGTGCATTACTTAATAAGTAGTTGGCTACCTCTGGGCGGTCATAATTAAATATCAGCGTGCCCCAATCTACGTGCAAGCCTTGTTTAGGGTCGGCATGCTCGTATAGATGAGTACCATCAAATAGCCCAAGCCCATGTTCATCTGATGGGAAGTGAGCAGGCACCCAATCAATCACAACGCCAATACCATTTTCGTGGCATAGATTAATAAGGTATCGAAAATCGTCTGGGCTTCCAAGCTTTGATGTTGGCGCGAATAACCCTATCGGCTGATAGCCCCACGAGCCGGAAAACGGGTGTTCGGTTAGGGGCATCAACTCAATATGAGTAAAGCCCATCTCTAATACATAAGGCACTAATTGCTCAGCTAACTCGCGATAAGGCAGCGGCTGCCCATCGGATTGGCGACGCCAAGACATCGCATGCACTTCATACATTGAGATTGGCATGGTCAGGACATCTTGATTACCTCTTGCACTAAGGAAATCGTCATCGCTCCACCCAAATCGTGAGTCAAATACGATGGAGGCATTGCCTGGTGGTTGCTCAAAGTACATCGCATACGGATCGTTTTTAAGAGGCAACTTATTGTTGTGTTTATCAAGAATTTCGTATTTGTAAAGTGTGCCTTCAGATAATTCTGGAATAAAAATATCCCAAAGCCCGCTATCAGCATGGGATCGCATAACGTGGCATCGACCATCCCAGTGATTAAACTCTCCCACTACGCTTACTCGCGAAGCATTAGGTGCCCACACAGAAAACACCACACCTTTAGCACCGCCTAGTTCAATAACATGCGAACCCAGCACACGATACAAATCGTGATGATTGCCTTCGCCGAGCAAGTAACGGTCAACGTCACCAATGGCAGACTGAAAACAGTATGGGTCTAATAGGCTGTATCGGTTACCGTCGGCTTCGCCTTCAAGCCGATATCCTTGTACAGCAGTTGTCAGCGCTACTTCGAATACACCATCATCATGTATTTTTTCTAGTTCGGTTGAGCTTCCGTTGTCTAGTGTTACGAATACCGTTTCGGCTCTTGGTAAAAATGCACGAATGATGGTTTCGTTAGCTTCACGGTGCTTGCCCAGAACAGAAAATGGTGACGAATGAACACCTTTGGCAAGGTTGTTTGCATCTTGTGAGCTTAGCCTACTCATGAGTACAGCCTTTCAATATAGCTTTTAGCACTCGCCTGCCAGGTGAAGCGCTTGTTTTTTGCAGCAACGGTTATTTTCAGATAGTCGTTTGGGTTATTTGTTCGTTGTAACAATATTTCTTGTAATCGTTCGAGTAAATCTGCGGCCTGATTATCTTGTGATATGCCAGAAAAAAGATAGCCGTCTATGTTGTCTTTTATCGTATCGCGCAAGCCGCCTACAGCGTGAGCTAAACAAGGTTGTCCGTATCGCATTGCCATCATTTGACTAATTCCACAAGGCTCAAAGGAGCTCGGCATTAAAAACAAATCTCCATTGGCATACAGCCAATCGGCGATATCTGCATCAAAGCGGTTTAGAAACAGAAAGTTCTCTCTTTCTTCGGCAACTTTTTGGCACGCCTGTTCAAGTTCTTTGCTGCCACTAGCCAACAACACAAACACGCCGTTTGTGCCAAGTGAATCCAATATGTGCTCAAGCGTTGTATTACCGTCATCTAATTTGTGTAGCATCAATGCCATTTTCTGATCGGTTAAGCGACCAACGCTGGTGACAATATGGCGGGGCTCTGGCACATCTTGCCAATCCATGATGCGTTGGTTTGCAAGCTTGTCAACTTTACGTGCAGTTTCAGTGTTGTTAACCCAGCCCTTCGTGCGTTCACCAATCTGGTTGATCAAGGAAGACCAGTTCATATCTAAGTTTGATTCGGCTTCATACTGTGTACCATTGATAATACCGATTAGGCGAGCGGATTTAGCGGCGTTTTGTAAGTCACGTTCTAAGCCTTCACCGCCGTGAAAACCTCTCGCACTGTCATTAGGTACTTGTATCTCGCGAGCGTAAGTGGGCGATACTGTATGGACTAGATCGCACAAGCGGATAGCAGCTGCCATCGGATTAATGCAGTCGTCCCAGCGAGGGTCAACTAACGGTGTTTTGTCGTACTTAAGTGTGGGGTACCAGCTTTCAAGTGAGGATGGGTGCCCAGCGAATGGTCGGATACCTTGCATCGCCAGATTATGAATACTGTAGACAGTGCGAATACCCGTTAGATCATTAAACTCTGGATCGTACTTTAGCAGCACCGCCGCAAAGGCTGCATGCCAATCGTGTAGGTGCAGTACATCTATCTGCCCAATAACACCGGATTGTAAAACGCGAAGTGCCGCAACGCTAAACAATGCGAATTTTGTTGCGTCAGTAGCAAAGGGTTCATTATCAGGATCGTTACAATAAATCTTGCCATTTCCACACGCACTAAATAGATCGCTGTGGAGTACGTAGTTACAAATGCCAGATTCATGTTGTGGAAAGCGTTCGTAAACTGCCACGTCTTCCGTTTTGCCCATAAACGATACAGGTATAACTTGAAGAAGCTGTGCATCCTCAGCTAGATGAAATTGTCCGTAAGCTGGAATGATGACCGACACAGTAGCGTTATGCTCTGCCAGAGCAGGTGGTATATCACGCACAACATCACCAATACCACCCACCTTGGCACCGGGAATTGCAGCATTTTCTGCTGCAAGCATACATATGTGTTGCCGTGTTGACATTGGCTCGGGTAAGGCTCTGCTATGGGTTATCGATTAAGGGTTACCGAAGTTGGTGGCGTTTTTGTCCAAGCGAATCAGGCGTGACCAGCGTTATGCCCGAGTCGGTTACTCGAAAACCACGTGCTCGATCCATTTCTGGGTCAATACCGATCTTAGTGTCGTTAGGAATCATACTACCGACATCGATTATCGCGCGGTGAATTGTGCAGTTACGCCCTATATCGACATCCGGCATGATCACTGAATCAGTTATCTTGCTATACGAACGCACATGCACATTTGAGAACAACAGACACCCCTTGAGTTGTGCTCCCGACACGATGCAACCACCCGACACCATGCAATTTACGGCTAAACCTTTACGCTTGCCAGAGCTGTGTACAAATTTTGCTGGCGGCACTTGGGCTTGCAAAGTAGATATTGGCCAATCGGTATCGTACAAATCTAACTCTGGTTCGTAGTCGATCAGTTCCATATTGGCTTCCCAAAACGCATCGAGGGTACCGACATCTCGCCAATAGGGTGTTCGATCTGGCGTGTCATCACCAAGCCGATAGGCAAATACGCGATAATTGGCCACAATTTTGGGCAAAATGTCTTTGCCAAAGTCGTGGCTACTACCTGGTGTATCGGCATCTACGATCAGTTGTTC
>CALJAA010000003.1 GCA_938028465.1 uncultured Granulosicoccaceae bacterium | reverse complement strand
ACAAGCAGGCACAACCTTGATGACGCATTGCTTTAATGCAGTTGGTTGATCCAAACCATCCCGGCGCATGTGTATCAAGCGATGCGCGAGATGAAGCGAATCGCTCGCACCGATCACGACAATCAACACCACTAACATTTGCGTTAAGACATTCAGGCTAACACCTACCACGGCCATCAACCCCAAGGTTGTGAAAACCGCTATAACGGGGCCAAGTAAAATCAGCAAGGCCGTTTGCCACTGTCGCAGCGTTATCCAAATGAGCACCAAGGCAAGCAAAGTACCTATCACGGCAAATAGCCATACATCATTTAAAACCTGCTGCCGCAGCTCAAGCCGTAATGCCGGTAAACCAGCAATTTCCATTGGCAAACTATGTTGCTCGGCAATCGATGCAATGCTACGAACGGTTTGATCCATCAGATTGGGTTTTAACAAAATGTCAGAGTCCAGATTGACCACGAGCAGCGTGGAGCGCTGATCCACAGACACCAATTTATCCACCACTGCCCCCTCTTCTGGTAAATCAAATCCATCAGCGGTTCGATCGGAGGCGGATAGAACCGAAATAACGTGATCCACACCCTCAGTTTGTTCAATAGCGAGATGAAAACCGTGGAAGCGCTTTATCCAATCAGTAGAGCTAGGCTCAAATTGCGTAATGAGCAAGAGATCTTGTTGTTCGGCAGGATATTGCTCAGCGTAGCGCTGATGCCCTGCAAAATCGGTGGATTTGGACTCAAAGAAGGCGTCGCTGCCGTGCAGAACCTTTAGCTGTGTAACAAACAACAACGATATACATGCAACGATGCAGAGCAACAATAAGGAACGCGCAGCGCTACAATGCGCGGCCCATTCGGCCAAGCCCCGTAATTGGCGGTGGTATAAGTTAATCAACGTTGCATTCAGTCTTCAGTTGTTAATTGTGTATTACAGTTGATGCGACAAAATTTTGCACCCTAACAACCACATCAGCACTACATCATCACTACATAAGCCGCCAAATTGTTGGTACTAATACCATCGTGTAATTTCAGCGCCACCACCCGCCCAAGCATTTCGATACAATCGTTGAGCCGTTTGAACCGGAACTACAATTCTTAAATTGTAACTCTTTACAGGTGCGGTTTCGACTAGCTAGTCCTAATAATGCAAGTAATATTCATTCGATCACCACGAACGCATACTTCTAATGACCCAAATACAAAAACGTCTGCAAAAATTTCTCGTTGCTACCCTATCCCTATATGCAGGTAGTGCTATGTTATTCGCAACGTCGGCCGTTGCCAATATAACGGCACCTAGCAATATCACCGGTACAGAATCCAGTGGCTTAGTTACTTTAAGTTGGAATTCTGACGCAGCCGCAACCGCCTACAACGTATATAAGAACAATCAGTATCTAACGACGGTAACAGCCAGCAGCTATGAGGAAACGCTTGCCTCCGGCGAAGTGGCAAATTACTACGTTGTAGCAGTGGCGAGCGATCCAAGTGGCGATTCACCGGACATGTACTCACCACGTTCAGAGCAAGTCACGTTGCCCGCATCAGCGGTACCAACAGACACCACCATCCCACCCAGCGTGCCCAGTGATTTAAGCGGCTCAATTAACGATACTATTGTGCAACTAAGCTGGACGGCATCAACTGATGATGAGAGCGTGTCAGGCTACAATATTTACCAAAACAACCAGTACATATCGACTGTGTTTGATACTAGTTACACGGGCACTGTGGAGCAGAACACGGTATACAGCTTTACCGTATCAGCATTTGATATTCGCCAAAATTTTTCACCGGTCAGCAGCGCTCTTACCTTGCCAGAATCAGCTATGGTTGATACGACGTTACCGCCTTCGGTACCTGCAAACCTTGTTGGCAGTGTGGTAACCGGGGCAACCAACGATATCGTGTCTCTCAATTGGGATGCATCAAGTGATGATCAACTGGTGCTGGGCTACAACGTTTACCGCAACAACAAGTATTTAACGACAGTAGCTGACAACAGTTATTCTATCTCTGTTCCTACTGGCCAAAGCAATCGTTTTTATGTTGTCGCGTTTGATAACAACACTAACTTTTCGCCCCAGTCAAACACGATACGAGTTCCCGAATCTGCAACGCCAATCGATACGACCATCGCTCCAAGCCAAGTAACCGGTTTAAGCGGTAGCTTAAGCAACGGAACCCTTGAGTTAAATTGGGAAGCCAGCACGGATGACCAACAAGTGTTGGGATACAACCTTTACGAGAACAACAATTACTTAACCACAGTCTTTGCAACAAATTTCACCGCCCCAGCAGATAGCAGCTTGGTGAGTTCCTTTTATGTTGTTGCATTTGATGCAGACGAAAACTATGCCACTCCATCAGCAGCCCTGGTGTTACCCGAAAACGGAACGGTACAGCAAGACACCCAACCACCCAGTGTGCCCGCGAATTTAACTGGCAGTATTGCAGAAGCAAATGGCACAGCAACGCTTTCATTAGAATGGGCAGCATCAACAGATAACGGAGTGGTGACGGGCTATAACATTTATGAAAACAATCAATACCTAACAACAGTAAACGGTACGAGCTTTGAAAAAACAGTGACGGTTGGCCAAACTTATTCGTTCTACGTAGTCGCGTTTGATACTTCACAAAATTTTTCTCAACCTTCTGTAAGAGTCACTCTCCCAGAAGGCAACAATCGCCCACCTACTTTTGAAAACCTCGTTGATCAAACGATCTTCGCTGGAGAAAATTGGTCGTTGCTATTAAAACCCGTGGATATTGATGGTGGAAATCCCGGCATGTTTACTAGCGGATTACCTATAGGGGTTGTATCAGATGATAATCTAGACGGCACACGCACCCTGCGTTGGCGTCCACTACAACCTGAAGTTGGCGTCTACGATTTTAACGTCACCGCTATCGACTCAATTGACAGTAGTGTGCAAACAACTCAAACGGTACGCCTAACCGTAGTATTGCCAGAAGATACTTCAACGATTGTTAATCTACCGCCCGGTATTGATTTAGTTGAAGAGCATGTCATACGGGTAGGAGACACACTCAACTTAAATGTAAAGGCTACTGATCCTAACGGCACACGGCCTGCTCTAGCGTTGCTTAATCAACCAGCTAATTCAACGTTTGAGCTTCATCCAACAGAGCGTCTATTTTCAGTATTGAGGTGGACACCGAGCGCTACGGATGTGGGCGTTAGCTCCTTTAACTTTGAAGCAACTGATTCTGTTGATTCATCAATGACCTTTCAAAGCTCTATAAACGTGAGAGTAGAACCCGCTTCTAACTTTGTATTGCCCGGCGAGCGTTTACGAGATCTGGCTGATCAACGCAACTTCAAAATCGGTTATGCATCACTACTAAAGTACTACGAACGGCCTGATGCTGACTTGTATCAAGATATAGCCAGCCAAGACTACAACTTAGTTACACCAGAAAACTCAATGAAATGGGGCTACATCAACCCGAAACCCAACGAATATCGTTTCGATGCTGCCGACGCACTAGTAAAGTTTGCTGCTACGCACGGTATGCAGGTACACGGCCACACCCTAGTTTGGTACACGGCGTTACCTAGATGGGTGCAGCAGATGCCGGTAGCTGAGCGCGAGCAAGTTATGTACGACTTTATCGACACCATGACAACGCGCTACAACACAGTAGACATCTGGGATGTGGTCAATGAAGCCTTTGAAGAGAACGGCACTTATCGCAACTCGGTTTGGTTTCAAGCTATGGGTAAAGAGCACATAAGCAAAGCCTTTGTTCGCGCTCGCGCTGGCGCACCCAAAGCTCAGTTGATTTACAACGACTACGATATCGCTTGGCCTGGCCCAAAATCTGATGCGGCTTACACACTGGTCCAGGCGCTGGTTAATGATGGCGCACCTATTGATGGCATCGGTTTTCAGATGCATGTTGATACTAACTTCGATAAGTTCGATGAAGTCGCTGCTAACTTGCAACGATTTGCCGACCTTGGCCTCGATATCTACATCACAGAATTTGATGTGTCGATAGTTGATGACGGTACCGTAGCCCAACAAGGCGAAATTTTTGGAAAAGTGACCGAAATTTGCCTGGCGCAAGCCAACTGCAAAGCCTTGCAAGTGTGGGGCATAAATGATCGCTATTCTTGGCGCAAACCGCTTGATCCGCTTCTTCTAACCGAAGACTATCAAGTTAAACCAGCCTATACAGCTGTTCAAGAAGCTTTAAGCCTAGATACTCCCTAGGTCAGCCCCACTTTTCGGCATGGCTCCATTACAATTCGGGCCATGCCGATTTCCCCTCTTTCTACTAATACCGACAATACGGCCATTGTGCTGTGCACCTACAACGGTGAGAGTCACTTAAAAGCCCAGATTGAATCATTGCTTGCGCAAAGTCACCCTTGCACCGTGCTGGCTTTTGACGATTGTTCTACCGATTCCACACTGTCGATTTTAAAAAGCTTCGAATCTGCTCAATTCGTGGTGTCCCAGAATGCGAGGAATTTGGGCTACGTTAAAAATTTTGAGGCGGCAATTTCGACTGCGCTCGCTGAAGGCTTTGAATATATTGCACTGTCTGATCAAGACGACATTTGGAGACAAGATCGAATAGAGAGTGGCTTGATTGCTATGAGTAAAACAAAAAAAGACGTACCACATTTAGTGCATAGCGATTTGTCAGTCATTAATGAAACGGGTGAAGCCGTTGCTCCATCCTATTTTGAGCTACGCAACTACCGCCTCAGCGCACAACGCAGTATAGAATTAATACTCGGACAAAACGGCGTGATGGGTAATACCATCTTACTCAATAGTGCACTAGCAAAACTCGCACTGCCCTTCCCCGACAAACTCCATGTACATGACTATTGGCTAGCGGTCATTGCAGAACTCTATGGCACGCGAATCTTACTCGACCAACCTACTGCGCAGTATCGATTGCATGCCGACAATGCTAGCAATAGCGCTAGAAAATTTAACGCATTAAAACTAAACCCTGCACGGCTAAGCTTTTGGCAACGCGCATGGGCGCGAGATTTCAAACTTCCTTTTATGGAAGACAACAGACACGAGGCTATTGCTCATTTGCTTGAAAGCAAAACCTTGCCACCAGTGGATAGCAAAGATCGGAAAGTATTGGAAACCTTCTATCAGTACCTACAGCTAAAACCTTCGCGATTAGCACTCATAAAGCCAATGATTCAATCAGATTTTCTAAAAAGCGGTTGGATCTATCGATTTCGTTTTACATTGGCCATGTTGCTGAGTAAGCGGTACCGTTGAATTTTCGCTTGGGTATTAGTCCAATAGTTGACCAATAAGCAATTGCGTAGTTAGAGACGTTATCTTGACTTAAAATCGTAAAAAATCATCAACTGGATGATTCACAGCAGGTATGCGCTGGGCTATAATCCTGTTCCCGACAATTCTGATTCCAGTGTATGTCCACCAATTCTTGGGTCAAAAGACTCCAACAGTATCGAACGCCCGATAACACACGCGCAGCGTTCGAAATATTCATCACGATCCTGCCATTCACCATCCTTTGGATAGCGAGCTTTCTTTTATTGGATGCTGGTTATTGGTTGGGATTGTTGCTGATCATTCCTAACGCTGGCCTATTGGTACGCTTGTTTATCATCCAACATGATTGCGGCCATGGTTCGTTATTTTCATCGCGACAAGCGATGGATTGGGTTGGCCGAGTGCTTGGTATAATGACGTTTACGCCGTATGAATATTGGCGACGAATGCACGCCACTCACCATGCTGCATCAGGCAATCTTGATCGTCGTGGCTGGGGCGAAATCGATACGCTTACCATCGAAGAATACAAAACACGCGGCATATGGGGGCGCCTCGTTTACAGACTGTACCGCAACCCATTTGTGATGTTTGGCTTAGGGCCTGCATACATGTTTCTGCTGAGACACAGAATGCCGATTGGGGCTATGAGACAAGGTAAAAAGCCTTGGATCAGCTCACTTGCTACTAACGTCGGTATCCTGCTGGTATCAGCCGTTATAGTGCAGTTCACTGGCTTGAAATGGTTTTTGATTATTCAAATACCAACCGTCATTCTCGCCGCATCAATCGGTATTTGGATGTTCTATGTGCAACATCAATTTGAAGAAGGTCACTACCGTCGTAACGACGACTGGAACCATTCTGAGGCTGCACTAATGGGTAGCTCTTTCTATGATCTACCGAAGCCTCTGATGTGGATTACAGGCAATATTGGTATCCATCATGTGCACCATCTCTCTAGCCGTATTCCGTTTCACAAGCTTCCTCAGGTGCTACGAGAAAACCCAGAGCTAAAGCAAATTGGCCGTATGACTTTTAAAGAAAGCCTGAGATGCGTCAAATTAGCTTTATGGGATGAACAAGCCCAGCAGCTGGTAAGTTTTAAGAGCCTGAAAAACCAAACCGCGTAACCCAACAGCTAATCCCGGCCATTCGGCCGGGTAGCACCCTTCCTCCAAAACACTTTTTTCCAGTTTTTTTCTGGTAATTCAAATTATTTTCACTCAATCAAAACGGGCTAAAAAGCCCGTTCTGTAGGGCTCTGCGTGTTTCAAAACCCTCTACGAGCTCTCCTTCGGCTCAGAAAACGTGAAATCCATGCTTGATTTAGTTATAAAACGGGATAATAATCCCATTCTATGAATGATGGAACAAAAAATAAACTTATACGCGCAATCGTCTTAATTTTAAGGCCATTGCTTCGGGTGCTGATTAGGCAGGAGCTCTCGTTTGCAGAATTTGCTGAAGTGGCCAAGCAAGCCTATGTGGACGTGGCGTACGACCACTTCTCCATTCCAAAACGCAAAACGACCTATTCACGAGTTGCGGTGCTGACCGGCCTCAGCCGCAAAGAAGTGGTGCGCTTAGCCAAGTTACGCAACATGCCATTTCCTCCACCCAAGGCGTTGCCGAATCGAGCGCAGCGTGTTGTCAATGGATGGCTCACCGATGCCGAATTTTTAGATCACAAAAAAATGCCAATGGTGTTGCCCATGCAAGGAGAGTGCGCAAGTTTTGCGGCGCTGGTGTCGCGTTATAGCGGTGATATCACACTCGGCGCTGTTATCGATGAGCTCGAGCGCGTATCTGTAGTACGGCGTCCCGATAAGAATACAGTCGAGCTTCTCTCAACTGGTTACGTACCACATGCTGATGACTTGGACAAAATTAGGATCATGTCTGTCTGTACCGGCGACCTACTTGGTACCGCGGTACACAACTTAGATTGTGAAACAGACGATACCCGCCTACAACGCCAAGTTACCTACGCCAATTTATCCGCAGATTCAGTTGCAGAATTTAAGGCATATAGCGAACAAAAAGCCGCAGAGCTCCTGCAGCACATGAATCAATATCTTTCGCACTTAACAACGAAAGACAACGAGAAAGACACTCCACGTCACCGGGTTGGCTGGGGTATTTATTACATAGAAAACGAACAGCCAAAAGAGGAAAACTAGAATGCTTAGGAACAGAGCAAAAGGGATTGCTATCGCAATCTTGACTGTGGCACTTAGTGCTTGCAGTGGTGGTAGCGATGACGGTGGCATTATTGGCACTGGCATTATGCTCGATGGCACAACATCTAGTACACGAACTTACGCCAGCAACGAAATAGAAGTCAAAGCGAAGAGTGGCGAACGTAGCACAGCAATCATAGCCACTGGTGGACGGTTTTCTGCTGAAGACGTTATGGGAACAGGACCGTACATGATGCGTGCTGATCTTGGCAACGGCGATTACCTATATGGTATCGGTTACGAGGATGACGCAAAACGCGTTACCCGCAACATCCATAGCTATACCGATGCTGCGTTACGCAATTGGTTTGCCACCGAAGGTTTAAGCATTGACGATACATTCGCTGGTACTCAACCTATAGAAAACTTGCCAAGCGAAGCTGAAATGGACGCTATTCTTAGTAGAATATTTGCCATTGTTGCGGCAGTGTTGAGTGACTACAACCTAGCAGACACAAACTTAGCGACGACGAATTACGATGCCAATGATACAGGGGTTGATTTGTATCTGGATAGAAACCCTGTATTGATTAACAACGGCAATATCACAATCGTGGTTACGCAGCAAGGTACGCTTACCTCTACTCAAGCCAGCACTAACGTCCCATTAACAACTGACTTGACGGCTGTTGACAACGAACCACCGTCAATACCAGGTTCAGTCCGCGCCCTTGCGTCAGCATCAAATGAAATAGTAGTTGTGTGGGAACCATCCACAGACAATATCGGTGTAACGGAATACGAAATATTCCGTGATGCTGTTTCAATAGCAACCACGCCATACCCTGTCTATACCGACACCAACTTGATGAGCGATATTGACTACAGCTATCACGTGGTGGCAATCGATGCCAGCGGTAACGCATCACCATCATCCATACCGGCCACATCACAAACATTAGCAGCAGTGGACAGCACAGCACCACCTGCTCCACAGTCGGTGACGCTAACGCCCGCTACTGGCAGCATGGGAATAAGCTGGAACCAAACGGAGATTGGTGACGTGGCTGCGTTTAATATTTCTAGAAGTGAAGGTACGGGTGTAGCAACTGAGTTAGCTAACGTATCAGCAAATTTCTTAACTGACTTTAGCGTAATGAGTGGCACCGAATATTGTTACCAAGTGACGGCAGTTGATGCTAGCGGGAATGAGTCACCACCGACGACTGTGGCTTGCGCTAACACATTAGGTACGACCGTAGGTACTATCACAACACCAGTTAGCACAGATGCACTAACTGCCCCAATGGTAGATGTAAGTGGCCTAGCTTGTACTGAGTTGCTTGACGCCACGTTCACGGAAAACACAACCGTGCTGGCGGGCTGTTACTTGGCAAACAGATTCATCTCTGTATCAACACCTGCCAACCTGACCTTGCAACCTGGTGTTGTTATTAAATTTGGTTCTGGATTTGGACTTACTATTGGCGCAGGCGCATCCCTAACGGCCGAAGGTACAGAAACCAACCCAATTGTATTTACTGGTTTAGAAACAACTCCGGGCTACTGGAAAGGTCTCACCTTCAATAACAGCAATAGCCTCAACAATCGCTTAGATCACGTACAACTTGAATACGCCGGTGGTGGAAGTAATAACGCCGCAGCGATTACAGTCAACGCAAGCTCCTCTAACCCGAGTCGAGTTGCAATAAGCAACACGTCTATCTTGAATAGCAGCTCGTTGGGTTTTAATTTTGACAACGATGCGCTAATTGACAAGTTTGATCGTAACCGCGTTACGGGTAATGCCAGAATGGGCCGAGTAGAACCCACTTCCGCAACTGCGATAGCTGCAACTGGTAATTACACAGGTAATACGCTTGAAGGGCTGGTATTAACATCTGCTTCAATTGATAAAGCCACGACGTTCGATGATATCGGTGTCCCTTATCAGGCAGTAGACTTTGTCTCTGTTAATGCAAGGTTAGATATCAAACCCGGCGCTGAAATAGTATTTGGTGCAGGTAGAGGAATGACGGTTAACTCAGCTGGCACAATATACGCTGTCGGTACGGCTACCGATCCTATCTTGCTAACCAGCGTCGAACCTACTCCCGGTTTTTGGAGGGGATTAAATATTTCCTTCAGCAACACTGGCAACGTTTTGGATCACGTCATTATCGAAAACGGTGGCTCACAAACAACTGATACGGGCAACCTAATCGTAAGAGCTAATTCTTCTAACCCGTCACGGCTTAGCGCTAGCAATCTAACACTACGCAATAGCCAAACAAATGGTTTTAGCATCGATAGCAGCACCAACTTGACTCGGTTTGAAAATATCACCAGCACCTTGAACCAGCGCGCCGGCAGTGTCGATGTGCCAATGGTTGGTATGCTTGGCACGGGTAGTAACTTTACTGGCAACGTTGAAGATGTCATCCGAGTGTCGATTGGCAGTACCGGGACTGACACAACATGGCTAAATCATGGCGTGCCTTATAGCATTACCCGATTTACCATCAATTCAAGATTGGATATTGATCCGGGCGTCATGATGATCATGGATGCCGGCGGAAGCATTAACGTTAACAGCAGCGGCGCAATCTCTGCCAACGGTACTGCGGCTCAACCAATCGTGATGACTGGATTGGAAAGCACGCCGGGTTATTGGGATGGTCTTAACATTTCGTTTTCTCCAACCGTTAGCAATAATCTGGAACATGTTGTGATTGAGTACGGCGGCGGTGGCACCACTAACCCAGCTAATGCCGGCAACATCACACTGGATTGCAATACGTCAAACCCAAGCAGGCTTCAATTGTCGGATACGGCGCTAAACTTTGGCTTGGGCTGGGGGTTATTTATCGATAATTCGGGTTGTACTGTGACTATCGGTACCAATGTAACGTATACCGGTAACGGCGTTGGTGAAGTCAATATGCCTTAATACAGGTCGCGAGCGCTAATAGGGATGGTTAGCGCTCACGCGGCATAGCCTCTGTAGCAAGGCTCCAAGTTTTAATCCAAGCAGGTAGTTCCGGTTGATCATGATGCTCTTCACCAAGTAGCGCAAAAAGATCAGCCGGACTCACCTTCCCACCCACTTTTTTCAAAAACCGAATATCCAAGGCTGCAATAGCAATTTGTTTACCTTTGCTGGTAAATACTTGCTCTATGTATATCGACTTTTCATTCCAGCCCACGACTTCAGTCCTAATACTAAATTTTTGAAAGAGTGTTAAGGAACGCTGAAAGCGAATGGTTTCCGCCGCGACCACTGGGTACCAACCTGCGGATCTCACTGGGCCAAAGACGCCTGAGCGCAACATCATGTCGGTGCGCCCTAAATCCATCAAGGTCAAATAAACACCATTATTGACATGAAAGAAGATATCCAGATCGTTAGGCCATACACGCAATGTGGTATCGCACGGGCCAAACACGCTGCAACGTGAGCGCAAACGTTGAGTAAAAATCAGGTAGAGCAAGCGGAAATATAATTTCATTGTTAATCAGTACGCTAGACACAGAATCAAAATTACGCACAGTCTACATGTACTTAATGTACGATTAGCTCATCTTAAGGTTTTGCTGTAATAACACTATGCGCCTACCATCTGCTGACACACAATGGGCAACCCGTCTAATCGATACGCTCGAACACGACATACTCCCACTGACAACCAAAGGTGTTGCCGAAGGCAATAAAATATTTGGAGCAGCCTTGTTGTTAAAGTCTGACCAATCAACCTACCTTGCAGCAACCAATAATGAACTGGAAAACCCGCTTTGGCACGGTGAGATGCACCTACTAAAGCTCTATTATGAGATACCAGAGAGCGAGCGAACACCGATTGATCAGCTGTTGTTTGTATCAACTCACGAGCCATGTAGCTTGTGCTTGTCCGCTATCACCTGGGCAGGCTTTAATAATTTTTATTATTTCTTTAGCCACGAAGATTCACGCGATGAATTTGCCATCCCTCACGACTTAAAAATACTCAAAGAAGTATTTAACGTTGGGCCCGGCCAATACCGCCGCCAAAATGCGTTTTGGCAGAGCTTCAGCATCATCGATATTATTAATTCGCTTGATGAAAGTAATCACAAAGCTCTAACCGAAAGAGCAAAAGCGATCAAAGCCCGTTACGAAGCACTATCAGAGCAATATCAATCATGTAAATCGGATAACAGCATTCCGTTGAATTAGCGTTTTGTATTAGCTTTTCTGTAAGTCCTGCCTAAGCGCGTACTTTTGAATCTTGCCGGTCGCGGTTTTTGGTAGTGCACCAAACACGACTCGCTTTGGCCGTTTAAAGCGGGCTATAAGGCTACCGACATGATCAATGATTTCCTGCTCACTGGCTTCAAACCCTTCTCTTAAGGTTACAAATGCGCACGGGGATTCGCCCCACTTTTCATCAGGCATCGCGACAACCGCGGCCTCAGCCACCGCTTCGTGTTTATACAGCGCATTTTCAATTTCTACTGATGATATATTTTCGCCACCCGAAATAATAATATCTTTCGCGCGATCCTTAATCTGTACATAACCATCAGGATGCACCACCGCTAAATCGCCCGTCCAAAACCAGCCATCATGCATGGCTTCATTAGTGGCCTCAACGTTATCTAAATAGCCTTTCATTATTGTATTACCGCGTAAAACAATTTCACCTAGTACTTCACCATTATGCGGCACAGGCTGCGGTGGATCCCCTACCAATACGTCCACGGCCTCACTCATCGGAAAACAAACACCTTGTCGAGCATGTAGCTCAGCTCGCTCAGCATCACTTTTCTCTTCCCATTCCACCTGTGGCGCAGCCATTAGCACATGTCCAAAGGTTTCAGTTAATCCGTAAACATGAATAACCTTAAAGCCCAATTTGTTCATGCTTTGTAATACTGAGGCTGGTGGTGGTGCACCTGCCGTCATGACGTTTATTTCGCGATCAAATCGTTTTTGATGATCCGCAGGCGCATTGGCCAGCATGTTTAGCACAATGGGCGCACCCCCAAAATGTGTCACCTGGTGTTTTTCCATTAGATCAAACATCACACGGGTATCTACAGCGCGCAAGCATACACAGGTACCGGCTAGGGCTGCGAGCGTCCAAGCATGGCCCCAGCCATTGCAATGAAACATCGGCACAGAGTACAAATAGACTGGGTGCATCGGCATCTGCCAACCAGCGATCGTGCCCATCGACATAAGATAAGAACCACGATGATGGTAGAGCACTCCCTTAGGGCGGCCGGTAGTGCCTGAGGTATAGTTGAGCGATAGGGATTGCCATTCGTCATTTGGCATTAAGCCTACAAAATCATCACTACCGGTTTGTAAAAATATTTCGTAATCTATTGTGCTTAACGCAGCATCTGGCGCTGGCATGTCGCCCGCTTGGCTATCATTTATGACAATAATGGGTATATCACCGCCAAGCGCTTTTAGCCCGGGTGTTGCCACTGGTAATAACTCGGCATCAACAATTAACGCCTTAGCTTTACCATGCCCAAGGATGTAACTGACTGTTTCATCATCCAGCCGAGTGTTAATAGTATTAAGTACCGCGCCAGAAAACGGCACTCCAAAATGCGCTTCAAAAAGCTCTGGTGTATTGAACGCAAGTACGGCAACAGTATCGCCTTGCTTGACACCAGCATTGCCTAAGGCACTGGCTAATTTCTGACATCGATCAAGCGTTTCTTTCCAGGTATATTGCCTATCACCATAAACCACGGATAAACGTTGCGGAAAAACCGTTGCGCTTCGTTGTAAAAACGACAGCGGCGTTAGCTGTACATAGTTAGCCGCTTGTGGTGCGTAATCAGTAGTCATGCCTTGGTACTCATATAAGATCTCGTATCGGTGTTTAGTTCCGAATCAGGTTGGCTTCATGCAGCATGCTGTGAATGCGTGCACGCGTTTGCGGCGTCTTTGCAAGCTTTATAAACTCTAACCGCTCACGTGCGTAAAGTTCATCTTCAGTTACTGCCTTTTCTTTTCCATCGTCACTACAGATAACCGCAGCGATGTGCATTGCCACCGTTTTATCATGCGGGAAGAAATCACCACGGGCAACACCTTCATCCATAAAGCTCGACATACGTTGCAAGATATCACCGCCACAAAGCATAGCTTGAGGCTCTGCTGGTGGTTTGTAATCCGCCGCCATCGCTTTCAGTTTAGCTGTAGCGCTAGTCACCAAACGATCGCGGTTCATCACCGCGTCATCGATATTGGGCCTGTAATAAGCCAAACGCTCAGCCATTGCTGGTGAACTACCACTCGCGCCATACCCGATGTTCATCCAAGTATTCCAAGCCGCCTCATCCCAATTGCCCTTTAAGGCGTACCAACGCAAATAGGTTTCCTTAACGCCGCCACCAGAAGGCAATAGCCCAACAGCTGATTCCACAAGGCCAAGCACAGAATTGCTATGCACCACTAAGCTATCGCAATGCATAAGCACTTCAAAACCACCGCCCAGGGCCAAACCTGAAGGCGCACCGACTACCGGCGCATCACAATATTTCAAGGCTTTAACGGCTTGTTGAAAACGGGCAAGAAACTGATCGATACCATCCCAATCTTCGCTATCGATCATACGCAAAAATTCGTTTAAATCGACACCGGCTGAATAGTGTTGGGCATCGTTATGCACCAAGATACCTTTACCAGGATCAGCGGCGGCGGCTAATACGATCTCCATTGATTCATCGGTGAGTGCATTAGCTTTGCTGTGAAACTCAATCAAGCGCAGATCGTCAGCCAATGCAAATAAGCTGGCGCTATAATTTTGCTTAACAGGTGTAAGCTCACGTCGGGTCATTGAAAAGCGTACGACGCCGTCTGGTAATTCTACTGGATGCGTTTGACCATCCGCATGGCGCACATTGAGCTGACCTTTTGAAACAGCGTAAAATGGCTCGGCTTGTTGTAGCACTGCAGGCACATCAAAACCAGCATCCGTTAAATACCCAGCTACAGTTTCGTTGCCTAAGGCATCGATCATTTCAAACGGGCCACGCACCCAGTTAAAACCCAGCTTCATCGCATCGTCAATATTTTGTGGAGAATCAGTCACCTCACCTAACAACGATGCTGCGTAGCCGAGTACTCGCCCCAACACGTTACGAGAAAATTGTGCTTCATTATTGTTGCCTTGCACTAGTGGCAATAACGGCTCACCGAGTTCAGCCAAAGCTATCGCTGCGGCTGTAGCTGAAGCGGGCAAAGTTTCTGACGCTAGCTTGTAGTCGCCACTACTCAATACTCGAGCATGCCGTGCGCCATCAATCTCGCGATAGAAACCACCGCCACCTTTTTCGCCAGTTAAACCCTGGTGTATCATGGCATTGATCATCTCGCTTTCTTGACCTACCGCATGAAACTCATCACCTTCCGGCAATATGCTACGTAGTGAGCGCACAACATCAGCCATTAAATCGATACCGATTAAATCATACAAGCCAAACACACCGGTTTTAGGAATACCCATTGGCCTACCCATGAGTGCATCAGCCTGCTCGATAGAAAGATTGTTTTTTAGCGCTTCATCAATACCCACTTGCAACGCAAACACTCCAACTCGATTACCCAAAAATCCGGGCGTATCGCCACATCGCACAACACCCTTACCCAGTTCTTGGTCATTAAACTGCGCCAGCTTGTCGATAATTTTAGGATCAGTCTGCTCGCCACTGACTAGTTCGAGCAGGCGCATGTAACGAACGGGATTAAAGTAATGAGTGATTGCGAAACGTTGCTGGAAGGATACCGGCATTTTTTCAATCAACAGCGAAATAGGTATGGTTGACGTATTGGATGTTACAACGCAAGAATCAGGAATCACATCATCAAGGCGCTGATACAGATCCTGTTTAATATCTAAACGTTCAACAACGGCCTCTATTATCCAGTCAGCCGATGCAAGTGATACAAAATCATCGCGAGTATTACCTACCTTGATGTTGTCAGCCACTCGTTTATGCATCAAGGCTGGTGGATCCGATTTTAGCAATCGCTTAACTGCAGCTTCTGTACGGGCGTTGGGTTGATCCTCTGTTGGCAAATCAAGCAACAGCACCTTATGGCCAGCGTTAGCAATCTGCCCTGCAATACCAGAGCCCATTGTGCCTGCACCAATTACTACAATATTCTTAAACATAGTTTTTACTATTTTGTTTGTTGGCGTTAATCAGCTGCTTCAATATCAAGCGCTGCAAAATCAAAGGGAATACTGGTAATTCTTGCTTCAACTTGCGAACCATCTAGCATATCGATAGTGATGGTGTCATCTACAAGCAGATCACTGGAAATCATTGCGCTAGCCAGTTGATGTTTATACCGTGGAGACCAAACTTGGCTACCAATAAAATTACAATCGTCGTCATGTCGTGAAGAAAACGGCCGTTCTGCTATGGGTAACTCGCCGTAAGGCGCGGGTACCACTAGGCCTACTATTTTTTTAGTGGGTCCAGCATCACGCTCGCGTCGCAGGGCTGCCATTGATAATGAATCTAGATCAGCATCGAGATGCAAAAAACCACCTAAACCTGATTCAAGAGGTGAGTGAGAAAAATCCATGTCGTTGCCATAAGACAACAAACCACTTTCAAGACGCTCTATGAGATTAGGACAACCCGGACCCACGTTTAGATCTTCGCCTTGTGCGAATAGATCATCATATAGGGCTTGACCTTGAGTCGCGTCATCTACATACACTTCAAATCCGCCCTGTTTACTCCAACCCGAACGTGCAACAATAAATGCATGGCCCTGATAATCAAGTTTGGCAAAACGAAAGAAGCGAATGTCTTTTACAGCATCACCAAAAACACGTGCCATTAATGTTTCAGCTTTTGGGCCTTGCACTGCCAAGGGCCAAACTTCTGGCTCGCAAATAGTGACATCGAGCTTTGCACCAGTGGCCAACCCTTTCGCCCACAACCATACATCAGAATCTGCCACCGATAACCACCAGTGTTGATCGTCAAGCTTTAAACCTACTGGGTCATTAATCAGCTTGCCATTTTCATCTGCCAATGGCAGGTAGACGCACTGACCCACCACTGTCTTAGTAATATCACGAGGCGTCATCCATTGCACTAGTTTGCTCGCATCCGGGCCGATAATCTCGACCTGTCGCTCCGCACCCACATCCCACACCTGCACGTGTTCGCACAAATGCCAATAGTCAGCTTCCACACTTTCGAATTCAGTGGGCAGCAACATGTGGTTGTAAACGGTAAACCCCTTAACACCTTGCTGTTGTAAGCGAGATGTCCACGGCGTTGATCGCAAGCGTCGCGATATGGCTATTTTAGGATGCATAGTAATTTGCCAATACTCTGTTAGTTAAGATTCACTAACGGTAGTCATTTTGATATCCAGTTGCGGATAAGGGATACCAATGCCAGCTGAATCGAAAGCGTTTTTGATTTTTTCGTGTAGATCGAATTTTAAGTTTAGATAGTCATCACTGCTTACCCATGGGCGCACAGTAAATAACATGGACGAATCAGCCAGTTCGCTTATCCCTATTTGTACCGGGTGCGCCTTTAACACACGCTCATCCCCCTCCACCACTTCGCGTAGCAATGATTTTACTGAAGCAATATCAGCGTCGTAGCTGACGCCAATGGCTAGATCTAAACGCCTGCTCGGTGACGTAGAGTAGTTTACGATAGGGCCGCTGAGTACTGAGGAATTGGGCACAGTGATGGTGCGTTGGTCGGGAGTCACTAGGGTGGTGCTAAACACAGTAATGTCGGTAACCGTGCCAGATGCACCACCTGCTTCGATGTAATCACCAATTTTACAAGGTTGAAACGTAACCAGCAAAACGCCCGATGCGAAATTAGATAAAGAGCCCTGCAAAGCCAAACCAATGGCTAAACCCGCGGCACCTAATATGGCAATGAACGATGCAGTTGGCACTCCCAGCTGAGACATCGCTGCGATGATGACCATTGCCAATAGAGCGATATAAACAATATTGCTCAAAAAGCCACCGACGGTTTTTTCCATCCCGCGCTCAAGTGCAACCCGTTTGCCAATATCAACCAGGCGTCGAGCGACCCATTTACCAACAAAGAATATCGCCAAGGCCAATATCGCGTTACCACAAAAGCCTAAAATTTGGCCCGGGAGCTCGCCTTGGTTAGTGATCCAGTCC
>CALJAA010000002.1 GCA_938028465.1 uncultured Granulosicoccaceae bacterium | reverse complement strand
GCTTACCGGCTATGTATGGACTAATGATCTCACTCGTGCATTAAGATTCACCGATAAATTAGAGGCCGGGATGATCTGGGTGAATTCTGAAAACGTACGGCATTTGCCCACGCCCTTCGGTGGCGTAAAAGCCAGTGGCATAGGTCGAGATGGCGGTGATTACTCGTTTGATTTTTATATGGAGCAAAAGCATGTGGGTTTTGCTTTGGGCGAACACAAAATACCAAAGCTAGGAGCCTGATATGCCGATTCCAACTCCCAATCTATATCCTCCGTTCAATATCGTCCGTTTAAGCCACGTGGAGTACCACGTACTTGATTTAGCGAAGAGCCGTTCGTTTTATGTCGATACGCTTGGCTTACAAGTGACTCACGAAGATGACACATCAATATATCTTCGTGCGATGGAAGAGCGTGGTCATCATTGTATTTCGTTAGTGAAGGGCGATAAAGCGGAGGTTGGTGTTTTAGGCTTTAAGCTCTTTGATGATGTTGATCTAGATAAAGCTGAAGCCTTTTTTAAGGGAAAAGGGTTAGCAACGCAGTGGATCGAAAAACCGTTTATGGGTCGAACTTTGCGCACAGTTGACCCGTGGGGTATTCCATTGGAGTTCTATGTGAAGATGGATCGCCTGCCGTCGATCATGCAAAAATACAAACTCTATAACGGTGTTAAACCACTTCGTATTGATCACTTCAATATGTTTAGCTCCAACGTTGATAATAGTGTTGAGTTTTATAATGAAATAGGTTTTCGAACCACTGAGTACACAGAGGATTCTGAAACAGGGCGTGTGTGGGCGGCGTGGATGCAACGCAAAGGCGGTGTTCATGATGTTGCGTTTACCAATGGCACTGGCCCGCGTTTACATCACACGGCTTTTTGGGTACCAACGCCACTTAATATTATTGATCTACTCGATTTAATGGCAACGACCGGTTGGGTCGATAACATCGAGCGTGGGCCAGGTAGGCACGGTATTTCCAATGCATTCTTCCTGTATATTCTTGACCCAGACGGTCACCGCATTGAAATCTATTGCTCTGATTATCAAACCATAGACCCAGACCACGAAGCGATTAGATGGGACCTAAAGGACCCACAGCGTCAAACCCTTTGGGGTGCTGCAGCGCCACGTAGTTGGTTTGAACATGGCTCTATTTTTACCGGTGCTGAGCTTGTAGATTCAGATATGAAGGCACAACCGATTATTGCACCGTAACGATCTTTACTTAACATCACCGGCTTAATAATAACGCCAACTAATAGTAACGGAATCAACATTATGCGCATCGCCAGTTATACGAGCAACGGCCAATCATTTTATGGAGCGGTTAGCGATGCGGGGATGATAGCCCTATCGCCTGAGTTTCCACAATGGCCAACTATGCGTGATGTGATAAGAGCCGGTGGGCTGGGCGAGCTGGAAAAGCGTGCGGAGTCACTCAGCGTTACCCATACGGATTTTGATTACGACATCCCGTTATCAAACCCAGAGAAGATTATCTGTGTCGGTGTGAACTTCCCCGATCGCAACGCTGAATACAAAGATGGAAAAGAAGCGCCGCCGAATATGTCGCTGTTTATTCGTTTTCCACGTTCATTTACAGGGCACAACCGGCCGTTGATACGCCCACCTGAATCGCCTCAATTAGATTATGAAGGTGAGATAGCGATTGTGATCGGTAAGGGCGGGCGACGTATCAGCCAAGCTGACGCCTATGATCACATCGCCGCGCTATCAATATGCAATGAAGGCACGATAAGAGACTGGGTGCGCCACGCTAAATTTAACGTCACTCAGGGAAAAAACTGGGACAACACTGGCGCCATAGGGCCATGGCTAGTGCCGTTTACCGATGCTGCGCAACTCGATGATATTGGTTTGAGCACTCGAGTGAATGGGGAGATGCGACAAGAAGATCGTACCAGCCGTATGTTGTTTCCGATTAAGCGTCAGATTGAGTACATCTCCACGTTTACTACGCTGGTGCCTGGCGACATAATTATTACCGGCACGCCCACAGGCGCTGGTGCTCGATTTGATCCGCCTAAGTATCTTGTGCCGGGGGATGTGATTGAAGTAGAGGTTGAGGGTGTTGGTACGTTAAGCAATACCGTTGAGGATGAAAGCTGATGCTCACCGATGAACAGGTCGGTGCGGCTGCGGATGCGCTGTTCAATGCGGAGGTCTCACAAAAACAAATAGGGCTATTGTCGCTTACTCATCCTGAATTAAACATGGATGATGCTTATCGTATTCAGGCAGCATTAGCAGCTCAAAAAATGGCATCGGGCCGTTCAGTGATTGGCTGGAAAATCGGCCTAACATCAAAAGCTATGCAGCAAGCGCTCAACATCGACATCCCCGATAGTGGTGTGTTGTTTGATGACATGTTGTTTGAATCGGGGGCTACCGTACCTAAGGGGCGTTTTATTCAGCCTCGAATGGAGGCAGAGATTGCCTTTGTTATGAAAGCGCCCTTAGTGGGTAGCAATCTCACCCGCGACGATATAGTCGCTGCGACCGATTACGTTGTACCGAGTATCGAGATTTTGGATACACGAATACTGCGGGCGGATCCTGCAACAGGAAAAACGCGGAACGTGTTTGATACGATTTCGGACAACGCTGCCAATGCGGGTATCGTATTGGGTAAAGAGCAACACAGGTTAGATGCTCATGATTTACGCTGGGTTGGCGCTATCGTTAGCCGCGATGGTGAAGTAGAGGAGACTGGTTTGGGTGCAGGTGTGCTTAATGACCCGGTTGAGAGTGTTCTTTGGTTAGCCCGGCGCTTGGGTGAGTATGGGCAACAAATTGATGCTGGGCAGGTGATTTTATCGGGTAGTTTTATACGGCCGGTTGAATGCCCATCTGGGGCTAGCATTACTGCTGATTTTGGCGTGTTTGGGGCTGCGTCGGTTGAGTTTGGTTAATATAGAGTTAACAGCTACACTGCATCCCAATTAGATATCGGTTCGTGCATGGTTTGTAAGCTCTCCACGTTTTCCCCTTCAATTCGTGCAAGTAGTAGCCTAGCTAGTTCACTGCCGGTCTTTTGCAAATCTTCGGCTACGGTGTCCATGTCAGGGTAGAGAAGCGGCAGAATCTCGGATGTTTGGCGGCAAACCAGATCATAATCGGTTCCGAGTACCAAGCCCTTATCCTGCAGGCCACCGATTAGTGCTAGCGCCGTGAGTTCACTATTGCAAATGATACCGTCATAGAGTGATTCGGATTCCGCCAATTGATGAGCCAGCGCTCGTACCGATTGAGTATTGTTAAGTAAACTAGCATCGCTAATCACATCTCCACAAGAATTGGCGCTATTCATCTTGCGATGAAAACTGGTTATTGCGATTGAGTGATAGGTGGTGCCGTTGTCTTGGGCAACCATGAGTAAATTCTTACGGTGTTTACTTAACAATCGATCAACAGATAGCGCAACAAACTCCTCACCAGGAAAATCGTGGTAGGCATGCGGAGAGTAAAACTCTGTTCGGCCATGCGATACAAACGGAAAGTCGGCATCCATTAACAGCTGGACGCGTGGGTCTCTAGCGCTTGTATGTGTGAGGATGACGCCGTCCGCTGCGCGATTTTCCATAATATAGCGTACAGAAAGTTCGGGGTCGGTTGGGTCAAATTCCGGTATGACGTTTAGATGGAATCGGGTTTTTCTAAGTTCTTCACCGATGCCACGAATGAGAGAACGGGTGAAGTCCAAGCTGTTTTCATCGGCCGATAAAACCAGTGCCAGCACATTGGTGCGGCCGGTTCGTAAACGCACACCAGCTCTATTAGGGACATAGCCTAATTGAGCGGCGGCCTCAGCGACCTTGTCGTTAGTGCTTTTTTTAAGCTTGTCGCCATCACGTAGTGACAATGAAACCGTCGATAAACTTAAGCCGGTGAGTTCTGCAATGGTTTTAAGTGTTGGACGTTGTGGATTGTTGTTTGGCATGTTTGGGCTTAATCTCCAGTGCCCGAATTATAACGTTATTACATTGCATTCCATCATGTCAAGCGGTGATATGTGCTCAAAAACACTTAAATATCGCATTAATACAAAATCTCCTTGCAAATATTTCGATTATATTGCATCGTTGCAATTCCATTTACAAGCACGAAGCACACAGGCATATGCTAGTAACTAGCTGTCAGATTGACTGCATTCTCGAAGCAATTTCAATAGATCAACCCCGTGTTGACATTGCCGGAGTAAGTCAGAGCGGTAAACAAGCAACGTGACGTATAACTAGATAAATACCCATTTAGGAGACATGTTTAATGACCCAATTACGTAAAACAATTGCGGCACTAGCGTTGGCATCAACTGCTAGCG
>CALJAA010000001.1 GCA_938028465.1 uncultured Granulosicoccaceae bacterium | reverse complement strand
TTCGTGCGAGTTTTCTGTAAATCTTGGCGTAATAGATCTCGCACTTCTTGCAGCGGGCGGCCTAGGTATTCGGTATTTAACATACGAGCAAACTTATCCAGATCATCTTTGGAATAGTCTTGCTCGGTGTGGATGATTCGGTTTTGCACCTCTTTATCGTTAATGATGAGCACAACCAGTACCCGTTTATCTGACAAGGGAATGAATTCAACCTGCTTCATCGGTGGTTCGTCACGACGTGGCACAGTAACAATGCCAGCCCTGCGGGTAAAACCTGACAGATAGTTTGAGGCCACTGTGATTAGATTCTGATCACTAAGGTTCGGGTCGAGTGCTGTGCGCATACGAGTAATCGAGGATTCATCTACCGGCCGCACTTCAAGCAGCGTATCGACAAAAACCCGGAAGGCTTTGGATGTTGGAATACGGCCAGCTGAGGTATGTGGCGACTTCAGCAATCCCATTTGCTCGAGATCGCCCATGACATTACGTACAGATGCAGCGCTGATGTCGATGCCAGGTAAACGCGATAGCGTACGCGAGCCTACCGGCTGCCCTTGGCTAATGTAGTGGTCGACCAGCAACTTAAGAATATGCTGTTCGCGTTCGTTAAATTCTAGATCCAGGTCCGATACCATGGTTTTTTCCGGCGCTTAAAGCAACGATGTCACTCACTTAAGGCTAAACTAAGGGCTCAATTGGGCCAACACAACCCTATTTTATGCCACGTAGAGCCTCTCAGTCAGTAACTGTTTCCTCGGTCAACATTGGCGGAGGCGCACCAATTGGTGTGCAATCCATGACCAACACCGATACCGAAGATGTTGTACGCACTGCTAATCAGATCGCAGACCTAGCTAGAGCAGGCTCTGAGCTGGTTCGCATCACCGTTAACACTGAAGCCGCAGCCCGCGCTGTGCCCGAAATACGGGAACATCTGGAGCGTATGGATGTGCACGTGCCTATTGTCGGTGATTTTCATTTCAATGGGCACAAATTATTGTCTAGTGTGCCCGCTTGCGCGGAAACTCTGGATAAATACCGCATAAACCCCGGCAACGTAGGCCGCGGGCGCAAACGAGACGAGCAATTTAGCCAAATGATCGAAATTGCTGCACGGCTTGATAAGCCTGTTCGCATCGGCGCTAATTGGGGCAGCCTCGATCAAGAGCTACTCGCCCGCCTACTCGACGACAATGCAGCGCTGGCTCACCCAAAGCCGTTGGACCAAATCAATCGAGAAGCTGTTATTGCATCAGCCCTAGAGAGTGCTGCCAAAGCCGAAGAGATCGGCCTACCACGAAACAAAATCATCATCTCCTGCAAGATGAGCCGCGTACAGGACCTGATACAGGTATACCAAGAACTTGCTCGGCGTTGTGATTACGCACTGCATTTGGGCTTAACAGAAGCGGGCATGGGCTCCAAAGGGATCGTTGCATCCACAGCAGCATTAGCGGTGCTATTGCAACAAGGCATAGGCGATACGATTCGGATTTCACTTACGCCCGAACCTGGCGGCGATCGCACCAAAGAAGTCATTGTCGCTCAGGAGATTCTACAAACCATGGGCTTGCGATCATTCACGCCAATGGTGACTGCTTGCCCCGGTTGTGGTCGCACTAGCAGCACCTACTTTCAAACACTCGCCGAGCGTATACAAACTTACCTGCGCGATAGCATGCCCGATTGGAAAGACAAACACCCTGGAGTTGAAGATATGTCGGTTGCGGTGATGGGCTGTGTGGTTAACGGCCCAGGGGAAAGCAAGCATGCCAATATCGGTATTAGCCTACCTGGCACAGGCGAGCGCCCTGTAGCACCGGTGTTTATTGACGGTGAACGCGATGTCACGCTTAAGGGCGACAACATTGCCGAAGAGTTTCAGACCATCGTGCAGAATTATGTTGAGTCGCACTATAAGGTTGGTTGATTCATTTCCTAGATTCTGTCATCCATTAGATTCTGTCATCCCAGCGTAGGCGGGCTAGGCGCCCCACGGGGTGGATCTAGCATACGAGGAAGTTTATATGTTGTGTGAATCCCTGCCCGCGCGGGGATGACAACAACTGGCGGCTCTCTCGGTCTCCATCGGCTTTTTGTTTTTGCTGTTTCCGTGGCTAGGAATGAGGTCAATTGCCGATCTACACACTTACTATTGGCACATAACTTGCCATTTCCCTTTAATAATAAATTTGCTTTTAAATGTTACTCGGAGATATTCACAGTGACTTACACCAGATCCAGAGACCCATCTTTCCCAGCTAGCATAAGCGAGTTAGATAGAGATCTTTACGGATCGCCTAAGCATCAAAAGTGCGTCATCTTCTGTATTACGGCACGCGTTGGCAGCACAGCATTATTATCAGCATTTTCCAAGTGTGTGGGAACAGAGCAGATACTAGAAATATTTAATGATCGTAGAAAGCATGATTGCCTAGCGGCTCTGATGGAAAACACGCCTACGTTACATGAGTATTTTTCGCGATATCAAGACGCATGCATGGGCACATGCACCGAGACCGTATTTAAAACAAATTTTTGGGATTTCAATTCAATTTTCAAAAATAACCCTATTGATCATCATTTCGATACTGTCCGTTACGTCTATCTTGAGCGGGAAAGTGCCCTATCACAAAGTTATTCTTTGTGGAAAGCTCAGCAACTAAAAACATGGCATTGGGATGGTGAAAAAAAGGTTTTAGACAAATCATCTAATGGCTCGCTGGATTTATCTATCGAATCCATAAGTAAAATTATCGCTGGTGCCAGAAAAATTGAAAGCGAAAAGACTAAATGGAAGACGTATTTTGATGACAATAATATCGTTTTCAAAAAGGTGATGTTTGAAGAAATAGTAGAAGACATATCAGCGGTCCTTTCAGAAATATACGAAGATGTTTATGATAAACCACTGCTGGAAGCAGAAAGCTACAGGTCAGATCTTAAACGGCTCGAATCCACCAAAGATGATAAGAACATTGAAATTTTGAATGATGCATACTCAACGATGTGATTTGTAAATGCTCAGATGCATTTGAGCTATCAAAAGAAATTTAGAGTACGTGAAGGCATTTTTTGTCTACGTTTGGATTGGATTCCCACTTCGCTGAATGACGACGATCAAACTAATTGATTTGGCTGGAGCTCGGAAGCTTTTCCTGCACTAACACCCACGGCGCAGTTACTACACACCAAAATTCAGGTTCTCGTGCTGTCCAATCACGCGCATCATCATCACTAGCGCGGCTGAGCTTACCTGCCGATACCCATTCTTCGAATAGCGATACGTTATCTGAGGCCAAGCCATCAGCAGCCTCGAGCAAATCGAGCGAAGGGTTGATCTTGATGACAACCCCACGCGCAAAATGCCTTACAAGCTCACTCCAAGCGATAACCGCTGTTTCACTATTGAGCTTTGTTTGAATATCTGAATCTTGTGGATCCTGCCCCGATGATTCATCAGCACTCATGAAGTTTTCATTTGAGCGATGAATTCATTGGAACGCTGAATGGATTGATTCATTTGATTAACTAATCGTTCGATATCACCTTCAAGGCTATTAAACGTGCCGCGCAACGAACCAACGGCTTGTGCATTCAAATTGTGTTTTAGCCAAAGAACGTTATCTTTAAATGTTGCCAACACTGGTTGCATACTTGCTTCAGCTGCCTTCATACTCGATAGCATTTGCTTGTAGCGACCCTGCGTGTCATTTAACTTTGCTTGGCTATCTCGACGTAGATTGGCATCTGAATATTGTTTGATTTCGTTTTCCCATTCTTTGAACAGATCGCCAGCGACCTTTTCAACATCGTTGATTTCATCAGAGACATCTTCCGCCGCATCAACACTATCGTCATATTCGTCTTTTAAACGATTGTAGGCTTTTTTAAGATTGGTTTCTTCTATTTCGATCACTGTACCAAAGCGCTCAAGAGCATCTTGAAACTGCCCTTGCGCATCCTTTTGCGCATCCCTGGCTTCTTTTACATCAGATACCAAAATATCGCGTTTGTGTATGCCGACTTTTTCTAACGTGTTGTACTTAACCGTACTACAAGCGGATAACAACAGCGCTAGTGCTGCCAAAATAATTGCTCGGTTTGTCATCATTACAAATAAGCTCTTTGAGTGAGTAAAAAAGTAATTTGGTGGAGTAGAAGTTTGAGTATTAATGAAGTGTATGAGCTGCCACCGCCGGAAGCGGTAGCAACTCATAATTACGCAAATATATTACGCCATTTCTCTAACGTTGTGCCGGGTTAGCAACGCGCCTGGAGAGCTCATCCCAGTATTCCGTCTTACAGTTACCAGCATCAACGTGACCACGCAAGTAACCATCGGTCATGAGTTCAACACCCGCAAGAGTACAGCGCCGGCTGATATTCGCCCAACGATGTGAATCACATAAACCGCGATCGACATACTGCTTTACACAATTAAGCGCTTTATCAACGGCAGCCATATCATTATTACTAACCGCTATCGTAGGTTTTAATATTTGTGTAAGCGGGTTATCCGCCTTAACAACCTGCAAGGGCTCCACTATCAATGATGATACTGCTTCATTTAATCTGTCATCATCTAGGCAGTTGTCGTTCTCTGTAAATACTTTGCCCTGGCCAGTAAAATCAGGCGAGTCATACATAGTGACCTGAAAGCCTTTTTCTACTTTAAAGGACGATATGACATTGTCTTTTATCCGAACTGCCTTCAACCCATCCACATCGTATTGGCCAACTTTAAGCTTAACGCTGCCACCTTTGAAGTTACAGTGACCAAAAACCGTTACACCAATGCGATTATCTTCTACCTTTGCAGAAGCTTCCGCCTCAGCTACAGCACGCGGATCACGGCTTACCACCAATGATGAAATAGTATCGTTAAATCGGTCATCGATTAGGCAGTTGTCGTTTTGGCGTAAGGTGCCCGACGAGCCTCGATAAAAGTCATTTTCAAACAGCTCAACTTGATAGCCCGCTGATACACGAATAGATGAAATGGAGTTATTGGCGACACCTAGCTTACGAAGCCCATCTGTAGTGAATTCGCCTTCTTCCACATTGATTGCGCGACCTTTGTAGTTACATTCGCTGTAGAGAGTAATTGGAGATTGAGCAACAGCAACAGGCTTTGGCTTTTCAGGCGCCGCGTCAGCACTACGGACAACAGCCACGGAACTCACAGCATCATCAAATCTCGCATTTTGAAGACAATCTAGATTCTGCACTATCCGCCCCGAACGGCCTCTGAGAAAATCGTTTTCGTAGAGTGTCGCCGAATAGCCTTCGGCCACTTTCACTGACGATATGGTGTTGTCAGGAATGCCAAGTTTCTTTAATTGCGCCAGATTGTAGTTACCGTCACCAACTATTGCCGAACGCCCTTTAAAACCACATTCGGTATAGAGCGTCACGCCAGCATTAGATCGGGTTTCAACTTCTGCAACGGGCGTTGTGATTTCGAAGCTCTCTCTGATCGAAAGAGAACTAACCACGTCATCAAAACGATCATTTTTTAAACACGGGTCAGATCGTTTGAGGGTACCGTAACGCCCTTTAAATAAGTCGTTTTCGTAAAGCGTAACGGTTAGGCCACGTGGCACATCTACTGCAGAAATGGAATCTTGTGGAATACCGAATTCAAGCATCTCTCTAGCAGTGTAATCACCTGGAGCTAAGGCCACACCTGGCCCTTTAAAATCACACTTTGCATAAAACGTGACGTCAGCAGATGCGAGCATTGGAAATGCCAGCAAGAGTAAAAGCATACAGCGTTTCATTTTTGTTCCCCTTTAATGGATTGCTTTACTTACGCGTATAACAACGGAGCGCCAAGTTCCTGATGTAGTTGGTTACTCACCTGATTGTTGATGTTCAGTCCTTGAGCCAACTTGTCGAGATAATCTGCTTCAGCTTTTGAATCTAGATCAATTGACATCAGTGATAACACATACACCTGTTGCTCCATTCCACGAGGCACACTGTTAACCAAGCCCGCTAGATCAAGCGGCTTTTGCATTTCAGCTCTGATAAAGGCTGCTTCTTCTGGGTCAATCTCACCGAGTTGACCTACGATTTTTTCTTGCTCTTGAGCATCAACAGCCCCATCAGATTTAGCTGCACTGATCATGGCTTTGATGAGTAATTCTGCTTGGCTTGCCTGTTGCGTAGTTGGAGCTGGTGCTTGTGCACCGGGTACTTGCCCACCCAATGCAGCTCCCAGTAGGTCGCCTAAACCGCCGCCTTGAGCGCCCGCCTGACCACCAAGCAAACCACCAAGTAGATCACCTAAACCACCCGCACCAGCATTACCGGCTTGAGGAGCTTGTTGTTGAACCTGACCTTGGCCACCTTGTTGAAGCTTGCCGAGTAGATCGCTTAGGCTACCGCCGCCTTGGTTTGCATTGCCACCAATCCCGCCTCCACCTGCGTTAGCATTTCCAGCCAAACCGCCTAGTAAACCGCCCAAACTACCAGCGCCTTCTTGACCTTTTTGAGCAGCTCCACCGAGTAGACCACCGAGAATATCGGCACCACCACCGCGCTTCATTGCACCACTTAATATCATTTTGCCTAACGTACCAACTAGGTTCATCATCTACTCCAAAAGTGAATTCGTTCGTCTTAATTTTATCACGGGCCTATACAAGCAACTTCCACAATCCCCAGTTGAACGGTATCATCGTGTAAAAGCTAGCTCCTTTCACCAGTGAATTGTTCAGAAACAAGTCAATTTCGCATTATCAAGGCTGACAACGTAAAAACATGCAACATTCCAGTGATCTTAAAGACTACATCCGCACCATCCCTGATTACCCCAAACCTGGCATTCAATTTAGAGATGTCACCACACTCTTTAGCAACCCACGCGGTTTCAGAATCGCTGTCGACAGATTGCTTCATCCCTATTCCGGTTTAGAGATAAGTAAGGTGGTAGCGCTTGAAGCACGCGGTTTCATTCTCGGTGGTGCCGTTGCGCATCAACTTGGCCTTGGCTTTGTCCCAATAAGAAAATCAGGGAAGCTACCGGGCAGTGTGTTACGCGAAGAATACGAATTAGAATACGGTCAAGACACCATGGAACTTCATGATGATGCGCTAGTTAAGAGCGACCGCGTTTTGATAGTAGATGATTTGATTGCTACAGGTGGCACCTGCGAAGCAGGTATTAAATTAATAAGGCATTCCGGTGCAGAAATCGTAGGGGCTGCTTTTATTGTAGATTTGCCTGAACTTGGCGGACTTAAAAAAATAGAAGCGATGGATGTTCCCGTACACGTGCTATGTAACTTTGATGGCGATTAGGTACAACTACCTATTGCAACAGGCAACTGCAATTTTTATGATAATCGAAAAACGGGCTGGGCAACTGCATGGAGCTTGACTACGACATCATCGCTGTGGACGACGATACCATTGAGCACCAGATCATGACTCGGGCTCTTCGCAAAACTACTTACCAAATAAAGTGCTTTGAATTTGCTGATGAAGCATTTGAATTTTTGGTTAGTACTCTCCCTAAACACTTGTTTGTCGATTACCGTATGCCAGATTGCACTGGTATTGAATTTATCGAAAGGTTATCGAACGCAATATCTTTAGACGACACCAGCGTTTACCTCACCTCTAACTCTAGTGTGCCGGAAGCAGTACTAGCTCAAACACGATCACTAGGGGTGCAGTTTGTGCTCAAAGAAGTAGTTTCGCAACCAGGTTATTTGGCTAATCTATGCGCACAAAATGGCAATGCTACTAGCTGAGAATAAAACGTTGCAACACCCAGTAATACAACCACACAAACTACAATTTAAAAGCCAACCGCCATTTTTTCAGGCATGACACACGAGGCCTCGATTGGCCAATCAAATACAAACGTGGTGCCACGTTGCTTTGTTGGATCAGATACCACAGCGATTGAACCGTTGGATCTTTCGATCATTTTCTTAACCATTGACAAACCTAAACCACTGCCCTCTACCTTTTCATTTGATTCAAGCTTTTCAAACAATCCAAAGATGCGTTCATGGTGCTTAGTGGCGATGCCAGGGCCATCATCCGCAATGGAAATCTGCATCCTATCGCTTTGAACATCGACTGTTACGTCAATCGTGCCGGTTTCAAGATCGTGGTGTTTCATCGCATTTGTAATTAGGTTAAGCACAATTTGTCGTAGCGGTACGACTTGAGTAGCCAAACCAATTGGTGCACGAACCACCGAGATAGCGAAATGTTGATCGGGGTCTAGAATTCCAGCTAAATCATCAACCATGCGGACAAAGTCAATTTCTTCTACGCTGTCATCCGGTTTACCGACCTTAGAATATTCCAAAAGATCTGACTGCAATTGCGAAAGCCGGTGAGCTCTAGCTAACAATTTTTCAAGGTTATCCTTTGCAAAGCCTGGTAGATCGTCCCCTGCATCTTCCAATGTCCACTGAGCTAAGCTCTCGATAGCTCTAAGCGGTGATTTAAGATCATGCGAAGCAGCGTAAGCAAATTGTTCTAACTCTGTATTTGAACGTTGGAGTTCTCTTGCGTTTTCTTTAAATACTTCGAGAGCGCCAGCCATTGTGCCGATTTCATCTCCACCGGACACATCGACTTCTCGGTCATGTTCGCCACCTGCAATATCAGTAACGGCCGAGGTTAATCGACGCATGCGACGATTAATTTGACGCTCCACCACAATCGCTTTAACCAAGGCGATAATGCCTAGTACGCCTAGGCCAAACAGGCCCAGAATGACAACAATTCTACTCAATGTGTTATCAAAATTAGAGGTGGTTGATTGGACGTCTCGCTCTGTATCCATAACGATACTATCGATTTTGTCCGAAACTGTATTGATTTGTTCAAGTTTTAATATTCGATCCTTTCTAAACTGAGCTTTATGCTCTCCGTAGCTCAATATATTATCTATTATTCCTTGATCACCCAAAGTCAGTGCTCGCAACTCCACAATCATCTTAGCCATTGCACGCCGAGTATCTGCATCAACAACATCGGCCAACACTTGACCAATGGCAGTAAGTTGAAACTTTATCGTCGCGATGGTTTCTTTTTGGTTATTGATAAAGCGAGAAGTGGCTAAACTATCAATCAAATCAATCAGAGAAGTTAAGCTGTAGGAAATTTCCAATAATTGGTTTCTGCCATTAAGCTTTCCCATCAAACCATTAGTTGTAAAATCAGCCGCTGCAAGGTTAATGACATTAGACTCTAGCGATGCTGCAAATGCCGTCTCCTCCACTTGCAACAGTGGCTCAAGCCAACCATTAAACTCTTCGTGAATTTCTGCAAGGCGAACTAATTTAGATCTCATCGCGTTATCAAGCCAAATCATGTTCATCTTAGAACTGACGACTCTTTTAGTTGAAGTTTCTAGCGATCGTACCGAAGCTTGCAAATCATCAACACCGGATTCAATGATACTTGAGTCGATAATGTCGCGCAGATGGTTTTTATGCTTAAGTAGTTCCACGCGTAATGATATTGCTTCAGAAACATTGGTAGCGCCTCTTAACCTTGCAGTCAATTCGGTGATGGATACGAGCTCGCTTTCGAAATCGTGAGCTTGTGATAGCGCAGGCACCGACTTTTCGATTGCACTTTGCTGAGAGTTTTTAAGGTCGTTGAGTAGATAGCCGCCAACTAAATACGACGCGCATAGCATCAGAACGATAAACCCGAGAGTCAATCGCAGTCGATACACGACGCTACTGTCGTTATTGAATTTCAACCTATCGGTCACTTTTGAGTCTCAATTGACGCAACGACAAACGCAATTACCAATGAAATTAGCGTTACACAGTTAGTAACAGAGCAATATTCGCACCGATGCTGACTAAAGTAGGGCATCGATAGCGAGTATATTTGGCCACCGATGCGCCCTGCTACTCATGTGTAGCCTGCCTCGCGCGGGTCACAATCCGCTTTATGTCTCGACGAATTGCCTGATCCCTCGTGTTGAGATTTTGCTCTCCAAGCTGTGAGAAAAACGGTGATTGGGCGTCATTAAAACGGATCAATGGGCGAATAAGGCCAAGTGTATAGGGCCCTATACCCTTGATCTCTAACAATTGCTCGGGCCTTTCAAACGGGCCATGATGGCTTCGATAATCAACAATCGCCTGGGCTTTTACTTTGCCAATACCGGGAAGTTGAGCTTCAATTTGGGATGCAGATGCGTGATTGATATCAAGTTGTTCAGCAGCGGATGCGGCTGTATCTAAGGCG
Source organism: uncultured Granulosicoccaceae bacterium (assembly GCA_938028465.1). Taxonomy (GTDB): domain Bacteria; phylum Pseudomonadota; class Gammaproteobacteria; order Granulosicoccales; family Granulosicoccaceae; genus Granulosicoccus. Next base: position 20,107 of record CALJAA010000001.1, on the reverse strand, counting down.
ACAAGGCCTAAAAACAGAAAACTCATCAACATTGCTGATGACAATATCCGCGATGATGATATAGGGCGGGTATAAGCCACGGGTAACCTCCTTGTTTTATCTAGCCGCACCCAGCTGAGCCAAGTACGGTTGCGCCTTCCTAGCGACACCTAAATCTAATCAATCAGCCGGTATATTGCAAGCTGTGTCTTCGGGGCTGCGGTCAGTCGGGCTGCGGTCAGCCGGGCTGCGGTCAGCCGGGCTGCGCTATTTGGGTGTCGTCCTGCTTTCCAGCCACCGGGCTGGCTCTCCGATCGCTAGCATCTGCCGGGGATCGACCCTGCCTCAGGATCAAATAAATCGCGAACTGAACTCCGAGGATTAACGACGCAAACCAAAGGTGCAGCGGTTGAGCAAACATGGGGAGATTCAAACGTTCCATCGACATACCCATTAATGCAGTACCCACTATCAAGCCAATCAGCAGTAAAGCCAAGGATGATAAAAGAGCCGATGCTTGCGATGCACGAATACGATAAGCAAACCAAATGTTTAACACCACCACAGGTATTGAGAGGTACTTGTGAATGCTAAAAATGATGGGAAGGTTATCAATCCATAGATGACGATTAACGTAGTTGCTTTGTTTTGCCATTAGATCAACCGCTTCCCGCACCTGCGTACCCAGTAGTAATTGCGCAAGGCCTGCGATCATTGCGAACCACATCAATGGATAAATCACTGAGGGCAAACCCAAAATAGCGGTACGATCGATATTGTGCCGGTAGGCACGTATACAAGCCATGATTACCAAACACACGATCACTTGCGCAAGCAACATATGAACAGTAATCAAACCAGGGTGTAAATTACTGGCGACCACGCGAGAACCCAACCAACCCTGCACTCCAACTAATATAAATGCGGCAAGTGAGAGATAGAAAACTGGCTTGTCGGATTGCCTGTATCTATTGGAGAACAGTAGAGTTAAGAAAATGGCGAAACCAGTAAACACACCTAGTAGTCGATTGAGATATTCAGTCCAAGTTTTACGCAAATTAAAGGTAGTTTCGGCATAGCCCCGATCAGCGTAGATAGTTTGATAATCAGCAGGTAATTGAGCTTCGCTGGTAGGCGGGATCCACTGACCAAAACAAGTTGGCCAATCCGGGCACCCCATGCCAGCACCAGTCGCACGAACGATACCGCCCACTAATATCAGCATGTATATGATCACTACGGTGCTGAGAGCACAAATTAAAAAGCGCCTTTGCGCCTTTGCGTTAACCATTGGGGAAAATACCAGTTGAGTGGCCATATTTTACGCTTTTTACACTTAAATGGGATTCACAGCTGTTCAGGCGGGATAACGGCCCAAAAAATGCCCATAAACTGAATACCCTACTCCTGTGTTGCTGAACCAACAGGCAGGCGGACTGACCAATAGCTATGAGCAAACGTGTAACGACAACCATGAACGCTAAGTTTCTTAGCGGTATGGCCTGGCTAATGCTATCGGCCAGTGCGCTCGCTATGGCGGACACGCCACTAATGCCCTTTACAGACCGAACACTCGCCCTCTGGCAGGAGCGATCGTTTACGGGCAACACTGAATACGAACTAACAAGCGATAATGGTACACGGGTGTTAAGAGGCATTGCTAACGCAGAGGCCTCTTTGCTTTATAAAGAATTTGAAATTTCTTTGCTGGAGACCCCTCGGCTCACTTGGCATTGGAAAGTTGAAAATGTGTTCACCGGCATCGACGAGCAAACGCGTAGCGGTGATGATTTTCCTGCTAGGGTTTATGTAGCCTATCGCTATGGCCGGTTTCCATGGCAAACCTATGTGATTAATTACGTCTGGGCGTCACACACTCCAATTGATCAAAGCTGGAGCAGCCCGTACACTAAAAAATCTAAATTGATTGCGCTGCAAAGTGGCGACACTTTGGCGGGCCAATGGCAGCATCAATCACGCAATGTTGCAGATGATTTTGCAACACTATTTGACGTTGAAGTTAAATCACTTAGTGGCTTAGCAGTAATGGTAGATTCAGACAACACCGGTAAGTCCGCAGTGGCCTATTTTGGCGCAATCCAGTTTAGCAGCGAGCAATAAGTCGGTGTACACTTCTTTCACGCTAATCCTATTCTCGGCAACCTTGCCGTGGTCAAACCCACGACGGAAATGAGCTATGGAAAGAAGACACTTCAATAAGCTATGTACTGGGCTGGTGGCGGGAGCTGCTAGTTTGCACGCCCATGGCAACTCCACTGGCAGCGTGAATAAAAAATATTCTGAGTCAGCACTCGTACTGGCAGACCAAACGCCTGTCAATGTCGATATGCTAAAAGCTGGAGAGTCATTGATCTTTAGCTACCCCTATGTATCCACTCCGTGTTTTTTGTTGCGCCTATCGAGCAAAGCAAATGCAAGTGATAGCTGGCCTGGTGGCATTGGTGATGATCAATCTATCGTTGCCTTCTCTGCCATTTGCAGCCACAAGATGTCACACCCAGCAAAACCAGTAAGCCACATCAACTACCGATCAGACACGGTCAATTTTTACGACAGCGCCGGTGAAGCACAGTCTCGAACGCAGCTGATCAGTTGCTGCTCCGAACACAGTATCTATGATCCTGCAGATGCTGGACGCGTTCTATCGGGTCCAGCTCCTATGCCACTTGCCGCAATAGAACTCAAAACAGATGCAAACGGAAACATAGTTGCCATCGGCAGTATTGGTGAAGATCAGTATCAACGTTTTTTAGAGAAATTTGGTTTCAGGCTAGCGATGGAATACAAAGTTTTGGACGTGTGGCAGCCTGCAGGTGCAAAAACGCTTGCCACTCCTGCCGATAATTTTTCCGAACAGCGAATTCGTTGCTAACCCATGTCACTTAATCCACTAAATTCGGCAGCTAGGCTACTCAAGCAATTGAGGAAAATGCCTTTCATCCAAGATATTGATGACGAGCGTTGGGAAACCCTATCTTCTCATATTTCGTTCAAAGATCTCGACGAGGGTGAGGTGTTGTTTTCTGAGGGTAAGCAATCTGAAAACTTGTATCTTGTTATGAGCGGTGAGATCAGCTTGTTTATGCCCGGCAGCAATGAAGGTGAAGGCTTTTATTTACACTCTCGAACCAAAGGCGAAACTGCTGGAGACTTCGCAGTACTAAATGGTGGCTTGTACCTTGTTACTGCCATAGCAGCCAAAACCACCAAGCTTGCCAAGTTTCCGCGCTTTGCGTTTGAACTATTAGTTGATATCAATCCACAGGTACTTGCGCTCGTTTATGACACCGCGGCCGACCTATCTCAGCGCGTGATGCTATCGCGTGTGTTTCTCGATTTATTTGGTGACGTGACCACCAGCACTATGAAATCCTTATTAGACGAAACACAAATACGTCAATATAAAAGTGGTGAATTAGTTATTGGAGAAGGTGACGAAGCCGATGGCCTACACATCGTTGTATCTGGCAGGCTCTCAGTTGAAACGAAAACCCCGGACGGCAACCGTTTACCGCTTGCCGAAGTACGCGCGCCAGAAACAGTTGGTGAACTCGCCTTGCTCACGGATGCACCCCGCAGCGCAAGCGTATTCGCTATGCGAGAATCATCTGTCGCCTTCTTGCGTAAAAGTATATTTGATGAACTGATAGCGCAAAAACCTGACATGTTGATGTCGCTATCAAAGCTAATTGTCCAGCGGCATATTGAGAATGAACGCAAAAGCGGCATCATCAATGCAGACCAAACCTTTGCTGTTATTCCGATGGATAAACGCTTGCCGCTGCGCAGGTTTTTAAACCAACTAAAAGAGCAGCTTAAGCAAGAAGGCGATCCGATGGTACTGCACGCGCGGGGTTTCGACACACTTTACGGTAAGACAGGTGCAGCTCAAACACGATTTGAAGACCCATTTAATTCTGCGATCACCGAATGGTTAGACGACAAAGAAAATACTTATAAACAAATGATCTACGTGGCTAATCGCGAATGGACAGCGTGGTCACGACGTTGCGTTAATCGCGCTGATCGTGTTTTGCTTGTCGCTAATGCAGACGGCAGTAATACCTCCGAGCTACGCGGCATAGAAATGGCCCTAAACTCGCACTTTGCAGAGGATCATCACCAGCCACGTGTAGAACTAGTATTACTCCATGCCACTGATACCGAACAACCCACCGGCACGATCAAGTGGTTAGAAAAACGAAACCTACATGCGCATCATCATATCCGTATAGAAGACAGCGAGCACATAGCGCGGTTAGCCAGGCGAATGTGCGGCACTGCCCGTGGCATCGTATTCAGTGGAGGTGGCGCACGGGGTTATGCCCACTTGGGCGTACAGAAATTAATTGAGGAACAAGGCATCGACATTGATTACATCGGTGGTTCAAGCATGGGTGGCCTACTGGGCGCATCCATGGCTATGGAACAATCTACTGAATCCATCTTCGAGCTATCTAAAACATTCGCAAGTAAAAAAGCATTATTTGACTACACCCTACCGATTACCGCATTAATGAAATCTGCAAAGCTTACCCACTTTTGTAAAACAGTTTATGGTGAGCAGCGCATAGAGGATCTTTGGATTCCGTTTTTTTGTGTGTCTTCAAATTTATTTGATGGCGAAGAAGTTTTGCACGATCGTGGCGAGTTGTGGCATGTGGTGCGCAGTACTATTTCCCTACCGGGGATCTTTTCACCCGTGCCTATTAACAGCGAGATGCTGTTGATCGATGGTGCCGTGCTAAACACCTTTCCAGTCGATATCATGCATGAAAAGCTCGGTGGCACCGGCAACATCATGGGAGTGAACGTCAGCCAAATACCCGAGCTAAGCGCGAACTACGAATACGGCACGTCTTTATCAGGTTGGCAAGCATTACTGAGTAGGCTAAACCCATTTAGGCCACGCATGAAGGTTCCGCGTATTGCAGAAACACTACTACGCTCCACCGATATCAAAAGCATCCTAAGGCTCAATGAAACAAAAGCGTTATTGGATGTATTGATCGAGCCGGATGTCAGCGAAATATCCTTGCTTGATTTTAAGCAGTATCAGCGGATAAGCGAGATTGGCTATGAAGAGGCCAGAGTAACCCTTGCCAATCATGGCTTACTCAAAACGCGCAAGCCAGTGATTGAAGAAGTTATTGAAAACGATCAACTATCGGACGAGCTTCCGGCCACTGGTTCAACATAGCAGCAGGCGTAATTCCGTCCCGATTAGCCTGATTGATGTTTGCACCCTGTTGCAGTAACAGTTCCAGCAGCGCAATATTTTTGTTGGCCATGACAAAATGTAAGGCTGTGTTTTCCCATTCATCCCCTGCATTTATATTCACAGCATTTGTCTCTAACAATAACTTCACCGCCTTATAATGCCCATTATCAGCCGCGCGCATTAACGGCGTAAAGCGATACACGTCCGGCATATCGATTGGTGAATCCAATGTTGTAAGCCACCTTAATATATCGGTATGCCCCATTGCGGCGGCAATGGTCACTGCACTCCATCCATTTGAACCCGCAGCTCCGATATTGGCTTTTTGATCCGTAAGCCATTTAGCGATATCCATGTGATTGCCAAGCACGGCAAACATAAAAGCGTTTCCGCCAGTTTTGGTGACCGTGTTAACGGATGCCCCCAAGCCAAGTAACTCTTTAACTAGTTTTATATCGCCCTTTTTGCTGGCAACCATCAATGCAGTCTTGCCATTAGGCGCAGTCAGTTTAAGCAGCGAATCTATTGGAGTGTTGGTAGACAACAAGCTTTGTAGCTGATCAGTATCATCGTTGCTGATCGCTTTGATCCACAACGATCTTGGTGTGTTATTCGCCTCAAGATCATTAGCCTTTTTGTCTGCCAAACAAATGCTACTTGAAAGTAAAATTGCAGGCAGCAGCAACATACGCACAACAATTGATATCAAGGGGCCAACCATTATTAGATTAAACGTCTGGATTGCAACGAATCTGCAAAGGCCGCATCTGGATCGTAGCGGCCAGTCATTCTGATTACGGCATCCCTGGCAATAGCTTCATCAAGTAGCTCTTTAAAACCATCTCGATGGCCATCACCTAAAGGCACTCGCTGTTGCCACAACAAATTGCAATGCTGATCACCCAAAAATAATGGTAAGTCTTGTTGTGTGGTGAGAAGTTTTAATGCTTCGTGATGCGGCGTGCTATGGCCGGTGAGAAACAACAAGGTACCTTGCAGAGGCTGTACCGGTACCGAGATATCAATCCCAATTTCGATTAATGTCGCGTTTTCATGTTCAACCGTATCAGCTTCAATACCGACAGCAAACGGCCCACCCATCAATGCGCCTTTGCCCAAACAAGGAGCATCTGGTGGCAGCACATAAAACAAGGCTGCTTGCCAATGTTGATCATCGATTTGGACAGGGATACAACTAAGCGTTAATTGCGTTTCGTGCAACGCAACGATGACTTCGTCCGGGAATTTTTTAGCTGCTGCAGTGGGCTGAGACATACCGCTATGCTAACCCGCCAGCTGGTGCTGGCGGGAATAGTTTGTCAACTTTGTGTAGTAGGAGCCGCTTGTGCGTCAGCCTTCATCCGGCTGGCTACGGTAGCCGAAGGATCGATTACCTTTCCTTTAGCAACCATCTTTTCAGCCCAGAGGTCGTGATGCTGGTGAGCCCATTCCTCTGATACATAACCAGTAGACATACCTTCAAACGCGCCTTCTGTACCGGCTGTGCCAATGTAGATATGCCCCAAAGCGATAGCCGTCCAGATGACGCCCAGCGCACCGTGGATTAAATTAGCTTGTTGCATATTGGCGCGCGCGGTTTCGATACCTGCTGGCAACTGGAAACCCAATATTGGCGCCACCATTATCAAACCAGTGACGCATACTGCCACACCTACCGTTGCCAATAACCAGAACCAAATCTTTTCACCGGCGTTCATACGGCCAGCAGAAGGATGGTTTTTCTTGAATAAGCCACCACCTGCAGCTAGCCACTTCAAGTCAACACCTGTTGGGATGTTATGCCATACCCACATCAAGATCATCAACACAATGCCTACACTGAACAAGGGGCCAATGTAGTTGTGTATTGAAATGGCCAAGCCCGCCCAAGTAGCAAAGCCGGCCTTACCCAACAACGGTATCAGCGCTGTTTTACCAATCAACATACTGATGCCCGTAATCGCCAACATGATAAAAGAAATGGCGGTAACCCAGTGCACTAAGCGTTCGATCCAACTCCAACGTTTGATCTTTCGCCCGGATAAATTTCCACTCTTATCCAGCTTGTTACGACCACCAAATAGGTGGAATAGCAGAATAATCCCTGCCATACCCGCGATGATCCAAGGAAGCTTTTGACTCAGAAAGCCATTACGCTTGGCTAACCAATCCGTGCCTCCGGATTGCACCAGCACATTGGCACCGTCGCCTTTAACCGCGGAGTAACCCGAGACACCGTCACGAACTGCACCCCAAAAATTTGCACGGGGATTAGTAGCACCTGCTGCCTCTTGCGCCGTTGCCGTCATACCCAACCAATGAGCTGAATAGCTCATCAGCGGTAAGGCGACAGACGTTGCCAACACAAAAAACACGCTCCACATCGCGATGCGGTTTCGTTGAGCCATCGTTTTTTTGGCTTTTTTTACAGGTTGAGTAGTCGATTGACTCATGATCAACCCTCCTGGTAGGCCGTTTCCCAACCCCAAGTTTGTGGTCGACCGCCGCGCTGCAAGACACGCTCACGATAAATGTCAGCAACTTCATCACCATCACCGGCAATCAATGCTTTAGTTGCACACATCTCGGCGCACAAAGGTAATGCTCCCTCTGCAATACGGTTGCGACCATAACGCTCATACTCAGCGTCGGATAAATCATCCTCTGGGCCACCGGCGCAGAACGTACATTTATCCATCTTACCGCGAGCACCAAATGATGATTGCTGAGGATACTGTGGTGCGCCAAACGGGCAGGCATAAAAACAGTAACCGCAACCAATACAGAGGTTTTTATCGTGCAATACGATGCCGTCATCAGTGGTGTAAAAACAATCAACCGGGCATACCGCCTGGCACGGTGCGTCAGTGCAGTGCATGCAAGCAACCGATATCGATTTTTCTCCTGGCTCACCATCACCCAGTGTTACCACTCGACGACGGTTAACACCCCAAGGCACTTCATGCTCGTTCTTACAAGCCGTAACACAACCGTTACACTCGATGCAGCGCTCTGCATCACATAGGAATTTCATTCTAGCCATGCTGGTCTCCTCGCGATTAAGCCGCTGTTATTTTGCATAAAGAGCATTTGCTCTCTTGCATCTGAGTTACGGAGTCGTAGCCGTAGGTCATCGTGGTGTTATCTGATTCACCACGTACATAGGGGGCAGCACCTTCTGGATACTTATCCAGTAAGTCCTCACCTTGGTAATGACCACCGAAGTGGAACGGTGTAAACACCACTCCTCTTGCAACACGACTGGTGACCATAGCTTTAACTTTAATCTTTCCGCCTTCTGGGCCTTCAAGCCAAACTTGCTGCTCGTCTTGAATACCCACATCGTTTGCATCGGCTGGGTTAATTTCAACAAACATATCTTGCTGAAGTTCAGCTAGCCAAGGGTTTGATCTAGATTCATCACCACCACCTTCATATTCAACCAAGCGGCCACTGGTGTGTATTAGTGGGTAGTCACCTGAATAATCCGTTGCCTGAATCGAACCATAACGAGTAGGCAGGCGGTAATGCGATTTACGATCTTCGTAAGTCGGGTAGTCAGCCACTAAATCGTAGCGTGCGGTGTAAAGCGGCTCACGATGAATCGGCACCGGATCAGGGAATGTCCAAACCACAGCTCGTGCTTTGGCGTTACCAAACGGTGCGCAACCGTGTTTGATCGCAACACGTTGGATACCACCGGAGCGGTCTGTTTTCCAGTTCTTGCCTTCAGCAAGGACTTTCTCTTCGGCTGTGAGTTCATCCCACCAACCCATTTGCTTAAGAATATCTGCAGTGAACTCTGGATAACCATCTTCAATCTCAGCACCGACACTGTATGAGCCTTCAGCTAGTAGATTAACGCCATCGCGTTCAACACCAAAGCGTGCACGGAAGTTCAAACCACCTTCAGCAACTGCTTTGCTGGTGTCATACAGGTTTGGTGTACCCGGATGCTTCATATCCGCCGTACCCCAACAAGGCCATGGCAAACCGTAGTACTCACCGTCAAGTGGGCCACCGACTGCTTGCAATGTTGTGGTATCAAACGTATGGCGATTAGCCATATGTTCTTTAATACGCTCTGGGCTTTGACCGGTGTAGCCGATTGTCCACATACCTTTGTTGAATTCGCGGGTGATGTCTTCAATTAGTGGCTCTTCACCATTAACCTCGATGTTTTTAAATAGCTCATCATGGATGCCAAACTTCTTCGCAAACTTGCTCATAATCGTGTGATCAGGCAACGATTCAAACAGAGGCTCGATAACCTTGTCACGCCATTGCAGTGACCGATTAGAAGCCGTTACAGAACCAGAGGTTTCAAACTGCGTACAAGCTGGCAACAAGTACATGCCTTCTTGTCTATCAGGTAGCACTGCAGAATGAGTTGGGTATGGATCAATCACGACAAGTAAGTCGAGCTTCTCCATAGCCTTCTTCATTTCTGGCCCACGCGTTTGTGAGTTAGGTGCATGGCCCCATAACACCATCGCGCGGATATTATCTTTTTGCGCAATGTTGTCTGGATCTTCGAGTACACCGTCTATCCAACGTGATACCGGCATGCCTGGTCGGTTCATGGTAGGGACAGGCTTATCTTTTATCGTCTCATAAGCTTCTGGATCAAAGCGCGCCGTAACCCAATCTACGTCGAGATCCCAAACTGAAGACCAGTGCTTCCAAGCGCCGCCAGACAACCCAAAGTAACCCGGCAAGCTATGGCTGAGTACGCACATATCAGTTGCACCCTGCACATTGTCATGGCCGCGGAAAATATTAGTACCGCCACCGCTAACACCCATGTTGCCCAAGGCTAGTTGCAATATGCAATACGAACGCGTGTTGTTGTTACCAATCGTGTGTTGCGTACCACCCATACACCACACAACTGTACCAGGACGATTTTCAGCCAAGGTTTGTGCTGCTTGCTTAACGCCAGCTTCAGGAATACCGGTGACACGTTCAGTTTCAGCTGGATCCCACTTAGCCACCTCAGTTCGAATTTCATCCATGCCATAAACGCGCTGATTGATAAATTCTTTATCTTCCCAACCGTTTTCAAAGATGTGCCACATCATGCCCCAAATCAATGGCACGTCAGTGCCTGGGCGCATTTGAATAAACTGATCTGCATGAGCTGCTGTTCGCGTGAAACGCGGATCACAAACAATCAGCTTTGATCCAGATTCTTTCGCTTTAAGGATGTGCTGCATTGCAACCGGATGCGCTTCAGCTGCGTTAGACCCGATAAAGAACATGGCTTTGGAATTTTGCATGTCGTTATAGGAGTTGGTCATTGCACCGTAACCCCATGTATTCGCAACACCAGCAACGGTTGTTGAGTGGCAAATACGCGCTTGGTGATCAACGTTGTTAGTACCCCAAAGCGCTGCAAACTTACGGAATAGGTATGCCTGCTCGTTGTTAAATTTTGCGGAACCCAACCAGTAAACTGAATCAGGCGATGACTCTTCGCGAATCTTCAGCATCTGATCACCAATCTCACCGATTGCTGTATCCCATGAGACTTTGGTCCATTTGCCACCAACGAGCTTCATTGGATATTTAAGGCGCCGTTCACCATGGCCATGCTCTCGAACTGATGCGCCTTTGGCGCAATGCGCACCCAGGTTAATAGGTGATTTAAAGTCTGGCTCTTGCCCTGTCCAAACACCATCCTGCACTTCAGCCATCACGCCACAACCCACTGAGCAGTGCGTGCAAACAGAGCGAATAACTTTGGTTTCAACACCGGCCTTAGGACCAGCAGTGGTTGCATGAGCTTTGGTCAGCATGGACGGACCACCCGCAAATGCTAAGGCTGCTCCACCACCGGTAATGCCTGAACTTTTCAAGAACGAGCGGCGGTTTACCGATGCGCCAAGCAGGCCTCTTGGTGCCTTCGCACCTTGATCATTCTGTTTTTTCGTAAGTTTCATAGTTGCTCCTTAGAAACGCGCCTTGGCGTAGTATTCACGGACACGATCAGTTTCTTTGTAACCTGCGTGCTTACTAGTGTCTTTCTTTAACGGAACAGCTACATCCGTCTCCAGCAAATCAGCGGAGGCAACACCCGTTGCGGCGGCGGTACCGACCACTGCAGAGCCTTGTAGAAACCCACGTCGCTTTGCATCTATCATTTTTGGTTTCTTGTTTGATTCATCTTTCATTTGTTTCTTGCTCATAAATGACTCCACGTGTTGCGTGTAATTAATGCCAACAAAAAAACCACTAAATCTTCATGGCTAAAAATTGTTTTTCAAAATCGATAAAGCTTGCGCCGAAAAAACCGACTGATCGGTAAAAGCGCGCAGCATTTGCGTTTTGCACATCGTTAAAAAAGGCATTGGCCCAAGGCGCAATGTGTGTACTGAAAAATTCCTGCTGTGATTCGATGGGTTCATTACTGCGTATCATGATGCTCATCACATCTGCCAAAGCAGCCATGTGATCTTCAGATTCCCTAACGCCCTCTTGGCGCTCAATACCAATCTTTCGAAGGTCAGCTCGTAAGGCCGCAAGCGGCTTCTCCATTAAAAAGCCCGTGATATACCAAGATCCAAATGGCACCAGCTCGCCGCGCCCTACACCGACAAAGAGATCAAAGTATTCTTGAGTGACGGCGTCTTCGTCGGTTTTGAGGCTCGCCTGCTTCAAAAGCTCCCAGCCCATTGCAAGCGGCCCATCGCTAGTGTCAACGCCTTCAATTTCTCGCAATACATCTAATACGCTGTTATCTGGTTCCGAGGCGAGTAATCGCCCAAGTAGCTCGTATACGCTGGCACGCATTAGCTGCAGCTCATCGTTGACGAACTGATCATCGCTCTTAATTTCGAACGTGGGTGAATCCACAGCCATTGCAGTCATAACTCCATAGTGTAATCAAGGTTTTAGCAAACCCCTAATCATTCATTTAGATCGCTTATACCGACAATTCTTACCTAGCTACCGAACAAATCCAGAGCGTCCTTGGGCTTTGTGGTCCTTTTTGTCTCAGCCCTGAATCCGTCAAAATTACGTCTCTTTAACACCACTGTCGCGATGCACCTCAATCCCTACAGCGCCGTCGTCATTAAAAATGTCCTTTACCCGGCAGTCATCGCACATCTTTAAGCGCCGCAACGCTTTTTCGTCTTGGTACATCCAATGGCTCGTCAGCTTACCGAGCATATTTCTGATCATGCCTTGGCTTGCAAACGCCTTATGGCAAGTCACACAATGAAAAGGCTCTTCTTCATTTAGCGTTGATATTTTGCGTGCTTCGATACTGTCGTAGCGGTACTGAGATGTCAGGGTGATCGCAGACTCAGGGCACGCGGCATCGCAAAGGCCACACTGCAAGCAATTGGCTTCGATCATGCGCACCGCCGGCGATTCCTGACCATCCAGCAAAGCCTTACTTGGGCAAACCGATACACAGGCCATGCATAAGGTGCAAGTGGATGCATCAATGGACACAACACCGTGAGCCGCAGCAGCGGGTAAAGGTTGAACTGCCTCCACGCTACCCAGTTGGTCAACTAAATGATCCATTGCCATTCGTAGTGTTTGTCGTTTGTCATCGTGGGTATCAAATTTTGCTGTTTGCATACCGACAAGTGCATTTTCCGGCAATGCTCGCGACGCTAAGTTTTGTAGATCAGTTTCATTGATGGCGATAACAATTTCATCAGATATTCCGAGCCCTGACATGATCTGATGAAACCACTGCGCCTGTTCAAGAACAGCTTCTCGATCACTTCGTTTTTTCTCACTATCAAACACAAGATAAATACGCTGAATACCGGATGCTACCAATGCAGCCCAATAATCCATTCCAAAGGCAGTGACTTCTTCCACCGCAAGTGTAAGCACAGTAGACGACAGCGATGCATCCTCAACGTGTTGTTGATGATCCTCGGAGTGCAGTAGCGCTACAGAACAATCTTTTTGCTCAGCCATGAGCTTACGGGATCGGTCGATCGCATCACTGGCACGAGGATAGGCGTAACTCATTGCCCCACTCGGGCAAACCGTGGCACAACTACCACAGCCTTGGCATAGATAAGGATCAACGCTTATTCCCTCACCTCTGCTGGTAATGGCATTGGCTGCGCATACATCAATACAATTGGAACAACCGTTTAATTCACTGCGGCTATGCGCACAAACATCTGCACGATAATTAAAGTACTTGGGTTTTTCAAAATCACCGATTAAATCGGGCAGTTGCGTTAACGCATCGTTCAGTGTGGCTTCATCAGGAGCATGCAAGTATCCGAACGGGGCAAGCTCAGCACCGAGCACAGGCTCTGCCGATAAATCGAGTACGAGATCAAATAGGCCGGTTTCCAAATACACGCCTACACCTAAATCGAGCTGATCCGCACCCGCCACTGCTACAGCATGATAGTTGCCCAAATACCCTTTTAACTGCAACTCACTAGATCGATAAACGGATACGCCGTCCTCGGTTAGATTTTTTTGAATGCCAGTTGCTTCAGCATCGATTGTCACCACGGTGGCTTTCATATCAGCTAGCTGGCTCGCAGCGCTGAGAGCATCTTCGGGCGAGCCAATCACCAACACGTTGCCCTTCGAATGATAACCAACAATCGATGTTGCCTCTATCAACTGCTGCTGACTGACAACGCTTGCCAGTGGTGTGAAGCCTATGGTTTGGTTTTCAGTGCTCATACGTCTGTGGTGTTAGTGGTTGTTTCGGATGAATCCATTACCGATTGCGAATCGGCATGCAACGCGTCGCCATTTTGAATGTCGTCTTGTTTATCTGGGGAGTCTTGTTCTGTGGTTTCTGAATCGGCATCTTGTTCAGCGTTCTCGCCTTGCGCTGCTTCTTCACTTGCCACTTCCTCTGTAGTTTCATCCTCAAGCCCCTCACTCTTAGCCTCTTCTTCGGCACGGGCTGCCTCTTCCTGCTCGGCTAACAAGGCCTCTTCTGCTTCTCGTGCCTCTCGCTCTTTGCGTTCTTGATGAAATTTCATATCGCAAGTAACGGTATCGCCTAAGGGTTCGAAGTAGGTATAGTCTTCGTCATAATCGTTTAGCCCATCTCTTATATTGTATTTAGGCAACTGGAACAGATATTTAAAAGCAGCATTTCGTGCAGCTTTACTCACGCCGCGATTAAAAAACATGCTGATATCTGATTCAGACGTGAGCGTTTCTACGGCTGGCATATCCTCATCGGTCAATAAGGGCTCTTCTTCTACCGCATCAATTTCCGTTGTGCTTTGAGACTCAGAAGCAGGATCAGAAACGATATCAGGCAAATCGCTAATGTCACTCGCCGCATCAAGCGGAGCACTCAGATCAGGTGCTTCGGTTGGAATCTCATCAGCCTCTGCAGCCGGTTTTTTAGCCGATTGCTTTTCAGCCGCCGCTTGTCGCTTTAGCTTCGACCAGCGGGAAAGCGTTGATGTTTCATCATTCATTAACGACCACCCCGTGTTTCCCCATCAACCCATTTTTTACGTTTGCGTTTTTTAAACGGCTTGGGCTGATAATGCTGCAAAACAAATGCTTCCATATGCCGGTAAATATCTGCAGGGATTGGCATCGATAAAACCGTATCGTCGGTTTCTAAGTAGGCAGTGGCTTCGTCGTAATCAACAGTGACTAAAAGTGGTTCAGTAGAGAGCTCCGACTCATCATCCAGCGGATCCCTGCAAACGACGTAAACAAGTGGTTTGTCGCCAATCAGCGCATGCCAATATCGCTCGCAGGCATCCTTGTATAGCGTGATACTCCATCCCGACCAGGAGTAGGATTTTTCGGTGTCCGTTTGACGAACTAGGTCACCCGCTGTATTTGATAGCTTGGAGTGCGAACCTAAGGCAACCGTATCAAGCTCCCAAACCGGCACAGACCAGCGGCCGCGCTGGATCGTACGCTGCCTCAAAACCACGCTGACGGGTAGATTTAAGCGAATGCCTTCAGAAATCGGTTGAAACAGTTCTTGTTCGCTCATACGACAAGATTGACATGCGAGGCTATGCTTCCGCAAGAGGAAATCGACTAGATACGAACAGTAAGGGCTAGTTTTTGGTACGAAATTAATCCAAAATGCTTTTGACAGGGACATTTTGTCCTGGCCATACCCTACACCGGCTTTCAACCCCTATCGCAAAATTCTAGGTTGGGTAAACTGAATCAGAGCCCGAGAGAACAATTCAATGAACGCATCGGCCAATCAATACACACCCCATATGACAAACGCTGGCTTAACAGCCGCACATGGGGTGCAAGCCCGCAATGAATACGGCGAAGTAACCGACGTACACGTGCCTGGCGAACTACCACTCACCATTCGCGTTGACGGGATGGAAGTCGTCACCTTAATGACTCTCGGCACTGAACCAGAAGCACTGACGCTAGGCTACATTCGCAATCAACAACTTATCGAAGACATCCGAACAATTAAATCCGTTATTGTGGATTGGGACAGAGAAGTAGTTGATGTCGAAACATTCGCGGGAGAAGGCATAGGCGATTGGCAAGAAAAAATGAAACGCCGCATCGTCACCAGTGGTTGCGGCCAAGGCACTATTTTTAGCTGCACCGTTGATAAGCTTTACGAAGTAAAACTCAGCACACCTGCGCTTAAACAATCTGATATCTACACCTTGATATCCAACGTAGGCAAACTCAACAATGTTTATCGTGTCTCCGGCGCAGTGCACGGTTGCGGCTTGTGCTCCGCTACTGAATCACTAATGCACATCGAAGACGTAGGCCGCCACAATGCAGCTGACGCTATTGCCGGCAGAATGTGGCTTGGTGATGTAACCGGTGACGACAAAATTTTTTATACCACTGGTCGCTTAACATCTGAGATTGTTATGAAAACTGCCTTTATGGGTATTCCAGCATTGCTCTCGCGCTCCGGTGTTACGCAGATGGGGTTGGAATTAGCGAAAGAAGTGGGCATGACCATAGTCGCTAGAGCGAAGGGCAAACACTTTTTGGTATACCACGGCGATGAAAATGTCGAGCTAGATGCCATCCCGCCAGTTCGCGGTACACCACCGCTAACCAAAGGCATGCGCGACCTAGCTCAATGAACGTACTCGTTAAGCCAACATTGGATAGCAATCCATTTTTAACTGTCCCTCAGTTAGCCGCCCTACTGCATATAAACGAGAAAAAGGTTTACCAGCTCGCAGGAGACGGCGAATTACCTGGCACCAAGATCACAGGTAAATGGATATTTCCTCGCCGCTTGATAGAAGATTGGATAACGGAAAACTGTCATAGCGGTGTGCTTAACGATCGTTTAATCGTAACTGGAAGTGAAGACCGATTAATACAACGCGTGTTTAACCGCTACTCAGCTGAAGTGCAAAACAATGCCTTAATCAGTTACAGCCCTTGTGGCACTCGACATGGCTTACGAATGCTCGACACTCGACGCGCCGATGCCTGCTTTATCAATTGGGGTGCAACGGATCAAGACGCACGTCGACACTTAGGATTACTGCGCTCGTACAAAAATCATGCTGACTGGGTTGTTTTACGCGGGCTGCAAAGGCAACAGGGCTTAATTATCTCCTCACGGTTAGCCCTAACTCATACAAAGCCATTTGATCTACTAGCCGATCCAACACTAAAATGGGCACTTCGCAATGAAGACTCTGGCAACAACCGTCTGTTACTTGACACCTGTAGCGAACATGAAATAGATCTCACTTCGCTTAACGAAGGCATTCGCTGCAATAGTGAAAGAGGAGCAGTCGCCGCCGTATGCAAAGGGGTAGCGGATGTAACGTGCGGTGTTGAGAGCTCGGCGTCTGAATTTAACTTAGGTTTTGTGCCGCTTGCCTCTGTTTCACTCGATCTCGTCACGAACAAGCAGACCTACTTTAGAACGCTGTTGCAACATTTAGTTACACGCCTTCAACATACTGATGCGCAGCCGCTAGCTAAGGAGTTAGGGGGTTATAGTGTTCCTGAAACATTAGAACTCATCACATTGGATTAACAAATTGTAGAAAATCAAGCGGGCTAGGCCTTATGTGGGTTAAATGTTCGCAATCAATTTGTAACAGTATGTAAATCATTACAAATGCGGGTGATCAAACCTGCACCATGGGGTTAAGGCCAACTATTATGGCACCCATGTTGAAACGTTAATTAGTAAAGTGACAACACTATCTTTATTTCTAGTCATTTGCCTGCGGAGTTAATATGTCGAAATTCGATGAAGCCATAGAAGATTGCAAAACACAAATGAAGAGTACCGGTATCGACTGCGACGAAAAACTGCTGTCATCGGTAGCTAAAGGACTAGGCCCTTCTCTGTATAATCGCGACGCTAATTTAGTAGCGGCTGGCGATAAAAAAGAACTTGAGAACGTAAAAGCCCGATTCATTCAGCGAAAGCTTGGTGTGGAAGGCGATCAAGCTGATGCGGCTATTGCACACGCGATTGAAAAAATCGGCCCTAGCAACAGACAAAAGCTGCGTCCAGTTTTTTACTATTTAATCGTGAAGTTTTTGGGTAAAGAATCAATTTACCAATAGCTAACACTAAAAAATCAGCAGGTGAATTGCGCTAAAAAATGCGCGATTCACCTGCTTAGTTTGTTGGCAGTTGGCCGGCAAACAATCCCCAGGCGCATAACGACACTTCAACCGACGTTGCGAACCATCGGTGGTGCAACAGCCTGGTTCCTATTTGCTGCGTGATCTATAACCCGCAATACCTGCTCGCGCCGAATGGCTAGTGCCGATAATTTCTCCGCTGTATCCAGCTGTAACTCTCTACGTATTTCCTGAAGCCGCAAAGAGCTTCGACGATAAGCAAGCAATGTTGACTCATCGCGTTCGTCGCCTATCTCCGAATCCTTTTTAAATAAAGTCGTAAATGCTATACACGGCACCTTCTCAGCAGCAACCGCATCAAATAGATCCTGATCATTGAGTAGGTCATCTAACACTCTAACTTTAAACTGATCAGTGTCGACGTTGCTGTCGTTGAACAAGCTCAACAGGGTGTCACGTTGGCCGATATCCAGTTGGTATTCATTGGCTAAGATAGCTAAATTTTGTGTTGCGTATAAATCGAGATATTGCATAGTAAGTTCAAGCAATGCTTCGCCAGCACGCAAACGCACTACATTAATGTGATGCTGCCTACGGTTATATTTTGGATCGATCTTACTGGCCTTTATTTCAATTAGCAGACGCTCCATCAATGGATAAATAATCTCGCCACGCACTTTCTCGGCCCAGTAGATTCTCGCACCGCTGTTTTTCCAATGGCCATTCATTAGTTCGGGATCTTTAATCCCCTCTTCCAGAGATACCACCGTGTCGAGTAATTTGATAACAATGCCGGAGAGTGTGTAAGGCACTTCTGTTTCAGTGGGTGTCAGCTCCATTTGCGTAAAACGATCAACGTTATACTGTGCTTGCGGCAACAATATATGGGGGTTATCTAGCGTAAGCTTCGCTTTGTTGGCACCATCGGTATCCACAGAGGAATCTGTTAGCTCCGACACCATGGCAGCTATCGGACCACCAAATCGAAACTGAATTTTACGCAGCGAATGACCGTAACCGGTTACCCGCATCGCCCCATCCTCTACAACATCATGTAGCAATGCCAAGGTAATGATCAGTGGCTCCATTGCTCTGCCTAACACGCGTTCAGAGATGGCTGCAATTCTAAACGCGTGAGCTGACATAGTACTTAGTGATTTACGCCGGCCCTTCTCGAGAGATCGCATCATCTCCAAACTGGCCAAATGGACTGTCTCTATTGAATTAGGCGCCTCTGATGCAACGTAGTATTCCATTACGGGTAGGTTCATATGTACCTCATGAACAGCCTTGCCTCGACGACCCGACAGTCGGTCTCGCTTGGTGTCATCATCCAGTGCATCACGAACAGCCATCATCAATGTGTTTCGCAATGGCTCCCTCAATGCGTAGTGATCAACGCCAGTTAAGCCAAATGCAGCCACGGCTCGGTTGTAATCACGCAGCAAGTAGGGACGCTCTGGGAAATCATTGTCAACATCAACGCCCTTTTCTCTGAGCTCTTCTCGACTCTCTGCATCAAGAAAACTAATGACATGATCACCTGCCGCTCTTGCTGTTAATCGTAGCCGGCTGGCTTCAAGTGCGGCCACAGCTGTAGCCAGAGCAGGCGATGGCGGTTCCGGAGGTATATCCCCTGCTTCGACTGCCGCTTCAAATAGCTGAACGTAGTCCTGCAAGGTGCGAACGTAGCTGGCAACGGTATCGCCAAACCAAGTGAATATGTAAGTATCATCAACGATCTCATGATCGGAGGCATTTATTGCACTGTAACGATAGGCCTTACCCAGCGTATCTTGCAGCATCGTCGCCACGATCAAATCGTGAGTCATGCCTGGCATGCCCCTACCGTGGTCACCATAGAGCTTCACGCCCAATAACAAGTTAGCCGACAGTACAGCGGTATGGATAGAGGGTTCGAGCTTAGGCAACCGATTGGTGTTGATCATTCGATCTCTACCACACTCGGCAAGATCGATTTCTTCAGGCTTGATGGTTTCAGGATCAATATCCTGATCTGCGAAAAGCTCGTTTGCTAATAAATCCCAGCCACGAGGCGTATCAAACAGGGCTCGCGGCAATGACGAGAGTGGGACGTGGTGTTCTACTTCTTGAGCGATCCAGCGGCGGGAAATAGGCCCGGCTATTACTCTTTCTGTATCACCAGTACCGGCCAGAACGCCATAGGCTCGGACGAGCTTGACGAGGTCGGACAGCGGATAGGCACGCGCCACGATGTTGATCCAGAATTGATGTTGCATAAAGAATAGCAAGCTCTGACAATTTTGGAACCGAATAACGTAACAAGTTATGCAGCTGTAATCATTCTTTTAAATTCAA